>JAJYWG010000227.1 GCA_021791615.1 Actinomycetes bacterium
CATGATCAAGATGTGCTCGATCATGTGGACGAAGAAGTAGTCGTCGGCCCAGTAGTCGATCGGCGAGACGACCGCCAGGAGCAAGACGGCGAGCCCGCCATAGAAGAGCAGCGAGCGTCGGCGCCTCTCCGCCGCGCGCGCTGGCCGCGATCGACGCGCAAGATGGGCCAGTCCCTTTTCGTGCCACGCGACGACGACCGCGGCGACGCCGACGAAGGGATCGAACGACCACTGGGTGAGGTATCGCATCGGGTCGTCACCCCCTTTCCGTGGGCACCATCGCGCTCAATGGCTCGAACGGACTCGCCGCTTGGCTACCTGGCTGTCGCGGGCGGCACTGCTACCTGCGCCAGGGCAGTTCGATCCGGCCGGTGGCCGGAGAAGGGGCCGGCCGCGAGCCCTACGGGAGGTGACCGTCGTGCCCGGCTGGTCTGTCACCATCGCGCGCTCCTCGTCGACGAGCCGAGAGACGACAGTTCACACCCCCAGCCACTCCTGCAGCCGCTCGGCCTCGAAGGCTTCCTTGCGGGCGTAGGTCTCGGTGTCGGGCTCTGCCATTCGCAGGACGGGCTTCGGTTTCTCGAAGAACTTGCCTTCGAGGGCGGCGGCTCGTCGCCCGTTGAACTCCAAGAAGCAGTAGCCCGTCCCGTCGTAGGCGGTGGCGCCACCACCGTCGATCTCCGCTGCGATGCTCGTCCCGGCCGCCCGGCCCAACCCTTCGGCGAAGACCCCGGCCCGGGGAAGGTTCTCCACCGCCGTGCAGTCACCGACCGCGTAGACGCCGTCGAAGGCGGTGCGGCCGGTCTCGGGGTCTGGCCAGATCCAGCCGTCCTCTCCGGCCAGCGGGCTGTCGGCGATCACCGCAGGCGGCACCGCCCGGGGTATGCCGAGCAGCAGGGTGTAGTCCAGGGTGGTCCCGTCAGCGAACGACGCGATGCGTGCCCGAGTGTCGATCGCGGCGACCTGGAGCCCCGTGCGGAGGTCGATCCCTTGCCCGGCGAGCCCGTTGGCCACCAGCTCGTCCACGTCCGGGCCGGCCATCGGCAACGGCGAGGGCATCGGGGTGGCGATCACCACCTCGACCCGGTCTCGTACCCCGCGGCGACGGAGGTGCTCTTCGACCAGGAATGCTGCCTCGTACGGGGCAGGCGGGCACACGTAGGGGATCCCGAGCACGGCCACGATGACTCTGCCGCAGTCGAGGTGCTCGAGCTCGGTGCGCATCGCCGGCAGCCGATCGGGGTCGTAGAGATCATGTGCTCCGTGCTCGGCTGCCCCCAGCTTCTCGCGGTCGCCGGCCGCTCCCAGCGCCACGATCATGTAGTCGGCGTCCATCGATCCGACTGACGTCTCGACCGCCCGACGGGCCGGGTCGATGGCCGTGATGCGGGCCTTGACGAACCGGATGCCCTGTGCGGCGAGAGCGCTGAGCCGCCCGGTGCCCTGCGCGAGCGGGCGGGTACCGACAAGATCCCACAACTTGGCGAAGCCGACGAAGAACCGGTCTTCGTCGGCAACGAGGGTGATCTCATGCTCGCTGTCGAGTCGGCGCCGCAACTCGTGCGCTGCCGCGAGGCCCCCGAACCCTCCACCCAGGACTATCACCTTGGCCATGTCTCTCCTTCTTCGGATCTGCGTCTCGGACGCGTCGAGCAGCCGTCAGGGCCGCCTTGGTCGAGCTGGCGGTCAGCGCTTGGCCTCTTGGCCGGGCGGCACCCAGTCGGCGGGGCGGCCGGTGTGGTTGGAGAACTCCACCGATCACTGCCACCAGCTGTGATCATCGGCGTGCTGCCACGCCTTGAGGACGCCGACCTCGCCCCGGCCAACAGCACCGGCAGGCCGTGAAGCTCCTCGTCGGGCCACACCTCACTTCTCCGGTTGCGTTCACCGTCGAGCACCATCAGGGTCATCGGCGAATAGGGCTGTTCCCAGAATGGTCGATCATCAGAGTCCTTCCTGCTGCTTGTCGGTCGGCTTTGTCCCGGCGCCCTCACCAGAACACGCCCACCGCGACGTCGACAAGGACGACCAATCCGGTGAACGCCATCGTGAGGGTGCGGCCGTGGGCGGTCTTGCGGGCATTGTCACGCAGCGGGAAGAGCAGCTGCCGGCCGAGCGTGTACGCGGAGATCGTGCCGATGAACACGACCCCGGCCGGGTGCGGTGTCGTCATCCACATAGCCAGCAGCGCCGGTACTCCGATGGACAGCGCGACCGTGGACTCGAGCAGCTGGGTGGGGATGCGGCGCACCCCGAGGCGCTGGTCCGACGACCACAGGCCGAAGCGCGACGCAGTTGGCCGCCCGACGCAGCAGCCGCCGAAGAAACAGCCGAACCGGCCGATCGTCATCCCCAAGAACAACCCGGGGGCGGTCACGTCCAGCAAAGCACCGACGGGCACCCCGGCGACCAGCGCCCCGACGACGAGGGTGCCGACGGCACCGGCCACGAACCCTTGGATGCACAGGCCGGCGGTCAGCACGGCCGGGCGGTGGTCATACCCCGCCAGGAAGTGCCGCCCCAGATAGTGCCCGGCCAAGTAGTAGAACTTGGCGCCGACCAGCCCGACCAGGCTGGCAGCCAGCGATACCACCAGGACACGGGTGGCATGCAGGTGGGCGTGAGTGGCGAGGAGTACCTGGGTGGCGAGGCCGACCGCGACACCGAGGCCGACCAGGGCAGGCCACGCACCGAGGTGCGTGCCCGGAGCACGGACCGAGATGACACGTGCAAACCCGGTCGTGCCGGACGCCGACGCGCTCGGCAGGCGCGGACCTGGCGCCGGTGCCGAGCGGGTCGCCCCGGCCCGGGACCGCGTGTCGTTCACCGGGGTGGCGGTCACCTGCCACTCGCCTGGCGGGCCGTCGACGACACGGGCCGTGATCGCGAGACGCCCGCTACCCGGCACGACGTGCTCGACCGTCTCGGTGACACTGAAACTGTCGCGTGGGCGACGCTTGCCCTTTGCGCCGATGCGACGCCCGGTGAAGCGGATCGTGACCGGGTAGGGCTCCCCCTCGGCGGCGGCATCGAAGAAGTAGGTCAGCCCGAGGGCCTGCGGTTCGATGTCGGCGAGCGCCTCACAGCGAAACGTCGTCACCTGCAACGGTCGCGAGCCCGTCTCGAGAGCCCGCCGTGGCAGGGACGCGCGTACCCGGGCTGGCGCCAGGGGCGCGGACAACCTTTCGGAGGTGAGATTGGTAGGCACGCGACGGGTCTGGCTCATGACGGCGTGAGAACTGGTCGAGATCCGGCAAGCGCGTTCGCCGGGTAGGGAGGGTGGACGCACCCCGAAAGAGCGTCCCGAGCCTGCATCTGAACCTTGGCCCTGGCCGTCACGCGCTACGCCTCGTCCCCGACGGCCACGTCGACCAACTCGGGGTCGGCATGGTCGAGGGCGCCATCGGTCGGGCCCTCGACGACCCGGGTCACCTTCCGAGCGTCCCCCGATCGGGGCCGCAGACTTCCATGGAGTAGCGCGTGGTGGTCGCCGGCTGCCCTCCTGTCACCCGTCCAAGGCCTCACCGGCGCCCCCCGACGAGGGTGGCGCGTCGGCGTTCGAACTCCTCCTCGTCGATCTCTCCCCTGGCGTAGCGCTGCTCCAGGGCAGCCAAAGGGCTGTCGGTCGAGGATGGTTCGCTCCGGCCTTGGTCGATCGGGGCCCGGCCGGCGAAGGTCTTGTAGGCCACGGCAACGAGCAGGACGATTGCGGCCGCCACCACCACCCAGACGAGTATCACCCAGGCGTCGAAGGAGCCGGGGCTCACCATGCGGTCCATGAAGTTGGGCATCTCGCCTCCTCCTCGGTCGTCGGGTCAACTACGCCGTGTCGTAACTATCATGGCGTCATCCTGCCCTTCGTGCCACTTGGCGGACCTGCAGACGGCCGCCCGGGTGGTTCAGGCCGACAACGGGTACCCCTTGGTGGCCCAGTCGGGCACACCGCCCTCTACCAGTACGGCAGGGATCCCAGCGGCGTCGAGGATGCTGGCGGCCATCGCCGCCCGGTGCCCGGTTTGACACAGCGTGTAGGTGGTCTCCTTTCCGCCGAGCTCGCCCACCCGGCCGGCCAAGTCGGGAATGTGGACGTGATGGGCGCCGGACAGGTGCCCCTCGGCCCACTCCTGGTCCTGGCGCACGTCGAGCACCCGGGTTCCGCCGGCATCGAGGGCCGTTTTGAGCCCCTCCACATCGGTGACCGGGTAGGAGCGAAGAGGGCGATTGGAGGCGACCCAGGCGTCCACCTCGCCGTCGAGTACCCCCGCGATGGTTTCGATGCCGACCCGGGCGGCCTGGCGGGCCGCCCCGGTGGGGTCCTGGCCCGGACCCAGGACCAGGACGAAGCGGGTGCCGGCCGGAAAGAGCCAACCCAGATCGGTGCCGAAGGACGGGTCGTCGAGCTCCACGTTCACCGAGCCAGGGACGTGGCCGGCTGCTACTTGACCCCGGGGGCGGCCGTCGACCACCGCCACGCCGTCGCCTTGGAGGCGGACAAGCTCCTCGGGAGCAACGCTCGAGAGGGGTCGGGTGTCCCAGCTCGGCGCCCCGGCCAGGTTGATTGCGGCCATGCGGGCGTAGTAGGCGGGGTAGGCGGTGAGCCCGGCCAATTGTCGGGCGAGGAAGTCGTCCTCGTCGAGCGCGGTGAAGGCGGGGTTACGGTGCTTCTCCTTGGCCACGGTCGTCCAGGTCTCGTCTCCGGCAGCCGAGGCTGCGCAGAACGAGCCCTGGCCATGGGTCGGCCCGATGGCGGTTGGCTCGGGCAGTTCGCCGAGGCGGTGGGCCGAGTGGTACTGGGCCCGAGTCAACTCCTTGGTCAGCTCGGGAGCAACGAGGTCGGTACGCCCACACGCGCCGACCAGCACGCAGCCCCCGGAGAGCACGGCGACCACTTCATCGTGCTCCAAGACCGCGTAAGAGGTGTGATGGGGGGTATGGCCAGGCGTGTGCAGGGATCGCAGGCGCACCGTCCCGAGGGGCACCTCGTCGCCGTCGGCCACCGGGTGGTGCCCGAAGGCGTAACCGGCCCCAGCCGGCAGCACGTGGGTGGCCCCATGCTCGGTTGCCAGGGCCCGGCCACCGCTCACGTAGTCGTTGTGGACGTGGGTCTCGGCGACCACGGTCAGCCGCCCGCCAAGCTCGGCCAGGGCCTTCCGGTAGCGGTCGAGGTCTCGTTGCGGGTCGATCACCGCCACGTCTGGACCTGAGCGGACCAGGTAGCTGTGGTCGCCGAGTCCGGGGGTCGAGAGCTGGTAGATCTCGATCGCGCCGGGCAGCTCTATCTTGGTCAGGTCCGTGCTCGTCAGGTCCGTGCTCGTCGGGTCAGTGTTGGTCATCTCGACCATGTGCTCTGCCTCCTTCTTTATCTGTTGGCAACGCCAAGGCGATGCGGCGTCGGTGTCGCGACCACGTCATGGCTCAAGAAGCCGGGCGCTGGCTGGAGGCAGGCCCACTGCCAGCGGCCGGCTGGCCCATCATCGAGCCCGCTGTCCCGGTGCCGCTCATCATCTGCGAGCTGTCCATCAGCTGGAGCATCTGGGGGTAGAGGGCCTGGAGCTCGGCGCGAGCCTGGGGCGACAGGCTGGCCAGCATCTCCGACATCATCGGGGAAGTCCCGGTCGGAGCTTGCGTGCCCGACGCCGCGTTTCCCCCAGGAGGGGCCGCGGTGGTGGATGTCGTGGCGGCGGTCGCAGCAAGCACTGGAGCCGATGCCCCTGCGGTTGCCGCAGAACCGGCGCCATGTCCGGCCGAGCCGGGGGTGGCCGCGAAGGCGACGCCGGCGAAGAGGGCGGCCGACAGTCCGAAGGCAGCTCCTGCGGTGACCCAGCGGGTGGTGTGCGCAAATCTCATCGATCTCTTCCTTCCTGTTGGTTCTCTCCGACGGAGCTCAACCTACGGGGGGCTTGTGAAGATCCGGCGAAGGCTCGGCGCACCCCTGGTGCTGTTTGCGGAAGGCGGATGGTGAACGTCGCGCCCGCTCCGGGCTCGCTCGCCACGGCCGCCGTGCCGCCGTGCGCCTCGACCAGCCCTGCCACCACGGCCAGGCCGATCCCCGATCCCCCTGCCCGGGCGTCGGACCCTCGGAAGAAGCGCTCGAACACATGGGGCAGATTCTCGGGCGCGATGCCGGGACCGTCGTCGGCTACCTGCAGGGTCACCCAGGTTCCGTCGCCCTCCAGGTCGACATGGATGGTTCCCCCGGGGGGGACGAACTTGGCGGCGTTGGACAACAAGTTGGTGACCATTTGGCGCAGCCGGACCGGGTCACCCTCGACGGCCACCTCGGACAGGCGGCATTGGACCGACAGTCCCTTCTCGCGCATCGGCCCGGCGAACGGCGCGACCGCCGCGTCCACCAGGGGCGCCAGCACCACCGTCTCGCGCCGGAGGGCGAAGGGGGCGCCGTCGGCCGAGGCCAGGGTCTCCAAGTCGGCCACCAGGCGGGCGAGGCGCAGCGTCTCTTCGTGCAGGGAAGCCAGCGCCATGGGGCTCGGCGCGACGAGGCCGTCCTGGAGGGCCTCGAGCTGGCTCTGGAGCACGCCAAGCGGGGTGCGTAGCTCGTGGGCGACGTCTCGGGCAAAGCTGCAGCGCAACACGTCCTCGGCCTCGACCGCGTCGGCCATCGTGTTGAACGCGGCGGCCATCTCGCCGAGCTCGTCGGGCGAGCTGTCCTGAAGGCGTGCCGAGCGCTGGCCGGCGGTGAGGGAGCGGGCGGCGGCAGTGAGGGAACGCACCGGGGCGGTCACCCGCCGGGCCAACAGGATCCCGACGAGCATGGCCACAAGGCCCGCGCCGATTCCCGTGAGGAGCAAGAGGCGCTCGATCGAGGACCGAAAGGCTTGGTCGATGGCGGGTAGCCCGGCAGCGGGCAGGCGGACGAGGGCGGTGCCGACCCGGGCGCCGGAGACCGTGATCGGGATCCGCGAAGCGGTCCCGAGGGCAGGGGTCCCCATCATGGCCCGGTCCATGGCGGCCATGGCGCCGTTCGCCCCGGACGCCGACGTCCAGACGAGCCGGCCGCGGGCGTCGAGGACGCTTACCTGCTCGTCGGCCATGGCGGCCAGCGCGTCGAGCGAGGCGAGCGCGCTCGGCCTCCAGCCCCTCTCGTCGCGGTAGGAGGCGGCCAGCGCGGTCACCAGCTCGCCACGTCGGGCTTGCTGCTGGGCCGAGACGTAGCCGGTGAAGCGGATCCCGAAGGCCACGTTGACCACAACGGCGATGAGCGCAGCGGTCCCGAGCCCGACCGCGGCGAAGGCGAGGGTGAGGCGAAGGGCGAGTGACCTACGCATCGGGGGTCACGTCGAGCTTGTAGCCGACGCCCACGACGGTCGCCACGAACCGGGGCTTGTGGGGATCGTCGCCGAGCTTGCGGCGCAGGTTCTTCACGTGCGCGTTGATGGTGCGCTCGTAGCCGTCGTAGTCGTACCCCTGGACCCTCGTCATGAGCTCGTAGCGCGACCACACCCGGCCGGGCCGGGATGCCAGGGTGAGAAGCAGGTCGAACTCACTGCGGGTGAGGGTCACCGGGCGGCCCTCGACGCACACCGCACGGCGAGCCGAGTCGATACGGAGCCCGCCCTCGTCGAAGGAGGAGACCTCGGGCTCGGTGCCCTTGGCTCGTCGTAGGACGGCCTCCACGCGAGCAACGAGCTCGCGGGGGCTGAAAGGCTTGGCCAGGTAGTCGTCGGCTCCGAGGCGAAGCCCACTCACCCGGTCGTCTTCGGAGGCCTTGGCGGTGAGCATGATGATCGCAACGTCGGAGATTGCCCGCAGCGAGCGGGCCACCTCCTCGCCGGGCAGATCGGGCAGCATGAGGTCCAGTACGACCAGGTCCGGTTGGAGGCGCTGGGCTGACTCCAACGCCTCTTCGCCGCTTGCGGCCACGAACACCGCGTAGCCGTCGTGCTCGAGGTAGGTCCGAACGACGTCTCGGATCTTGTGCTCG
>JAJYWG010000145.1 GCA_021791615.1 Actinomycetes bacterium
CCGGCAGGTCGCCCAGCAGCGCCGGGTTGTCCACCCGGCGCGAGACCTCCTCGAGCTCCCTCACCGCTACCGCCGAGACCGACATCCGCTCACGGGCGGCCAGCCGTTCCAGGCGCTCGACAACCTCGTCGGGCACGTTGCGAAGGTAGATCGTCCTCATGTCGCACTATGCTAGCAGATCCGTTGCATGCCGCCTGATGCCCCTTGTCGAAGGTGCAGGTGTCAGGGCATGGCGGCCATGGCGCCACCCGCAGGCGCGGCTCGCTTTACGGTCCGGATGAGCAGGGAGACCTCGGTCGTCTTGATCCCGGGGAGTGGAGCGAGTCGCCCCGTCAGGTACTCGTACAGGCTGCTCGGGTCGCGGCAGACGATCGCCGCCATGAGGTTCGTCGGTCCGGTGGTCGCCGACACGAACGGCACCTCGACGTGCTGCGCCATCGCCGTGCCGACCGCATCGAGTTGTGCGGGTTCGATGGAGGCCCAGAGCATGGCGTGCACCTCCGCCCCGAACACGCCCGGGTCGATGTCCACATCGAACTGCAGGACGCCACTGTGTCGCAGGTCAGCGATACGACGCCGGATCGTCGACTCGTGCCAGCCGATCGCCGACGCGAGGAAGGCGCTGGAGGCTCTTCCGTCACCGGCGAGGAGGTCGACCAGCCGCTCGTCATGGGTGTCGAGCGAGCCGACACGCCCTCCGGGCTTGTCGGCGGGTGTGTGACGCAACCTGGCGCAGGCCTCCTCGTCCAGTGCCTGGGTGAGGCGCGGCAGGGCGGGCGGGCTGTAGTCGTGCAAGAGCGCATAGGCGCTTAGCGACACAACGCGCCGGCTAGCCGACAGGCCGGCGAGGAGGACCTCGTCACGCTGCTCGGAGCTGCGCGCCTGCAGCGAGCAGACGACCTCGGCGCCTCCGGAGGCGAGCCCGACCCAGGTGGTGTCCGGCCGGCGGGCGAGCGCGCCGGCAAGGCCGGCGGATGCACCCGGCACGCACTGCATCCGCACGTACCAGTCGACCCAGCCGGCGAGCGGGGCGACCACCCTGCCGGTCACCCGGAGGCCGGCGACGTCCTGGAGGCGGCGGTAGCGACGGGCAACGGTCTGTGGGGAAGCCCCCACGACATCCGCGAGCACCCGGAAGGGAACTCTGGGTTCGACGATCAAGCCATGGATGATCCGCTCATCAAGTCCATCTATGCCAGCTGTCTCCACGGCTGCCCAGGCTAGTCATGTACATGATCCGGCAAAATCAGCAGCCTTAGTGGACCGCCTCGCCGCTCAGAGCGAGGATCGTGGTGGGCGACGAGCACCTGCACGGCGCTCAGCGATGCGCCCGGCCACCAGCTGCCTGCCGGCCGCACCGGCGCCACACGATCGACGACGTCGGACCGTGCGCCCGTCGCCGTCCACCCGACCCGAAAGGACCTGCCCATGGCCACCATCCCCTTGATCACCAGAGCCCGACGCCGCAGCGCTGCTCGTACAGGAGACACCGCGATGAGGGGGACTGACGGAGTCACCGGCTCACCAGGCGCCACCCGACCCGGCGGTCCCCCGGGCAAGGCGGAGCCCAAGAGAGGAACCGCCCTGGCACTGGCGGTGGTCATGACCGGGGTGCTCATCACTGCCGTCGACACCACCATCGTGGTCCTCGCCCTCCCCGAGATCGAGCGCGGCCTTCACGTGGCTCTGACCTCGGTGATCTGGGTGATCATCGGGTACCTCCTTGTCATCACCTTGCTCGCGTCGCAGGTCGGCCGGCTCGGCGACATGTTCGGGCGGGTGCGGATGTACGAGGCAGGCTTCGTCGTCTTCATCGTCGTCTCAGCGCTGTGCGCCCTGTCGTGGGACGAGGCCTCGATCATCGTCTTCCGGCTCATCCAAGGCATCGGTGCCGCGCTGGTGACGGCGAACAGCGGTGCCGTCATCGCCGACCTCTTCCCCCCCGAGAAGCGGGGTAAGGCCTACGGCTACAACGGCATGGGCTACAGCGTGGGCGCCGTGCTCGGCATCGTGCTCGGCGGCCTCATCGTCACCTACGTCTCGTGGCGGTGGATCTTCTGGATCAACGTGCCGATCGGTGCCGTGGCGGTGCTCGTCGCGTTTCGGGTGCTCCGCGACACGGGCAAGCGCGAACGTCGCCGGATCGACCTCGCCGGGATGGTCACGGCCGGCCTCGGCCTCTTCGGCATCCTCTGGGCGGTCACCAACCTGGCAACCAGACCGCTCGACGCGACGTTGGTGGGCTTCATCGTCGGAGGAGTGGTGTGCCTGGTGGTCTTCGTGCTCGTGGAGCGGACGCGGAGCGACCCGATGGTGCGCCTGTCGATCTTCCGGGTGCCGACCATGTCCCCCTCGCTGCTCGCATCCCTGTTCCAGGGTCTCGCCAACTACGCCGTCCTGTTCCTGATCCTCATGTACCTCCAGGGACCCCGGGGCCTGTCGCCGCTCGACGCGTCGTTGCTGCTCGTGCCGGGCTACCTCATCGGGGGCGCCATTGGGCCGTTGTCGGGAAGGATGGCCGACAAGGTCGGGCCGGTCATCCCGGCGACCGTGGGCCTTGCGGTCCAAGTGGTGGCGCTGTTCATCTACGCGCACCTCGGCAACCACACCGGGCTGTGGCTCGTGGTGATCGGGAGCGTCGTGAACGGCATCGGCGCGAGCAGCTTCTTCCCGGCCAACAACTCAGCGGTGATGAAGGCGTCGCCCCGCGAGGTCTTCGGGGTGTCCTCTGGGATGCTCCGAACCTTTCAGAACACCGGGATGGTCTTCTCGTTCTCGATGGCCATCCTCATCGCGTCACGCTCGATCCCTCGCCAGGTAGCCTTCGCCGTCTTCGTCGGCACCGCGAAGCTCCACGGGCACATCGCTTCCATCTTCACGAGCGGCTTGCACGCCGCCTTCTACGCGTCGATGAGCTTCCTCGCGCTCGCCGCTGTCCTCTCTGGAATGCGAGGCCGGCAGGGTCCCGTGCGGCACGTCGACCTGCCGGTCGCCGAGCACCTCGGCTCGGAGTCGCACGCTCGCTCCCGCTCGCTGCCCGGTCTGGCCGGCAAGGGCGATACACCGCATCAGACAGCCGCTGACCCCTCCTGAACAGAAAGGCACGAAGACAATGAACATCGCACTCATCGGTGCAACCGGACAGGTGGGCTCCCGAGTTCTTGCGGAGCTGCTCCTCCGCAACCACACGGTTACGGCCATCGTGCGCCGCCCGGAGGAGGTGCCGGTGCGTCCCGGCATCACGGCAAGGCGCGGCGACGCAGCGAACGAGAAGGACCTCTCGTCCCTGCTCGCCGGTCATGACGCCATCGTCAGCTCGTTGCGCTTCTCGCAGGTCGATCCGCACAAGCTGCTCGGCGCGGTCCGCGCCTCCGGGGTGAGTCGGTACGTCGTCGTGGGCGGAGCCGGAAGCCTCGAGGTCTCGCCCGGCGTCAAGTTGATCGACACCGAGCGCATCCCGGAACAGGTCAGGCCGGAGGCCGCGGCCGGCGTCGTCTTCCTCGACCTGCTGCGCGAGGAATCGGAGCTCGACTGGACCTTCGTCTCTCCTTCCGTGACGTTCGCCCCAGGGGAGCGCACGGGGAGCTTCCGCATCGGTGACGACGCCCTCCTCACCGGCCCGGAGGGAAGCCGGATCTCCTTCGAGGACTTCGCCCTCGCGCTGGTCGACGAGCTCGAGACCACCGCACACCCGCGGCGGCGCTTCACCGTCGGGTACTGACGCTCGGACGCAGGAGGCGGCCACGTAGAAACGTGCCCGTGGCCGCTCGTGCCCCGCCTTGGTCGTCACCGACGCGGGCCGTAGCGGGCTGGGGGCACACTCTGCTCGTCTTGGCCGCTCCCACATCGGCGTCCAACCGCCACTCCACTGGGTGACTCCGTCAGGGGTGGCGAGAGCAGGGCAGCCGCTATGGCTGCGGTATGTGGGAAGATCGCATCGGAAAGGTGCCCTTTCGTCAGGTGTCGGATGGTTGTGTCGCAACTCCCATCCTTCCTGGTGGAAGGGCATTTTCCGCAGATGGTCAGGCGCTACTTCCCCTGGTCAGCTGTGCTTTGGCGGTGGATCCAGGCTCAGTTCCTGAGTCGAACCCGGAGGTCAGCGGGGTTCGAGTACCGGAGGTCAACACGCCCGACGTCAGCAGGCGAATCGGCGAACACCCCTTGGTCGGCCGTGAACAATATGGCGCACCACCCGCCACCCAACTCCAGCACTGGCAGCTGTTCCCTACCGGTGAGGCGGGTCATCGGGAACGGCGCCCTCACGAAGCCACCGGGTCAGTAGCGGGTCCTAGCTAGTTCGGTTCGGCTCGGCGCCACACGAGGACCGAGTTGACGGTGTTGCCGCTCGACTGGATGGGGCTCTCGGTGCCGAGGTGCAAGGAGTCGCCCTCGCTCTTGACCCGTCGCGGCTGCGTCTGGCCGGTCCAGTCGGGGAACAGCGACACGAACATCGAGTGGGTGAGCGTCTGGCGTTCCTCGTCCACGTGGAACGGGCCGCAGTAGGCGATGTAGGAGGTCGCCTCCTTCTGGTAGTCCTCGGGGGGTGCCCGCGAACCAGTCTCCGGTGGTGAAGTTCGGCCGGTCCGCGCGCCAGGGACAGCGTGGATCGCCCGTCGCGCGAGCCTTGGAACGAATGCTCGCAAGAAGCTCACAGCCGGCCCCTCTACACATTCCCCTCTCAGGCAGGATATTGCGGGATACAAGGACTGGCAAGGCGCACGACGGGCCGGAGTTCGGGCTACTGATCCACGATGGCCGGCGACCGAGTCTTCCCGGAACGGGCTGGCCGTTGCGCACGGTTTGGCCCGGTGCGTCAAGGCGCCAGCCACTGGGTTGTGACGTGTGTCCGACGTTGCCGCATCCCACGCGCAAATGCGAGGGGCGTCATGTGATCAGGCCACCCATGAATGATGAGGGTCGGAACGACGATCTCGCCCAAGCCGGTGGTGGCGTCGTAGGAGACGGACGCCCGGCGCTGGAACTTCCACGCCCATCGGGACTATCGCTCGCCGGACATTGGGAGACGCCTCAAGAGAGGAAGGAGAGTCGCCTTTTGGTCGTGGCCGCGGCCTGGAGACTGTGGCAGCCCTTGGAGATGGTGGCATGGAGTGCGCAATCTGGTGAACAGCCCGACCGGCACTTCAACCACTGGGGCCCCGAAGGATGGCGGAGCCTCCCGACGTCCGAGCTGTCGATGCGATGCCTCGGCGGAGGAGCCGCAGAGACGCCCCGACGCGCCTCGCCATCGCCTCGTCACGAGCCGCCCCGGCATGTGGGCGGTCGGCGGGCTCGGCGTCACTGCTCCGACCCCCCGCAGGTGGAAGGTTCCGCGGCCTCGACCAGTGCGTCGAAGGGCGGCCGGCGAGAGACCGGGCCACGCGGCCTATCTTTCGGGGCCGGGTCGCTTGGAGGGCGCCCGCCGGGGTCGGTCTCTCGCCGGCCTGGATACCACAGTGCCGCTCGGGGGCGGGGGCGCAATCAGGTGTGCAGCCCGGCGGCCGCGCACTCGAGCGCGTGCTCGGTGCTTCGGAAGTACGCGTTCCACGTGATCTCTGGTGACTGGTGGCCCATGCACACCGACACGAGCTGGATCTCGTTGGTGCGGGCGAACAGCCACGTGGCGAAGTGATGCCGGAGGTGCTCGAAGGTCAGGACGTCGGGCCAGCCGGCCGCGCTCGCCGAGGGGAGGAACAGGCTGCGCCGGAACTCGGAGCGGTCCCAGGTGTCGAGGTCCACCCAGCCCTTGGCGCCGACGGGCCGGCCCCGCCGCTCCGCCTCTTCACGGTCGAGCTCGACGAGGCGGAGATCGTGGTCGGTTGCGGGGAACATCAGCGCGAACCGCCCCTGCTCCTCGCCGAAGCGCTCCATCAGGGCTTCGGCCCGGGCGACGAGGAGCGGCCAGACGTCCTCGGGGACGACCGTCCAGCGCTCGAGCTTCCCCTTCAAGACCTTGAGTCGGCGTCCCTCCCTCGACTGCTCGACCGCGTGGATGAGGTGCAGCTGCCCGGGTCCCCGGCCGTGCAGCACGCTCTCGGCCGTGAGGCCCCAGCGCTCGCCCGGCCGGGCGCCCGAGAAGCCGCCCACCGCGCAGATGAGCTCGCCCCAGTCCCGGTCGACGGCCACCGGCTTGGCCGGGCGCCCGGCCAGGTAGGCCTGGGTGCTGCGGCACCGCTCCCCCATCGCCGGCATCAGCGCCTTCACCTGCTCGGTGCTCGGCCGCAGCTCGAGCGGGACGAAGCTTGCGGCCTCGCCGTGCACCATCGCCTTCTTCCAGTAGGCGATGCCATCCATCGGGTCTGTGCCGGCCGGGAGCCACCGCAGCTTGTGGGCAAGGGTCACGAGCGCCCGCATCTCGGCACCGATCGACGCACGGCGCTCGGTCCCGACGTGCGCCCCGGCGAGGAGCGACCGGCACTGCCCGGGGCACCAGTCCATGAGCGTCACCGACCCAAGCGACGGGGCGATCCACAGGCGGTGGATCTCCTCCGCCTTCTCGGTCGTCCGGATCGCGCCCTCGCCGCTGGCAACGGCCTCGGCCAGGAGCCGCTGGCGCTCGACGATGAGGTCTCCCACCACCCGGGCCCGGCGTCGTGGCGAGGTGACCGGTGCATGCCCGCCCTGCGCCTGCGCGCGGGCCCAGGCGACGGCGCGGTCGAACTGGTCGTGCGCCCATCGCTCCTCCTCTTCCCACATGGGATCGCCGGGGCGGTCGAGGGGCACGGCGCGGCCGGTGACCTCACGGCCCGACGAGCCGACGACCCGAAAGCGCGGCTTGCGCTCGGTGGGCGCGTACATCTTGCAGCCCATGTCGCTGCGGAGCGCCTTGGCGTACTTCCCGCGGGTAGGAGCCGCAGCCATCACGCCGCCGCCTTCCGGCGAGCAGCGGGGCGCCGCGGCCCGAACTCGGTTGCCGGCGGCTCGTCCTCCACGGCTGCCGGCTCGGCCGGCGAACCAGCCGGCAGCTCCCCGAGCGCGATGGCGATGGTCTCGGGGGTGAGCCTGCTCGCCTCTTCGAACGCCTCGACGTCGCGCTCCAAGAAGCGGAGCTGGCGGCCGAACTGGATGGTGCGCACCGCCTCCAGCCATTGCGGCGTGCGGACCCGCACGTAGACGGTGTTGGGGTGCTCACCCCAGCGGGCCGAGAGGTCGTGGACGCTGAGGTAGCGGGTGGTGGTCGGTTCGTTCGGTGCAGTCATGGGACGCACCGTCAGAAGGCCCGGCCGGGGCGCAATGAGCCCCTGGGCCGGGTTGGGAGCCCTTGTGACCTGCGATTTTTGGCAGGATTTTTGGCAGGTGCCCCGGCGAGGTCCCGGTGAGGGCCGAAAATGGCCCTCGACCAGGGAGTTTGAGAAGCAGCCCCAACGGGGTTCGAACCCGTGTCTCCACCTTGAGAGGGTGGTGTCCTAGGCCTCTAGACGATGGGGCCGTGGGCAGGAGAGCCCCATGACCTGGGACGCGCCTGCTCAGCTCGGGGGGGAGGACTCGAACCCCCAATAACAGGGCCAGAACCTGTCGTGTTGCCGATTACACCACCCCCGAACGGGCGAGCAGTCAGGTTAGCCGACCGCTGGCAGCGACCGCACCACGGCCCCCGGCGTCGGCCGCACCACGGCCCCGCCGCCTGTCGCACCGAGGGGCTCACGGCCCCCACTCAAGGCCGCAAGGCAAGGACCCCGAGCGGACCGCGGCGCATGACCGCTCCGGCGATGGACCGCACGCCCGGGAGCGACGCCAGAGAGTGAAGGCGCTGGTAGCCGAAGATCCGGCCCAGTGCCACCCCCGCTGCCTCCTTCAAGAAGTACGGGATCACGGCCGAGCCGGTGATGGGCGAGCTCTGGGTGGGCGTCGGGTGGGGGGTCAGCCCCACGTCGGTGGCGATGGCCATCGACCGGTACTCGTGGAACGGGTCGGTCACGATGAG
>JAJYWG010000202.1 GCA_021791615.1 Actinomycetes bacterium
ACGATCACGAGCAGCGATCACCGCTCGTCGTGGACCAGCGGTGCGTCTCCGCCCCTGCGGCTCCTCCACGGCACGCTCGGCCGCAGCACGTCGATCATCCAGCGCTGCGACTTTGACCAACTCCCTGGGGACGAGGTGGTCCCATGCTCGTGGCGGAAGGGTGGTCCCATGAGGGTGGCGGGTGACACGTATGAGACCACCCCCGACGACCCCGACCGCATGGTGGCCAACCCCGCCAAGCGGAAGGCCGTCCGCCACGTAAGGGAAGCCGCCTCGTTGATCGCCAGTGCTGAGGCCTATCGGGGGCAGGCATCTCTCGCAGGGGTAGGTGCGAACCAGGAGATCATTGACGCCCATGTAGCGGCCCGCGCTGAGCTCGGGGCGCGCCAGGCGGCGGCCAAGGCCCTCCCGGCCAAGATCCCCCTGGCAGAGATCAGACCCGGCGCCGTCCGCCTCGATGTCGAGCGCAAACGGATCATGGACGCGATCCGGATGGCGACCTACAACGCCGAGTCGGCTCTGGCAAGAATGATCGGCCCGCACTACGCCCGTGCGGAGGATGAAGCCCGCAGCCTGCTCCACGAGATCTTCCGGTCCCCGGCCGACCTCGAGGTCACCGGCAACGACCTCCACGTCACGATCCACCCGTTGTCAGCCCCTCGCAGGACGAAAGCGCTCGCCGCTCTCTGCGAGGAGCTGAACGCCACCGGGACGATCTACCCCGGAACCGAGCTGACCCTCGTCTACTCGGTCACGGGGATCTGAGGGACTACAGGCATTTTGCGTTTGCGCAAGGAGGTCTGGAATCTCCAGAACCACGTCGAGCGTCGCTCAGGCATTTCGCACCCAGTCTTCGAGCTCGACGGTGCTCAGACCCAGCGTCTCGGCGGTGGACTTCAGCACGGGCCGAGAGACATCCTTCGAGTTGGGTAGGACGATCATTCTCCCGTCCTCGTCGCGGTACTTCCGATGGCTCCCTTTCCCCCCACCGGCGACCTCGGTCCAACCGCTTCGCGTGATCAATCGTGCAAGCCGGCTGGTCGACAGCGGCGCGATTGCGGGATGCGTCGGGAGGATGGTCCGCGTCCCGGCGGGGACGACGGTCCAGATGCGTTGGGTGACGCGGAAGAGACTGTGGTTGAGGTGACTTGCGATGCCGAACTCGGACGGAGTCCGTCGGCTGGGAGCGATGCCTTCCTGCACCTGGGAGAAGAGGAGTTGTTGCTCGGCCTCGAAGTCAGGCTTGTACAGCAGATCGGAAGCATTCGCGTACCCAGGCGGGGCAGTGAGGAACGAGCGCTCGAGGTAGTCCTTCGTCGTGGAGATCACAGTCCGACCGGTCCACCTGCTGTAGGCCGGCTCGGTCAGGCGGTACCAGCTGTCTGCGTTTGCGAGCCCTTCCTCGATCTGGTCCTTCGTGCCCGCCGATGCTCGGTAGACGAGCCGGTGATAGTCGGGGTAGACCGGCCGACGCTCGATGACGTGCATCCGCAGAGCAGCCGACTCGGTCTTGTGGTGGTACTGCTCGTGAAGGAAGAGCGCCGAAAAGGCCGCTCGTATCAACGCCTTGCCGAGCAGCGGGCTCGGCCTACCCGCGATACCTGCGGGAAGCGACCGACCGATCCGGCGGGCGCACTCCATGAGGCCGGCCTCACGGATGTAGATGCCCCAGTCCGGACCGAAGTAGTGGATCGGCTGGTACCACGCCCAGATGTCCCAGCCCGGTGGCGTCGACTCGCCCGGATCGCTCCCGGCCTCGCCGAGGACCTCACCGATGTCGTCCTCGGCGACTTCCCATTGGTCGCCGTAGACCTCGAAGTCCTCGTAGCCGAGGTCCGTAGGGCGCCCCGTCGGGAAGAGGCGGGAGTAGTCCACCTCCAACACCTCTTCCTCGTCCCCGATTGATGGCCAATCCTGCTCCAGTGGATCGTCCTGCGATGCCTGCTCGAGGGCGTCGTCTCGGTCGAGCATGTCGAGGATTCGTCCTAAATCAGGCATTGTTACGTCCCATCGTCACGCGACCACGTGGTGAGGTTCGAGGAGGTCGAAGACGCGCTCGTGCGCGTCCCAGCCATCGAGGACAGGGTCTGGGTCCCATCCGAGGTAGCCGGGCGTTGACGGCGGTACGCCGGCGAGCAGCTCGCGGTCGGTGTCTCGCCCGACGACGATGCAAGCCTGTCGATGCCGCGTCAGCATCACACACAACCGCCCCGGATCGAGGTGAAAGGCGTCGGTGATCGAGGCGCCGGCGAGCGGGTGCCAGGCAATGACCACCTCGTAGGTGAGGCCTTGCAGCCGGTTTGCAGTGTCGACGGTGATGGAGCCGAAGCCGGCGTCGTCGAATATCGCCCGAAGGAGGTCTTTCTGATCGTTGTGAGAGACAGCAACGGCGATGTCGCTGGCCCGAAGCGCTTCAACGCCGGATCGGTTCTCGCAGCTCGCGCTAGCGTTGCGGGCGATGAGCCGCGTTACGAGGTTGAGAATGACCCCTGCCGTTGCCGGGTCAGCGACGATGACAGGAGCTCCCGGAAGGGTCACATGAGCCCACCCGCTGCCGGCGGCTTCGTCGAGCGCCCGGTCAACCGATGCGAACGCCCGAGTGCCCGGTCCGGGCCGGTCGAGGCGAAGGCCCCGGACCCCGGAGCGAACAGCCGCGTCGAAATGGTGTCCGGGGTAGAAGGCGCGCGCGATCGGAACAGCTCGCGGGCCAAGCCGTCGGGTGATCGGAAGTCGGTGCACTGGAGTCCCGGGGTGGTTTCGAAGGAGCACACCTACGGCCGTCTGCAGTGGGTCCTCGGCACCACCTCGCCACAGGGTCGGGTCATCCAGGGTCGAGAAGGGATCGAGTTGCCCGGAGTCGCCGACGAGGAGGTGGGTGGAGGCCACGGCTGCGGCCGTGTAGTAGCGAGCGGCGTCAGCTTGATACGCCTCGTCGATCACGAGAACGTCGAATCCTCCGAGCCCATCCCGAAGGTGCGCGTCCGCGAGCTTGTCGATCGTCGCCGCCACGAGGCGGTCCCCGCGGTCAAGGGCGTCGCGGGCACTCGGTTGCGACACGCCCGGTTGCGCAGCGATCGCGGCCGGGAGCTCCCGCCCCTGTGCATGGACGAAGGACACAGGCGTGCCGGGCAGCAACGAGGTAATCCTTTCGACCAGGCTGTGCACCTGCTCATTGGTCGGTGCCACAACCGCGACCTTGAGGTCCTCCTGACGGAGTCTTCCCACGGTCTCGACCACGAAATGGCTCTTCCCCGCTCCAGCAGGAGCGGCGGCGACCACGGCCGCATCCTGTCCGACCCGCGCCAGCAGGTCTCCCCGAATCTTGTCTTGGACGATCGCGGCAGCGTCAACGACGGCAGCGTCGTACGGAGACGGAGCGATACTCGCGCGGCTCATCGGTAGGCCTCGGGATCAGCCACTGCTGCTCCATCTATCGGTTCGGGTGGTGCCTCGGCGTCGCCCGCGTCGATTGGTTCCGGAGCAGGCGGTGGAGGCTCGGGTTGGTGGGTCCAGGGAGGCGTGGCCGCGAGCGGCAGTGGGAACCCTTCGGATCTCGTGCGGAGTGTCGAGAAGGTCGCCCGGTCGTCTCGCGCGGGCAGTCGGCCGTTCCTCCGCACCGTGGTGAGCATCAGCACGACGCGCGAGCCGGCACCGTGGGATGTCACGCTGACGACCTCCCAGGGCACATCGTGGGCCGTCGCGGTCCACCAGAGCTTCTTTCCGACGGGCAGAACGACGGGATCGTCGGTGTCAAGAGTTAGGAGGGGACGTTGAACGGAGCGAACGCGCACGACGGTCCGATGGTCCTCGTTGATGTTGGCGACCGTTCCCCGGATGGCATCCCCGTCAAGCAAGTACGGAACCATGCAGGCAGGGTCCTCGATGGCTCGCTCGGCCGCGTAGCGCGACTGCGCCTGCTCGAGCCGTCGCAAGGTCATCGCGGCCTGTCGCGGCGTATCGGTCGTTCGATATCGGCCGCCGTCGGAGATCCAGTCGACATGCCGACCGAACGCCTCGCGGTCCACCTCGAATCGTCGGGCAACGGATGGTGCCGCGGGCAGCCCTCGCTCCCTGCCCACTGTGCGCCCGATCAGATCCCACAGGGGCTCCACAAGGGCTCGATAGTGAGCAGCGATCGGATCGAGCATGGGCCCCACAACTGCAGGGTCCACGCTCCCTCCTCGACGTTCGTTGAACGCCTGTACGAGCTCGGTCGTCACCCTATCGATGTCTTCCGTGGGCTCGGGTCCAATGCTAGTGATCCGTTCGGCAGCCGCGGACGCTTCGAAGGCGTGAACTCCAGCGGCCGGCTCGATCTGCGCGTCGAGCGCGGCGAGGTTCGCCTGCTCGAGTGGTGAGAGCAGCGTCGCCCAATGCTCGGCCAGCAATCGATCGAGAGGCACGATCAGCGCCTGGCCGGGGGTGCGCGAGTGCCGAGCGTAGAAGCGCAGGTGTTTTCCCGCCTCCACGAGTTGTGGATGGGGCGGAACTCCTGACCGGTCGGAGAGGTAAGCAAGGTACCGGCCGAGCAGACCAAGCGCGCTCACGGTTGACCGGTTGGCCACCACGATCTGCAACGCGTTTGCCGGCAAGAGCTCGGTGCGACTTCCTCTGGTGCGTGCCACCCGGTCCTCGGCGGCGGCTCGGACCGCATTGCACAGGTCCGATGCGAAGGGCACGAGGGCATGGAAGTAGAGGTCGCGGTTCCGGGGTTCTCCCGCAACCGCGATCTTGAACGGTTCCCCGACGGTCCCCCAAGCGATTGCTGCCGCGCGAAAGCGCTCGCCACCCAAGCGCCACACGACGATGCCCATCGGCGAGGTCGCGAGGTGCGTGTGACGAAGAGTTGTGCGGCGCAACGCTCGGCCACCCTCGTGGACCCTGCCCGCGAAGAACGCCTCAAGCGCCGTGCTCATGCTGACCGCCGTCGCCTGGGGGCGGCGACCGGGACCGCCTCGTCATACAAACGCCCCGCACGGGCAATCGGTCCCGCAGCAGCAACTTCCGCCGCCGATGGCGGCGCGCCGCGTCCGAGTTCATCGACGCGACCCAGCGTGGCTACACCGGGCAAGGCGCGAGCGACAGACCCGCCCGCGACGGCGGGATCGCCCGCGCCGAAGGCACATTCCCGACACGCCCAGGCGAAGCCACATGAGGTGAGGCATGAGCCCGGTTCGTAGGCGCTCCCCACCCGATCCGTGATGTCGGCAAACGCCTCCAGCCGAGCGTCGTCGGCGGCAGACGTGTCCGCGGCGGCACCGAAAGAGATGCCTGCTGGGAGGCTGGCGGCGATGTCCGACACGGCGGGTACTGCGGCAAGTAAGCGCTCGACGCGCCTGATGCGGCCGTCGACGTTCTGTCGGTGGAGCACAGGTGAGAGCCCGGTGTTTCTCGGGGTGACGATGACCACGTCGCCCGACACTCGATCAGGGTCGACCCCGGCTTCTGCCAACGTTCGTCGCCCGAGCAACACATAGGTGGCGGCTTGGTCGAGCGCCGAGCCGAGGGCATCGTCGTCAGTTGGCCGTCCATCGACCACAGGCCAGGACTTGTTCTCGCCAACCAGGATCTCACCGCCAACCCCGATGGCCATCTCGTCCGCTTCGAAGAACGCCGTGACGCCACCGACATCTGCTCGCAGCACCGCACCGTCGAGGATGATCGGCCTTGACGGACCGGTGACGATCTCCTTCATGTGGTTCTTCGTGACGGAAGCCCGCACCGTCAGCCCAGTGCGATTCGGTTGGAAGCCCTGGCGAAGGTTCTCGACCGGCGCAAGCGCGAAGTCGACCCCGAGGCCTCCGGTCAGTACCCGCCGAAGCTCCGCGTGGCCGTGCTGTCGCAAGAGGTTCTCAAATGCGACACCGCGTCCGATGGCGAAGGGCGACTGGCCGAAAGCCATCTCGACCCTGGTACCGGTCAGCACTCGGTTCGAATCAACCCCTGCTGCGAAAGCGAGCGCAGCCGTGGGGCAACTGTGAACGTTCGCGAACGCCGCCAGGCGTCGAACGTTCGGGCTCGCCTTCGGCGCGCTGCCGCGAACTGCAGCAAGGGCTTCATTGGCCCGGGAGGAGCGCCCGCTCTTCGATCGCTTTGCCACTAGGCCTCCCCCGCATCGAGGACCTTGATTTGACTACCCCATAGCTGCTCTTCAGCGGTCAGTTGCTTGCGAGCGCGTGCTGCCGCATCTGACCGCCATGGCTTGTCCAGCTCGTCTAGCTCCGCGAGTTCGGCTTCAGCCGCAGCCTCGATTCGGGCAGTATCCACCTCTGATCCCTCGATGGCACCAGGGATGGAGCGAGCAAGACTCGCGACTACCACGGCCAGCCGCGCCGCCACATCGGCATCTCGTTCGCTGAGCCACGCGAG
Source organism: Actinomycetes bacterium (assembly GCA_021791615.1). The sequence continues at coordinate 6,370 of JAJYWG010000202.1, forward strand.
CTGACGAGCCATCTGAGCCGTGGCCGCAAGATGGTCTGTGCGCTCCGACCACGGGCCCATGAGCCGTCGATCGATCGGCCAGTCTGACAACGCGAGCAACCCTCGGATCGGCTGGAAGAACCGGCCCTCCAACGCAGGAACGACATAGGTGGGCCGCGAACTGCTGGACGCCCAGGCTCGTCGTTCGTCGCGGCGAAGAGCCGAGAATCCGCGCGGGTCGATGCGCTCTCCGAACCTAGCGTCTGCGTAGTCCGCTACAAGGCGAGCCTTCACAGGAACCCCGATCTCGCTTAGGGCCGCTGTGATTGTCTGCCTCGCAGTTCCCACAGGGCGGGTGGTCTTCTCAACCGGCACCACGGCGGGAGCCGCAAAGAAGGAACGTCGGGCATTCCCTGACCTCGTGGCCGCCTGCCGGCCCGCGCGCGGTGCCTCCTTGAGGTCGGCCTTCAGCTGCTCCTCAAGTTGGCGGGTCAGCTCGATCGCCCGGGCGGTATCCATGGCCGCGACCGCCTTTGCGATCTCCTCAGTCAGGAGCTGGGCTGACGGCGGTTTCGGTGGCATGCACGCGAGTTTAGCCCTATTCTGCCGTCTTGTCCATGAATTTCCATGCTTTGCCCGTAACCCGCAGAGGTTGGCGCCGGGATACCTGGCCGGGGATCCGGGGCGGTCTGCTAGACCGCGTCAGCTTCGGCCACGGCACGCCTCGGGGATTGGAGTGGCCACGACATGGCGCCACCCCGCACGTCAGAACGGATGATCTGGCACGAGTGCAACAAGATCGCGGTGGTCCATGTGTAGGGCCTCGCTGCGAGTGGAGTGCCGTTGGTCCAGCCCTGGTGGAGGCGGTCGTACTCGTCGAGGAGTCGCCCGGCGAGCGCCTGGGTGAATTCATGGCCGGCTCCGAGGACGCGCCGGGCGTGGAGGTACAGCACGGCGAGGGACGAGGTGGTCCCATGCTCGTGGCGGAAGGGCGGTCCCATGAGGGTGGCGGGTGACAGCCCTGGTGCCGACGGCGAGCCCGGTCGACACGGGTGGCCATTTCTCGTTGCCAGACGCCGACGAAATGCTCGTCGAGGACCGACAGGGCGATATTGGCCAGCAGCGGCGAGAGGATGCCCCCTTGCGGGGTGCCGGTCTTGGACTCTCTCGTCACGCCGTCCTCGGAGAGGACGCCGGAGAGGAGAAAGGCCTTCACCAGCCTGACGACGCGCTTGTCTCCGATCCGACGTCGCACACGTTCCATCAAGGCCCGGTGGTCGATCTCGTCGAAGCACGCCGTTATGTCACCTTCGAGCACCCAGGTGTATTGATTGGATGCCAGCATGTGAATCTCGGCGATGCCCTGTCTGTCAGGCGCGTGAGGGACCCCTCGATCGCCGGCGTCTGCTCCGTGAAGCTCTTCGCCGCGCAGTCGGGGTCGGTGCAGATCCACCGGCGCTTGCGCCACACCAGGCGCACCGGCCGGCCGCCGGCCGGCAGGTCACGAACCTGGACGCGGCTCCGCCCGTGCCCGGTCG
>JAJYWG010000162.1 GCA_021791615.1 Actinomycetes bacterium
AGGGCGGACCTCGCTCGGTTCCTGCGACCTGCGCGCCATCGAACTTCTCCTCAGGCCGGCGCCGATCTCGGCGCCAACACCGAGGTCCGTCACGCGGGAGCGGCGCGGCGCTCCTTCATCACATCAGAAACGGGGAGGGGCCGACGGTGCTGCTTCGGGCCGACATGGACGCCCTTCCCGTCGCCGAAGCGACCGGCCTCGACTACGCCAGCCACATCACCGCCACCGACGCGGCCGGCAACGAGGTGCCGGTAATGCACGCCTGCGGACACGACATGCACGTCGCATGCCTGCTCGGCGCCGCCCATCTGCTCGCTGCGAACCGTGCGCATTGGGCAGGCACCGTCGTGGCCGTCTTCCAGCCGGCCGAAGAGACCGGCGACGGTGCCCGGGGGATGCTCGACGACGGCTTGGCGACCCTGGTGCCCAAGGTGGACGTCGCCTTGGCGCAGCACGTGCTGCCTGCGCCTGCGGGTTTGGTCGGCACGCACGCCGGTCCGACCCTCTCTGCCGCCGACAGCATGCGCATCACCCTCCACGGGCGTGGCGCGCATGGATCGATGCCCCAGGCCTCTGTCGACCCGGTCGTCCTCGCCGCGATGATCGTGGTCCGCCTCCAGACCATCGTGGCCCGCGAGACCCGACCCGGAGAGCCGGTCGTCGTCACCGTCGGGAGCATCCAGGCGGGGACCAAGAGCAACGTCATCCCCGACCACGCCGTGATCGAGCTGAACGTCCGTACCTACAGCGAGCAGACCCGAGCGTCGGTCCTCGACGCCATCAAAAGGATCGTCGACGCCGAATGCCAGGCGTCGGGATCCCCGAAGCCGGCCGACTACGAGCTGTTCGACCGGTTCCCGCTCACCGACAACGACACCGAGACCACGAAGAGAGTGGCGGCAGCCTTCTCGGCCTTCTTCGGGGAGCGGGCGCGGCCGCTGCCGATGCAGACCGCCAGCGAGGACTTCAGCGACATCCCCAGAGCCCTCGGGGTGCCCTACTGCTACTGGGGGATCGGTGGCATCGACGCCGAGCGCTACGAGGCGGCCGAACGGGCGGGTCGTGTCGCCCAGGACATCCCCGTCAACCACTCGGCGCACTTCGCTCCGGTCATCCAGCCCACCTTGGACACTGGGATCCAAGCGATGGTCGTCGCCGCGCTGGCCTGGCTCGCCCCACTTCGGACCGGCGAGCAGTAAGCGCGGTGTCACACGCTGGCTCAGCACTCCAGCTGGCGCTCGACCTCTCGGGCACCTTCGTGTTCGGGCTGAACGGAGCCCTGACGGCGATGGAGGCCGAGAACCTCGACATCGTCGGGGTCGTCGTCCTCGCCGTGATCACTGCCCTCGGCGGCGGCATCATCCGCGACGTGCTCATCGGCTCGCTCCCACCCGCCGCGTTCAAGGACTGGCGCTACCTGGCGGTCGGCGGCGGGGCCGGCATCGCCGCCTTCGTCGCCCGACAGCTGTGGGTGCGCGTGCAGCGGTCGATCACCGTCTTCGACGCCGCCGGCCTGGCGCTGTTCTGCGTGACGGGCACCACCACCGCCTTCGCCGCCCATCTCGGGCCCTTCCAGTCTGTCATCCTCGGCACCATCACCGGTGTGGGCGGAGGCACCGTCCGTGACGTGATCATAAGAAAGGTGCCGACGGTGCTCTCGAGCGGCCTCTACGCCGTCCCAGCCGCCTGCGGCGCCACCCTCACCGCCTTGGCACTCGAGTTCCGTTTCTATGGCGGCGCCATCGCCGTGGTGGCAGCGGCGATCTGTTTCTTCATCCGCATGGCCGGCGTGCACTTCAACCTGAACGTGCCCGTCTCGCGCCCCAGGGTCGCGAAGGCACGCTCGACTTCGGAGGAGGACTCATGACCGTCACACTCGGCGATCCAGGCACGGTCATCGTCTGCGGCGACCACTTCGACGGGCGTGCCAACGCCCTGGGCGGCGCCATCGAGATCCTGGTCCGGGACGCAAGGATCGCCGAGATGGCTCCAAGCGTCCCCCGGCCCCCTGGAGCCCGGGTGATCGACCTCGCCGGCCACACCGTCACCCCCGGCTTCATTGACTGTCACGTCCACCTCACCATGGACGCAGCCCACCTCTCCACCCAGCTCCTCGACTCGGCGGCCACCAAGGCGCTCGTCGGGCTGCGCCTCGCCGACGACTACCTCGACCAGGGCTTCACCACGCTGCGAGACCTGGGCAGCGCCGACCCCGAGTGGCCAACCATCGACCTGCGCAACGCCATCGCGGCCGGCACCGTCACCGGGCCCCGCCTGGTCGTGGCCGCCCACCTGATCGGCTCGACCGGCAGCCACGCCGATGTCGACAGCCTCTACCCGCCAAGATGGCACCTCCCGGTCAGCGACCCCGCCGACGGCCCCGACGCCATCCGGAGCCGGGTGCGACAAGAGCACAAGTACGGCAGCGACTGGATCAAGACGACCAACACCGGCGGCTACTTCAGCCCCGGCGATGATCCCGCCCGGGTCACCTGGTTCGACCACGAGATGCAGGCCCTCTGCGACACCGCCGCCCAACTCGGCCTGCCCGTCGCCGTGCACACCGGGGCGGCGCAAGGCTGCAAGCAGGCCATCGCCTGCGGGGCACGCAGCCTGGAGCACGCCTATCTCATCGACGACGAGGCCATCGCCATGGCCGAAGACGCAGGCACGTTCATCGTGCCGACCATGCAGATGACCCAAGAAGACCTCCAGGCACTCCATGAGGGACGGCTCACCCCCTATACCGCGGCCAAGATCGAACGCGACGCTGAGCAGATCATCGAGGCCCAGCGGCGCATCGCGGCAAGCCGGGTCAAGATCGCTTACGGCACCGACTGCGGGATGTTCCCCTTCAGCCACGGCAACCTCGAGTTCCAGGCCATGGTCAACGCTGGGCTCAGCCCGACCCGCGCCCTTCGAGCCGCAACCGGGACCGCTGCCGAGCTCCTCGGCCGCAGCGACATCGGCGCCCTCGAGCCCGGTGCGGTCGCCGACATCATCGCCATGCCCGGTGACCCCATCGACGACATCACCCTCACCACCCGTGTTGCCTTCGTGATGATCGGCGGACAGGTGAGACGTCAGCCGGCACCTCCCCCCTGAACCCGGATCCGTGACCCGAGGGCGCCGACTCCGGACCCTACGTGCCCTCGCCGGAGTCTCGTCCTCGCGAACGCTTTGTTCCCGGGCCTCTTCCGGTTGCCAGCATCTCGCTCTTGCGAGCGATACTCCCCTCACCCGGCTACGACTGCCACCGTGAGGCGGACCGAGCACCTGACGCAAGCACCCTGCCTGGGACGCTCTTCCTGGTCCTGGTTGCAATGTCCGGCGCTGTCCGGCACCCCATTGTGGCGACCCCCGCGTCAACGTAGTCTCACAGGTGGTCCCCATTTACGTCATGGGAGGTCGAGATGGACCTGTTGCCAGATGCCGCCGCCAGTCAAGAGCGACTGGACCTCCCCATCCTGGGGAGCGCCACCGAATTGGAGAAGCGCAATCTTCTCGCCTTCGACGAGATGGACTTCAACGTCTTCTCCCGCCGCGACTGGGCCCGCTTCCACGAGAGCCATGCGCAGAACGTTCGCGTCCATTTCCCTGACGGACATTTCACCGACGGTCTCGAAGTCCACATAAAGGACATGGATGCGATGTTCGTGTACGCCCCCGACACGCGCATCGCCATGCACCCCATGCGATTAGCCCAGGACGAATGGACCGCGGTCACCGGCGTGATGCGCGGTACGTTCACCGAGCCAATGCCCGATGGCAAAGGTGGCCTCATTCAACCTACGGGCAAGGAGTTCTCCATCAACATGGCCACCTTCGCACGCTGGAACGACCAAGGGACTATGGACGAGGAGTGGCTGTACTGGGACAACCAGACCTACATGCAACAACTAGGAATCGCATAGCTCACGGTCCCAGTCGCCATCGGTAACCCTTTGAGAATCGCGTCAAGATATCTATCCCTTGGCGGAGATCAACAGAGGGACTTGGCGAACGGCTCTACGATCGAGCTTATCATCCTCTTTTGAATTTTGCGGCGCTTCGCTAACGACGCTGAGCTTTACCGAGTTCGCCACCGTGTACTTGCTCGGCGGAATGGCGGCTCTTCCGGAATGGCTGGGAGAGCCGAGATGTGCCCAACCTGCGCCTCCGGCACGCATGATGAAAACCGACCCGACGTGACCGGTCCGAGACGAAGCCTGAGGGCACGGTCGGACACGACGCTCCCGGCGACGATGCGGGCGGCCTACGTCCTCGGACCGGGCCCTGCCGAGTCCATCCGCTACGGCGAGCTGCCCCTGCCCGAGCCGGGGCCGACCGACTACCTGGTGCGGGTCACCTCTGTCGCCGCCAACCTCGTCGACACGTTCGTCCGCTCCGGCGCCTACCGAACCGCCATGCCGACCCCCTTCGTCGTCGGCCGGGACCTCGTCGGCGAGGTCGTCGCCGCCGGCACGGGCGCCACCGCCTACAGCCGGGGCCAGCAGGTGTGGTCCAACAGCCTCGGTCACGCCGGCCGCCAGGGTTCGTTCTCCGAGTACGCCGTGGTTCCCGGCGACCGGCTGTACGCGGTGCCGCCTGACCTCGACCCCACCCAACTCCTCGCCGCCGCCCACCCAGCCGCCTCTGCCTGGCTGGCGCTGTTCCGCCACGGCCGGCTCCGCTACGGCGACACCGTCTACGTCGGCGGCGGCGCCGGCAACGTCGGATCGGCTGCCGTCGCCTTCGCGGCAGCCGCCGGGGCCAGGGTGATCGCCACCGCCCGAGCAGACGACCTCGACTTCGTCGCCTCGCTCCGCGCGACAGAGGTCATCGACTATGCCTCGAGCGACGCCGTCCAACGAACGGACCGGGCCGCCCCCCGAGGCTACGACCTCTACCTCGACACCTCGGGGGTGGCTGAGCCCGGTGCCGCCATCGACCAGCTCGCCAACGGCGGGCGCCTCGTCGTCATGGCGGGGCTGCACGCGGCCCCAACCGTGCCGCTCGGCCGGCTCTACACCCGAGACGCCAGCATTGTCGGCTTCGCCATCAGCAACGCCTCCGTCGCAGACCTTGCCGACGCCGCCCGCGGGATCGTCCACCTGCTGCACACCACGCCGTGGCAGCCACGCATCGCCGAGATCCTCGACCTCTCCGAGACCGCACGAGCACATCGGCTGCTCGACGAGCGCCAGGTCAAGGGCCGCCTCGTGCTACGACCGTGAGCGAACTCGGCAATGTTTGGTCCCGTCCTGGGCAATGCCAATCGGCGCTGTCGGCAGCACGCTCACGGACGCGTCGGCTCGGACCGAACGATGTTCTCTGGGCTCGATCTGGTCGTCGCCAAAGGATCGGGTTTGTGCTCAACGCGGCCGGGCACCTCCGAGATCGCCACGACCATGCCCCTTGTCTCCCGAGCGCGCGAGGAGTCGATTGAGGAAGGGTCGGCCCCGCCTGTTCCAGCCGTGGGTCGACCTGCATGGAGACCTGGAGTCTGGAGGTGGCAGATCGCCGAGTCCAGGGTGGAGCACTGGGTGCTCGATTGGCCCGACTTCTTCCGCGGGAGGTTGCGGTCACGACCTCCACCCGTGAGGTTCATGCTCGACAGCCGGGCGGTCATCGGATGCGGTCGCACGCCTGGCGCAGGGCCTGCACGCTGCGGCCCAAGGCGTCCTGCTCCTGCTCGCTCATCGCCGGGTGATGGGTCTGGCACACCCCGTCGCGGCCAAGGACCGACGGCAGGGAGTAGGTGAGCAGGTCCGCAGAGCGGTAGGCGGCCACGGTGAAGATCCTTTGCTCGTCGCGCAGGACAGCCCCGGCTCGAGGGCGAGAGGGACGGAGTCGAGGTCGCGTACTGGACGTTCAGGGTGACGTAGACGGCCAGTCTTTCCCAGTCTTTCCCTGTCCATATGTGTCTCCCCCGAGGCATCGAGCGCCTCGGCTGCCTCGGTTGCCAGCGAGGCGACGAAGCCGGTCGAGACCGGAACCCCGAAGAGCGAGGACAGCGCCTCGGGGGTGCGCTCGACCGGGACATGCTGGCGGTGGAGGAGGTAGAGGGCGACGGAGCGCACCCCCGGCCCGTAGCAGGTGGTCGAGCGGGCCTCGGGAGGGAAGCTCGCCTTGGTGTGGCTCCGCACGAGCAGCGCTTGGTCGTTGCCCGGTGCTCGATGCACTCCAAAGGGAGCGTGTAGGGTCCACTTATTCGTTCAGTGCCCCGACCTGGACTTCCGGAAACGCCAATGTGTGGGGTACGACCATCGGTGGGACGGGAGGATTGAGGTCTCGTCGAGTGGCCCACCTCGGGTGCGACCGTGGCGCCTTTTCCCCGAAAAGCCGCAGGTCAACCGGCACCTCAGGTATTTGGACCCAACAGGCTGATCGTGGCCTTCCGCACGAGCGCCTGGACGATGGCGGAAAGGGTGAAGCCGAGGATGAGTGACCAGGCGATCTGCCAGGCCATCCCTCCGGCGACCTCCAGGGAGTGACCGACGGCGTGGAGGACCGTCACGCATACTCTCCGTGGTTGGTCACCGGGTCCGGGTGAAGCGGTGGACGGCTTCGAGCAGCTCGGTGGTCTTCTCGGCGGCGACCGCCTCGTCACCCGAGGCGAGGGCGTGGCGCACGCAGTGGTTGACGTGGTCGTCGAGGAGGATGCCCGCCACCGTCTCCAGGGCGGTCGACACCGCGGCGATCTGGGTGAGGATGTCGATGCAGTAGCGGTCCTCGGTGATCATCTTCTCGATGCCCCGCGCCTGGCCCTCGATGCGCCGCATCCGGTTGATGAGGGCGTCCTTGTTCTTGGCGGCCACGTAGCCATAAGGCCGGGGCTGTCCCGTCCCGTCCGCTGCGGGCGGCGTGCTCTCGGGCTTGGCGGTGTCGGTCATCTGGGCTCCTCGGTCGGGCAGAAGCGGCGGAGGCGCAGCGAGTTGGTCACCACGAAGACGCTGGAGAAGGCCATCGCGGCGGCGGCGATGATCGGGTTCACGATCCCGGCGACCGCCAGGGGGATGGCGGCGACGTTGTAGCCGAAGGCCCAGACGAGGTTGCCTTTGATCGTCGACAGCGTGCGGCGAGACAGGCGGATGGCGTCCACCGCGGCTCGCAGGTCTCCGGCGACGAGGGTGATGTCGGAGGCCTCGATGGCGACGTCGGTGCCGGTCCCGATCGACAGGCCCAGGTCCGCTTTCGCCAGGGCTGGGGCGTCGTTGACCCCGTCGCCGACCATGGCGACGACCTCGCCGGCCTCCTGCAGGCGGGCGACCTCGGCGGCCTTGTCCTCGGGGAGGACGCCCGCCAGGACCCGGTCGATGCCCACCTCGGCGGCGACCGCCCGAGCGGTTCGCTCGTTGTCCCCGGTGAGGAGCACCGGGGTGAGCCCCAGGGCGCGCAGCCCGGCCACGGCCTCGCGACTGGTGGCCTTCACCCGGTCGGCCACCGCGACGAGGCCCTTCATCTCGCCGTCGGCGGCGACGGCGACCACCGTCGAGCCCTCGGCCTCCAGGCGGGCCACCTCGGCCGTGAGCCCGCTTGTGAGGTGGACCCCCCAGTCGGCGAGCAGGCTCGGTCGGCCAACCACCACGGCGTGGCCGTCGACCACCGCCTCGACCCCGAGGCCAGCCCGGGCCGAGAACGACTCGACATCCGGCAGGGCGCCGAGCCGGTCTCGCCCGCAGGCGGCGACGGCCTGGGCGATCGGGTGCTCGCTGGCGTCCTCGGCACCGGCCGCCAGGCGCAGCAGCTCCTCCTCGTCGACGCCTGCGGCGGGGACGACGGCGGAGACTGCCATCTTGCCTTCGGTGAGCGTGCCGGTCTTGTCCAAGACGATGGTGGTGACCTGGCGAGTCTGCTCCAAGACCTCCGGGCCCTTGATC
>JAJYWG010000502.1 GCA_021791615.1 Actinomycetes bacterium
CCGCGATAGAACGCGCCCTTGGTCTGCTCGGAGGCCATCGGGTCGGCAACTGCACCGAACAGCGCCTCGAGCGGCTTCGGGCCGAGGCGAGCGCGTGCCTTGAACAGCGAGGCTTTGGTCGGCACGTTCCAGTGCCGGGACCACCCCGAGGCCCAGGACAGTCCCTCGACGAGCTGGCGCATCACCTCCTCGTAGGAAGCGTCGGCGAACAGCGCGAGCCCGAGCACGTAGTACACGACGACACGTGCGGGTAGGAGACGGTGGCGGCGCTCCTTGCGGCCGGTCTCCGCGACTACACGGTCGACGACCTCGGGAGAGAACACGCGGGTGAGGACTCCGATCGAGATGTGGTCGGACAAGCGCTGGTCGGTCTCTGGCTTGACCCACCCTGCCCTGGGCACGGAGCCGAGAATATCACGGTGTATTCCTAAGGAAACGGTATTGCGGCTAGGGTAGCTCGAGGCGCCCGCGGATGTGCCGCTGGCCGGGGGTGAGCTCGCTTCGCTTCGAGACGGTGCCCTTCGACGTCGTCATCGTGACGAGGTGGATCCGGTCGAGCCCGCTTCGGATGTTGCGCCAGGTGTCGCCGTAGAGGACAAGCACTACATGGCGGATCAAAACGGTGCCATTGAGCGCAGAGGCCGGTTGCTCGCTCGGTACGCCGAGAGCGGCCCGTCTCACCTTCTGGTCCGAGGATGTGCCCTGGGTACGTGACCGCCAGCTGTCATTGACCCGCACGTCGTGCTTATGAACGTGAGTTCAAGACAATTTCATCTCGAATTTGCATCTACGTCAGGGAGGGTTCACCTGTGCTTCATATCATGCCTCACGTGCCCAACCCCGCCGCACATGGCCCGCGTGAGGCGGACTGGACGGCCGAGCTGAAGTCCATAGGAGTGCCATGGCCCGCGTGGAGCTGAAGAACGCCACCAAACAGTACGGCAACGGACAAGCGCCAGCGGTGAGCAGCGCCGACCTCGTCATAGACGAGGGTGACTTCGTGGTGTTGCTTGGCCCGTCGGGCTGTGGGAAATCGACGACGTTGCGGATGATCGCCGGTCTCGAGGCGCTGACGAGCGGTGAGCTGTGGTTCGACGACCGACTTGTGAACGGCGACCCCCCTGATCGGCGAAATGTCGGCATGGTCTTCCAGAATTATGCCCTGTATCCCCATATGACGGTCGAGCAGAATCTGTCGTTCGGGCTGAAAGCTGCTCGTACGCCCAAGGCCGAGGTCCGTCAGCGGGTCGCCGAGATCGCCCATCTGCTCGGTCTGGACACCTACCTCGGGCGACGCCCAAAGGAGCTGTCCGGTGGGCAGCGCCAAAGGGTGGCGCTGGGCCGGGCATTGATGCGCCGTCCTGCGGTGTTCTTGATGGACGAGCCGCTGTCGAACCTCGACGCCAACCTGCGTGAGCAGATGAGGATCGAGCTGGCCCGCCTGCACGGCCAGCTCGGGATCACGACGGTGTACGTGACCCACGACCAGAACGAGGCGCTCACGCTGGCGGACCGGGTGGTGGTCATGGAGAGCGGGAAGATCCGCCAGTGCGGTTCCCCTGCCGAGGTCTACGGTCAGCCCGCCGACACGTTCGTCGCCGGGTTCATCGGCTCGCCGGGGATGAACCTGTGGACGGCGGGCTGGGACGACGACGGGAAGTCGGTGTGGCTCGGTGGGCGGGCGGTCTGCCTGCCACGCTCCTACCTCCCCGTGCTCGAGGATCTGGGCCCCTCGATCACCGTCGGGATCCGTCCAGAGCATCTCGGCCTTTTCCGCACGGGTGCCGACGTCGAGGTGGTTTGCCAGGTGGAGGTGCTTGAGCAGCTCGGCAGCCATACCCAGCTCCACGCCGAAGTCGAGCTCGCCGGCGAGGACCGGGCACGTCTGGTCGCTCGTCTCGACGCCGCTTTCGCGGTACACAGCGGCGAGAAGCTGGTGCTCACGGCTCCATCGGGGGCGGTGCACCTCTTCGACGCCGAGAGCGGTAGACGAGTCGACGTCGACCAGCGCTCTCTGGCAGGTGCGCTCGTCCGATGACGCTGCTCGAGCCGGTTCGCCAGCGCCCGATCGCCCTTCCCCAGTCGGATCAGTCCGGGCCGCGGGTTCGTCGGTGGATACCCAGCTGGATGCAGCGGCTGCACGATTCCCTGGTCGCCTACGGGCTGATGCTGCCAGCGGTTGCCGTCTTCATCGTCTTCTTCTACATCCCCGCGGCCTATCTGCTCTACATCTCGTTCTTCCACTGGGGTATCCTCTCGTCGGCCACCCGCTTCGTCGGGTTGGCGAACTTCCGCACCCTGTTCGCCCAGCCGCTTTTCCTGCACTCCTTGGTCACTTCTGCGTACTACACCGCGGTGATGATCCCCGCGACGGTGCTGCTCTCCCTTGGGATCGCGCTGCTCTTGAAGGAAGGGTTGTCCAAGCGGCGAGGTGCCATCTGGCGGGGTGCAGTCTTCCTGCCTCACGTCACCCCGGTGGTGGCCACGGCCATCATCTGGGTGTGGATCTTCAATCCGCAGTTCGGCCTGGCGAACTTCGTGCTCACGAGCGTGCACCTCCCGGCCTTGGGCTGGCTCGGGAGCGTCAATTGGGCGTTGCCGGCGGTGATGATCGACAGCCTGTGGCACTCCCTCGGGCTCTACGTGATCATCTTCCTGGCCGGCCTCGCCAGTGTGCCACGTGACCTGATCGAGGTTGCCAGGCTCGACGGGGCGCCCCGCCACCACATCTTCCGCCGGATCATCTGGCCGCTCCTCTCGCCGACGACCTTCCTCGTGGTGCTGCTGGCCACGGTGAACACCTGGCAGGCCTTCTCCCAGATCTTCGCGATGACCGGCGGTCCTCACGGCGGCGCGGGAGGTCCCGCCTATGCCACGACGACCGACGCGGTGCTCATTTACCAGACCGCCTTCATCTACTTCAACTTCAGCTTGGCGGCAGCGATGAGCACGATCCTGTTCGGGATCATCATGACGCTCTCGCTCATCCAGAAATGGATCTCCGACCGTGTCGTCTTCTACCGCTAGGAGCAGGCTGATGCACCTTCGACTCCGTCGGATGGCCCACCAGGTTCTCGTCATGGCCGTGGCCGCGGTGTTCGCGTTCCCCCTCTACTGGGTGGTGGTCACCGCGTTCAACAGCCATGGGGGGGTCTTCTCGATCCCACCTCGCTTCGTGCCGGCCTTTCACACCGGCGCCTTCACCTACGTGCTCACCCACACCAGCTGGCTGCGCTACATGGCCAACACCGTGCTCATCGCCGGAAGCACCGTCGTGCTCGTCATCGCCACCTCCGCAATGGCCGGCTACGCACTGGCGGAGCTGCGCTTTCGAGGCAGCAGCTTCTTGTTCCTCATGACCGTCGGCGTCATGATGCTCCCCACCCAGGCGCTGCTCGTGCCCCAGTACGCGGTGGCGCTGCACCTCCATCTGCTGAACAGCTACGCGATCCAGATCATCCCCTTCGCAGCGAGCACCGTCGGCGTGTTCTTGTTCCGGCAGTTCTTCAAGAGCCTGCCCCGTGAGTACTGGGAGGCGGCACGCATCGACGGGGTAGGGCACCTGACCTACATCCGCCGCGTCGCCTTGCCGCTCGCCCGACCGGCGGTCGCGACGGTGGCGCTCCTCACCTTCATCGCGTCGTGGAACCAATTCCAGTGGCCTCTCATCATGACGAGCTCGCACTCGGTGCAGCCGATCGAGGTGGCGCTCAGTCACTACATGCAGACCTTCCAAGCGAATTGGCGCAAGCTCACCTCCGCGGTCCTGCTTGCGCTCGCACCAATCGTGGTGCTCTTCGTGCTCCTCCAGCGCCACATCGTCACCGCCGTGGCCGGTCGCGACAGCGGGGTCAACCGGTGAGCCGACGCCCGGCGAACCATGGCTGCCGTCGCCATACCCGCCATGGCAGGCGGGTGCCAGCCGGGATCTTCACGTCAACCAGCACACCTATGAGCTATGAGCAAGGAGAAGGCGACACCGTGATCGACGTTCCCCATTTTCACATCTCGCGCAGGCCAGAGAGAAGCTCAGCAGCGCGCTTTGCACCCCGTGACGTCAGTCAGCGCCGGCGGAGACTTCGCTCGTCGAGCATCGCGGGGCTGCTGGCTGCCGGTGCGGTCCTGCTGGTCGCATGGGGCTCGTTGGCGCCCGTGGCGTCTGCGACGGCCAAGGTGAAGACCATGAGCTTCTCGCTCTGGGAGTCCCACAACGGACCCCCGGTCGGTACCACCATGAGTGCCCTGGTGGCCAAGTTCGACAAGTCACAGAAGCGGGTGCACGTCTCGATCGTCGTCACGAAGGCCTCCACGAAGCTGCTCGCGGCCACCGCCGCCGGCGACCCTCCGGTGCTGGCCGAGATCACACACTACGACGGCACGTACGTGCAGAGCCATGCGCTCTTGTCGTGGAACAGCCTGCTGAAAGGCGACCGGGAGCTCTCCAAGAGCAATCTCCTCCCAGCGGTGTGGCTGAATGGTCGAGCAGGCGGCCAACGCTATCGCCTGCAGGCGGATCTGAAGGTCTCCATTGTCGACTACAACAAGACGCTGTTCCACGAGGCGGGCATTGCAGCGCCACCCACCACCTGGACGCAGCTCGCGACGGATGCCGCGAAGCTGAAGGCACTCGGCGTCATCCCACTCGGGTGGAAGGACTCCTCGGCGCACATCCTGCCCGCCTTCATGAGCAACGGTGGCACCATGTTGAAGGCAGGGAACAGCGTCGGCAGGGCCGTGGACTTCAACACCCCCGCCGGCACCAGGACCTTCTCCTACTTCCACAATCTGTACGCCCACGGCTTGATGATCATCGGCCACGGCACAGCCCTGCGCGAAGACCTCGCCGAGGGCAAGGTAGCGATGATCGACGGCACGTCGGCCGGCTACCAGAAGACCCTCATCGCGGTGGGGGGCAAGTTCCCCGTCGGCGCCTTCGTCGAGCCGGCCGGCTCGACGGGCCATGCCTACAACCTCGCCCAGGGTCTCGGCTTCGTGCTGCCGAAGGCCGACACCCACGTCGAGGCCGAAGCGGCCCTGCGCTTCATCAACTGGTGGTTCGAGCCCGCACAGCAGGTCTACTGGGCCGAGCACACCGGCTACCCGCCGGAGACCCGGGCAGGGATCGCCGCGATGCCCAAGTCCTTCTTGGCCAGCCACCCCGGCGAAGTGGCCACCATCGAAGGTGCCACGTCGCGCTACACGTTCCCCCGGCCGGTGAGCGACAGTTACAGCGAGGTCCAGTCCGCCCTCGACACCACCTTCATGGATATCGTCACCGGGAAGGAATCGGTGTCGAGTGGGCTCGGCTCGCTCGACAAGACGGGGGACTCCTACATGAGCGGCGCCAGCGCCCTGTAGTGGCGGCTCTGGTGGCGACCGACCACGCCCGAAGCACCACGATGCCCGCTGCACGCGTGCCGTCGTTCTCGTCGGCCGAGGTGCTGGTGGTGGAGGATGACCACGGCTTCGCTCAGATCCTGCGACGCAGGCTCGTCGAAGAGGGCTTCGGCGTCCAAGTGGTCGGCGACGGCGAGGCGGCGCTCGAGCTCATGGCTCGGGCCCGCTTCGACGTCGTCATCCTCGACCTGCTCCTCCCCGGGGTCGACGGGTTCGAGGTCTGCCGCAGGCTTCGCCAGGAGCGGCGCTGGGTGCCGGTCGTGATGGTGACCGCTCTCGGAGGGATCGACGATCGTATGCATGCCTTCGAGCTCGGCGCGGACGACTACCTGGTCAAGCCGTTCGTCCTTCAAGAGCTGGTGGCACGTCTCTACGTCGTGCTGCGCCATCGGCACCGGCCTGGAGACGCGTTCCTCACCGCAGGCGATCTCCGGCTCGACGTGATGAGCCGCCGAGCCTTCCGCGGCACTGTCGCGCTCGATCTCACGCCCAGGGAGTTCGACTTACTGGAGCTGCTCGTCCGCCACGCCGACATCGTCGTCACCCGTCAGACGATCTTGATCGCCCTGTGGGGACGCGGCGCCGTGGTGTCGAAGAACGTCGTGGACCAGTACGTGGCCCATCTGCGAAAGAAGGTCGACCGGCCCTTCGGCCGTTGCGACCTCGAGACCGTCTACGGCGTCGGCTGGCGCCTGCGGAACCCGGAAGCCCGGTGAATGGCGCTTCGCCTCCGCCTGGCGTTGGTGGTGGCAGCCCTGGCGGCCACGCTGGTGGCCGGTGGGAGCGTGGCGTTCGCCTTCAGCATGTCGGCCGGCGCTCGGGCGACGCTCCAGCACTCGCTGGAGCGTCGGGCTCGTCGGGTCATCGAGCAGCTCGCCGGTCATCTCCTGCCGACGGTCGCCAACGCCGCCCGGCCCGTCGCGAGCGCCGACCAGAGCACGGTGCAGATCGTCACGCCGTCGCACCGTCTCCTGTACACGACGGCTGCTGCAGGGCCGGTGTCGCTCATCTCCCTGCACCTGTTCGCTCGGGCACGGAGGGGGCAGGTGTGGGTACAGCTCCGCCGACCCGGCTGGGACAACCCCCACCTGGTGCTGGCCGAGCCCGCTGGACCCGCCACGTCGGACGTCGTCGTGGTCGGTGCCTCCCTCGACCAGGTCGTCGACATCACGCACCAGGTCGATCTCGTGCTCGAGCTCGTCGGGCCGGCGGTCGTCGTGGCGAGCGCCGGGGGGGCCTGGCTGCTCGCCGGCAGCGCCCTGCGGCCGGTGGAACGGCTCCGCGCCCAGGTGCAGCAGATCTCCGCGGGCAACCCACGAGCACGCCTCGCACCGCCCGGAACGGGCGACGAGCTCGCCGCGCTGGCCGACACCTTCAATGGCCTCCTCGACCGCCTGTGCGGGGCGCTCGACCACCAGCGCCAGTTCGTCGCGGCGGCGAGCCATGAGCTCCGCACCCCGCTGGCGGCGCTGGAGGCCGAGCTGGAGATGGTCGGCCGTGGCGCTCGGGGTGCGGTCGATCCGGTGGAGATGACGCATCGCCTCACCGGGAGAGTTGCCGAGCTGGTGCGTCTCGCCGACGGTCTGCTCACCCTGGCGCAAGCCGACGAGGGTGCTGGCCTTGTCCACGTCGAGCCACAGCCGCTGGAGCCCCTCGTCGCCGCGTCCCTGGACGGCTTTCGAGCCGTGGCCGAGCGCAGCCGGGTGACGATGGTGCTCGATGCCGATCCGTTCGTCGTGGCACCGGTGGATGCCACCCGGTTTCGCCAGGTGGTGGGTAACCTCGTCGACAACGCCATCCGTTACAGCCCCAATGGCGCCCGGGTGGAGATAGGGCTTCGCCGCGTCGGCACCGCAGCGGTCATTGACGTGCGCGACCACGGTCCTGGGTTGCCGGCCGAGTTCCTTCCCCGGGCCTTCGAGCGGTTCTCGCGCGCCGACCCGGCGCGGTCACGCAAGGAAGGTGGCGCGGGCCTCGGCCTCGCCATCGTCTGGACGATCGTCGACGCCCACGGCGGCACCGTGACGCTGTCCAACACCCCCGACCGAGGCGCGCTCGCCAGGGTCTCCCTACCCCTCGATGTTGGCGCGCCCCACGCCGACCCCCATCCGAGTCGACGCTGAGACTCGCTCGCTCCCCGATCATCCATGGAGGTACCCATGCCAGCATCCGGCGGATCACCCGCACCCGAGGAGACCGCACCCGAGGCGACGGCACCCGAGCATCGCGTGCCCGAACGCCACCGTGCGGTGCAAGGCGGTGCGGCGCGGGCCGCGGTGTTCGGTGTGAGCGACGGGCTCGTGACGAACGTCTCGCTCATCGTGGGCATGGCGGGCGCCCACCCGGCCGCCGGGGTCGTCCGCCTCGCCGGTCTGGCCGGCCTGGCCGCCGGCGCGTGCTCGATGGCCATCGGGGAGTACGTGTCGATGCAGGCCCAGCGCGAGCTGCTCGAACGCGAGATCGA
>JAJYWG010000035.1 GCA_021791615.1 Actinomycetes bacterium
CGGAGCTCGAACGCGGGCTCACGCACGACACCGCACTGGCCCGGCGCTACGTGAAGTGGCTCGACGAGCGCAGCGCGGACGCCCCAGAAGCTGCCCAACTCGCGGCTTGACAACGATAGGAGCATCACCCCAGAGAGCACCCCCAGGACCCCGTACACGCACGGGACAGGCCGCGCAATACGTCCCATTGCCCATCGGGAGACCACAGCGCACGTCAGAGCCTTCGACGGCGCGGCCTGGGATAGTGCTCAAAATCCCCTGAGCAGCCAGGTCGTGGTACTAGGCAGTTCCGGGGGGATCAATGTGCACTCCGCACAGAGTTTTCCCTGTTCACAGCGCTGACGCGTTTCCCGTTTCGGCAATTGCCGTTCGCCGCCAGCCTTCCGCAATTGCATCACCCCAGGTGGGAGTCCCAATCACGCGTAGTTCGTCAACCCCACGTCCCCGGCCGGAAGGGAATAGGTGGGAGAAGTTCGAAGCCAAAATTTTAGTGCACCACAGCGTTGGTCACACGTGTGCAGGCTGACGGCATGTGGCCAACACCAATGGTCGAAATCACAGACGACGAGCGCGTCCAGCTGTTGCGCCGGTCGGCGGGGCTCACGTCCTCGGTCCGCGACGCCAAGCGTGCTCGGAACATGTGCTTGGCAGTCGGCGGTGCATCCTTCGGGCAGTTCTCCCAGGCGGTGCCGCTGCACGAATCCAGCGTCGAAATGGACCTACGAGGAGCTGGCCGAGCATCGCAGAGAAACTGAAGGGGCCGGTGCCTCGGCGTCACAGTTTTGGCATATCCTCACCGGCATGCAGCACCGGGTTGGCCGGGACCGTGGATGACTGAACGTCAGGGAAGACCCTGAGCTCTTCGGTCGGGTACGAGGTACCGTCGGGCCAACGGGACCTCCGCGAAGGAAGGAGCTCGGGTACCACCAAGAGCTGGCTGGAGACTCCCTTCGCTTCGCTTCGCTTTCCACGACATGCGGCTACGCGCGAATGGGGTCAACCGGATCGAGTCGTTCCCTTCGATCCTCCAGCACGAGGTGATCCGCCGCGACAACGGCAACATCACCTCGCGCCAGACTCTCCTCGGCCAGCTCATTGGCTTCATCGGCATCTACGACGGGACGGCGAAGCCATTCCGATGGGCCGACGCTATCGACCCCTGGCGCCTCAACGGACGCGCGCTGACGTCCGGAGCGAAGGCACCAGAATGGAGCATGCGGCTCGTCCGAGGCGTGGCCCAACACGAGCCCCTTCGGTCGGGTCCGTGCGTGGGAGGAGAGATTGGGTGGCGTTGCCCCTACCCCATGAGGGAGCCTGGAAGGCGCACGGCGAGGGGATCGGACTGCGGGAGTCTGGTTAGGCTGAACCTTCCAGGCCAAGAGGTGTCAGACGTCCGACCGACCCAGAAACCCTTGTATTGACACGTCTTGATGCCTTTCCGGTATCGTTTCGCACTAGTCGGTGCCGGCTGTCCGTGCTTCCCGAGGTCGGGGGGTTGGCGGTCATCGTCTCTTCAATCTCGTGGGTCATTCGTCGCAGCAGCGTACGGACAAGCACCTTGGACATCCGGTTGATTTCGGCACTCCCGTCACAGTCTTCACCTCCAACCATGGGAGGGCGCAATCGTCCCTGGAGGACCAAGCTGGAGCGCTCCTGATCGATCGGGTCCACCGAGATCTTGGTATCGCCCCTGGAAGTGACCCCAGCCTTTCCGTTTGCTTCCCACGACAGGTCGAACGCCTGACGATCAGCCGGGACCGCAGCACTTTCTAGACTAGAAACCTCCCCTCGAAGGCAGGTGGCCGCCACGTGCGTCACCGACCAGGCAACGTGATCAGCCAGGATCGAGCCTCGTATCACTTCAGCCTCTCCGTAAGCCTGCTCTATCAAAGCTCCTAGATGTTCCTGCCCATCGAGCCACTGGGAGACATGCCGAGCGCTGGCCTCGACCTGAATGACATCGTCCACCAGAATGCTCGACCTCCCGTGGCGGTGGGAGTCAGTCACCGGCTCCAGGCCTCCAGCCTCAATCTCCCGGTCCCGCCGGGCCAGATCACCCAAGGTCGTCCGCTCTAGCGCTCGACGCAGTGCCTCAGTGGCATCCCTCCAGGTCTCGTGGAGCGGGCAGACATCATCCCATCGGCACGGACCGTCGCCCAACGCACAACGCTCCGCCCTCAATGGACCTTCACCGGCTTCCACCACTTGGACGAGCGGGATCTCATCCGGGGAGCGGGAAAGCCAGTAGCCCCCATCCTTCCCAGCCTTTGAGACGGCGAGACCGGCCTTGACCAGTTCCGCCAGGATCTGGGATGCATACGTCTGCGGGACACCCATTTCAGCAACAACTTCACGAATCTTGCGAGGTTGCTGGCTCGGCCACGCCCGTGCCAGTGAGAGCGCCGAGCGAACTACATAGTCGCCACGCTTCGACAACGTCATGTTCACAGCATGAAGTGTACCACAGTACTTGACGTATGACTCGTATTGTTGTACCTTCTCACTTGACCTTTAGTTTTCTAGTAAACAAATCTAGCTGAACACCTCAGGGAGGGTACTGATGAGCGTCACGGCGCCTCCAGAGCACGAGCAGTCCGCCGGTGTCGAGGACATGGAGTTCCCCGACCCCATTGCCGTCGCCGTGCGGCTCGGTCCCCCTCGGCGCGACGAGGCCGCTCGGCACTTTTCCTCGACCGATCCTCCTCGGGGCCTTGACCTCTCAGCCCGACCTCGCATCGGACGTGTACTGAAGAATCGCAAGCTCCAGTTCGCCCTGATCCTTCCGAACCAGCTCATCTTCTGGCTCGTGATCGGCCTCGGCCTCCTGGGAACGGTGGTGCCAGGTCTGAACTTCGGTACGGCGATCACCTGGTACATCTGGTTCTGCCTCGTCTTTGTAATGATGGTGACGGTCGGTCGTGCATGGTGTGCGATGTGCCCGTTCGGAGGGTTCGCCGAGTGGGTCCAGCGGCGAACGTTTTGGCAGAGAACGCAGCGCACTCTGGGGCTTGGGCGTAAGCTCCCCGAACCTATAGCTCGTTACGGGCTCCTCTTGTCCGTGGGTGCATTTCTGCTTCTCACGTGGATTGAGGAATTCTTCAACATCGCCGGACCTGGAACGCCTGAGGCAACCAGCTTCATGGTGTTGGGCATCGTTGCCTCCGCCCTGATCTTCTTTCTCGTGTTCGAGCGCCGCACCTTCTGCCGTTATGCATGCCCGTTGTCGGCGCTCATCGGCACGGTCGGAGCGATGGGAACCGCCGCAGGTTTCCGAACCAGGGATCGAGAAGTGTGCATGTCGTGCCAGACCAAAGATTGCATGCGCGGCGGTGACGAGGGGTACGGATGTCCTTGGTACACGTGGCCCGGTAGCGCAGACTCGAACCTCACGTGTGGTCTCTGCACGGAATGCTACAAGTCCTGCCCGTCTGACAACATCGGATTCTACGTTCAGCCACCGTTGACCTCGGTTGTAGCTCCCAGGAGACGGCGTGCTGATGTGGCCTGGGCAGTCGCCATCCTTTGGGGCCTGGTCGTCTTCCAACAGCTCAATGCGACCCACGCGTACTCGACTGTGGACAACTGGCTGAACAGCGCAATGCACTTCCCGCGCTATCCCAACCCGATCGACTACATCGGCGTAATTGGTGTCGTAGCTCTCATCTTTGCGGGTATCGCTTGGATCATGTCCAGGACGATGATGCCTTCCACTTCACTTCCGACCACATCAGATCTAGACCAGCGGCAGCGGCCCTCGTTCATCGACACCCCATCCCGCTTTCGGTCGGTGTTCGTTCCCCTTGCCTATGGACTGATCCCGGTGGTGGGAGCCGACTATTTCGCTCGTCAGCTTCCAAAGTTCTTCAAGCATGCATCGCGAATCGTCCCATCGATCGGTGCATGGTTCGGAGCCGGCTCAACCCATTCAAGTCTGTACAATCTTCGGCTCCTCTCTAATCCCGGAATCGTCATCGTCCAGGTGACGGTCATCGGGCTCGGAATGCTCGCTTCGCTATGGGCAACTTGGAAAATTTCCGGGAGAGACTTGGCACTGGTCTCTACTCGACCGCTCGCGCTTCGAATCGCCAGTCTGGGTGTGGTTTTGCTGTTCGCCGCCGCAGCCGGGTTCTTGTACGTGATCATGCACGCTGCGTCGTAACAAGGAGAGAGTGATGACCATTGCCGATACCGCCGTGCCCCGAACTCAGCACAACGGCACCAGCGCCGCGCCACCCCACATTCAGGTTCTGTTCGATAGATGCGCGGGTTGTCAGGAGTGCATTGTTCGCTGTCCAACTGGCGCCCTTGATTTGGATGCGGAGACTTGGACCATCGTGGCGCACGACGCGGACTGCGTCGGCTGTCGCCAGTGCGTTCGGACGTGTCCGTTCTCAGCCATCACCGTCTCCGGGAGTACCCTGACGCCGGCGAGGGTAGTGACGGGCATACGACATCCAGTCCCACTCATTCAAGACCGAACTGAGACTCGTACCGGCATCGACACCTGGGCCGATGCGCTCGCCGAAGCCGCGCGCTGCGTGCAATGCCCGGACCCGACGTGCGTGCGGGGGTGCCCCACCCATAACGACATTCCCGGCTTCATAGGGGCGCTTCGGCATGGCGACCTCGATGCAGCTCACCGAATTCTTGGACGGACCACCGTCCTGCCTGATGTGTGCTCTCGGGTATGTGACCAGTCCCTCCAGTGCGAGGGAGCATGCACGTGGTCCCTCAACGGAGGCATACCGGTGGCTATCGGCGCTCTGGAGCGATTCGTTTCCGACAACGCACCAGTTCCCTCCCTCAATGTCACGGTCAACACATCTCCGGAAGGGGTCACCGGCGTGTCCCCGATGAAGGTCGCGATCATCGGATCGGGCCCAGGAGCGATCGGCGCATCGGCCGAGCTGGTCGGGGCTGGATGCGACGTGACCGTCTTCGAACGTGATCTGGAACCTGGAGGCCTCCTGAAGTGGGGAATTCCTGACTTCACCCTCCCTGATGCCATTGCCCGAAGGCCGTGGGATTCGTTGCTTGAATCCGGCGTTCACCTCCACCTGGGGGAGGACATCTCCCCTGAGCGTGCGAACCAGCTTCTCGATTCTTTCGACGCGTTGATCATCGCGATCGGCGCCTCTGTACCGGTGAGACCCCCACTCGCGGGCATGGATCTCGATGGAGTGTGGGACGCGACGCGCTTCCTGAAGGAGGCTCGCTCCTCCTTGGCAACTGGAGACTCCATGAGCACGCTTCGTTGGCGAACCGAACGGAGCAACGGTCCCGGCTCCGAGCGGGCTGCCACCGTCCTCGTGTTGGGTGCCGGCAACACGGCCATGGACGTGGCGAGGAGCGCGAGGCGACTCGGTGCAGACGCCATTTGCGTGGACTGGATGGATCGGCGCTTTGCCCCCGTACGACCAGACGAGCTCCAGGAAGCTGCAGACGAGGGGGTGGATATTCGCTTCTGCACCACGCTTCTCAGCCTTGAGGGGCGTGACGGCCACGTGGTGACTGCCCGACTCGCAGCGACCCACCAATCACGTGCCGACGAACGTCCCACGGTCCACCCTGAGACATCAATTGACCAGCCTGTCGATCTCGTAGTCCTCGCGATGGGATACCGGATCGATCCCGACTTCGCTTCAATTCTTGGCCGTGTGCCGGAGCCCAAGGTCATTCCGAATTTCCCAGACCGTCACTGGATCGCGAGCGGGATCTTGGCGAATAGTTCACCACCATTCGCCCGCTATCAGAACGTAGGGAGGTTGGCGCTTGGACGGGAGCACGGCCGTGTCGCTGCTGGATTGGCACGCGCCAGCCGCACGTGGGTGGTTGGTGATGCGCTCATCGGACCTTCCACTGTCGTCGAAGCAATGGCTCAGGGGAAGCGTGCTGCCCAATCGATACTCCACCATTCTCCACGTCGACCGAGTCGCTCGCACAGTGATGTCCAAGTGCCAGCCCGCGTGCTCCTCGCAGTCGAGAGCCGAGGCGGGACGACTGCGTCATTGGCCAGTGACCTGGCGTCCTTACTAAGGGAGACCGGCGCGAGCACCCGCATCTTGCCGTTATCGACAGTGGGAATGGCTGAGCTCACGTGGGCCGATGTCGTGGCGGTCGGCACCTGGGTGGAAGGCCTCATAGTGGCCCGTGTGGGTCCGGCCCGCGCAACCTCCAAATGGCTGGACGATCTGCCCAACCTCGGTGACATGCCGGTAGCCGTCTTCTGCACGTATGCGGTGTCTCCTGGATCGACGCTTGCATCAATGCGAGAAGCCGTCGTCCGCCATGGTGGGAAGGTCATCGAGGAGCTCGCCATACGACGCAATACGGTCCGACGTCCCGGTGCCGTGAGTCCGCTCGAGGACTTCGCCGGCGCGCTCATGGCCGCAGCTCGAGTATGACATCTTTTTACAGGTCAATATCGTCGGCGCCCTCTCTCCCGAATTCCCCTGCACCGTGTCCAGTCTCGACCGCAGGGCGCCTACACGCATCGCCACTTCGTCGGCCGCCGATGTGCTCGGCCCGACGTGTTCACGAACACCGTTCCTAGACACTCAGCGGAACGAAGTCCCGCCTTGCGGGTGGCCCCGAACGGTCTTGGGCCACCTGGTCCACCGGGGTTGGCCATTCAGCCGTTCGGGTCTTGTGCCGCAGGTGCGGCTGCCCTCTGGCCCCTGGATCCCGGTGTTCCTCGTTCGCTGCTCGGACAGGAGCGCTGGTTGCCCGGCACCCTTGGACCGCACGACCGGGCGGGTAGCCCCCTC
This sequence comes from Actinomycetes bacterium, assembly GCA_021791615.1. The sequence continues at coordinate 6,768 of JAJYWG010000035.1, forward strand.
TCCTCCATGCTCCGCTGGAGTCGAGTCAGACCTCTTCGGTTGTCGTGCTCGCGTATCCGACCGCGTCTCCCGATGCCTCGGGCCGCCGCATGGTGGCCCGAGGCATCGGGAGAGATCTCTTTCAAGGAGCCGAGCCAGAGCTCGGCTCCCCACTTGCTGGTGTAGGCCGGGTCGACGGCGATGACGACGACCCCGATGTTGGTCGCCATCTGGACCAGGCGTTGACAGAACTTGGAAGTCGGGATACCTGCGACCAAGCGTCGGAAGTTCTTCCCTCGTTTGCCCCGTGAAGGACGACACCCACTGTGCTCTCGACCCAGCTCCCAAGCCTCGGCGAAGTCCAGGTTCTCGATCACGATGGCCCGACAGTTGCTGGCCAGGGCGGTGGCGAGCAGTGCAGAGATCACCTGGCGCAGGTGGCCGTCACGGGTGGTGGCGGGCAGGCCGGCGAGTGCGAGCGGGATCGTGACCGGACGGCCGACCGGGTTCCCCGAGGGGGTCCGCCACCATTGCGTCGAGGTGACCGGCGTTGTCATCGACGGCCATGACCCGGTGCCCTCGGAGCTGGTCGAGGGTGGGGAGCTCTTGGGGCGGGCACTTCCACGAGGCGTCCACGTACCAGCATCCCTTCGCGGGTGCAAAGGTGATGTCGTAGCGGACGGCCCCGGTGGTTGCCTGGGCCGCCACCTCGTCACTGCGGCAGGAGAAGGCGACCGGGCACGACAGCCGGTAGCGACCGTGGGGGCGGTTGGCCAGGTAGGCGAGCGCCTTGGAGAGCGCGATCTCCACCCAGTGCTCGTCGGGGTGCCAGCGGATCGTGACGTTGCCCCAGCGCTGGTCCTTGTCCCCGCCGGCGGTCAAGAACAGCCGCTCGGCTCCCCAGCGTTCCTGCCACTGGGCATCGCTCAGACCGTCCTCGGCCAGGTTGTGATGGGCTCTGGCCAGGGCTCTCCCGCCACGACAGTCCGAGACCCGCCCTCTGTTGAGGCGCTCTCCCACCACCATGAGCCGGTGTTCGAGCATCTGGAGACGGCGCTGCTTTTGGAAACGCTCGTCCCTCGTCTCATAGCCATGGAGCCGCCCCCTGCGCTCGGCCAACGGGACCGAGAGACGGCGGCGTATCCGGGCAATGCGGGACTGGAGGCTCCGGTGCTCGGCTACGAGATTGCGAAGGACGAGCCCGAAGGCGTCCTCACTCTTCCTGGTGATCGCCCAGGCCCACCGAGACGAGCTCGTGGCCGCGAGCGAGCGCTTGCGCTCGCGGCGGGAGATGGCCTTCTCATTGGCGTCGAGCCTGCCCTGGCGGCACCGCTCGGCCATGTCCTTGGATGCGAGCGACCCGGGTAAGTGCCCACCGCCACGAGCACGGCAGCGTCAGTGTCGGTGGACTTCAGCCGGGTACGCACACGGGCACCTGACGGCGGTGCCACCACGAATGGTGGGGAGATTGCTCACAAGCGCTTCCTCACGGCTTCATCTTGCTCTTCGGCTGTAAGACTCCGACCGCCTTCGCCTGCTGGACTAGTGCCATCGGCCCCACGTCGTGGGCAGCCCAACGCAGAGCCTTCTCTGCCCGGTTACGGGCCGAGCGGCGTCCGTAGAGGCGGGCACAGAAGCTGGTGCGCACCTGGGTCTGCTCCAGCACCAGGTCGTCGTCGACCTCGCCTTCTGCGATCACCACCAGGCGCCGACCATGAGCCGACAGTGCCGCTTCGACCAGCTCGGCGTTCATCGAGGCCAGGCGGTCTCGGTGCTCGACGACAACGGTGGTGACCGTGGGGTCGGCGAGCAATCGGCGAAGCTTGGTCCGTGAACCGTTCATCCCCGAGCCGACCTCTGCTTCGACCCGGACCACTCGATGGCCGGTCTTGCCTGCCCACTCGGTGAGCGGTGCCACCTGGCGGTCCAGATCTCCCCGCTGGTCGCGAGAGGACACACGGGCGAAGAGCCCGAGCGTCTCTTCTGGAATAGAGAGGACGGCCTCGGGGGAGACGAGCAACGTCTGCTGGTTCACCCGGACCGCCGTCACCCGGAGCATGCCCGCATGGAACCAGCTGTATGCGGTCTGGGGGTGGATGCCCTGGCGACGTGCCCACTCGGTCAAGTTCACACACTCGCTACTACTCGAACGTGTGTGCATGGTGTATCACTGACTGATGTTGGAGCAGTTCGCTACCCCACTCGTGTCGGCCTCTCAGGCAGAGGGGCATCTACTCCCACACGGCCAGCTCGGTGTGCCGTGGCCCGTCTTCAACGCCAGATTCCGGTCCGAACACCATCGTTGCCCTTCGGTCTTCGTCCCAGCGCGGCCACTCGCCCACAAGTGGGTGTGACGGATCACCGTGCCAAGCGAAGGAGGTCCACGTGCTTTGCATCTTGTCCGACAAGGCATCAGCTTCGGGACCCGAGCCCGAGAACAGAGAAATCGCCGGATGACGGTGAGTACCGAAGACGAAGGGAATCTCCAGGGCGTGACATGAGCCCAGGAACCCTCCGAAGGCTGGGGTCTCCCACGTGAACAGATATACAAAGGTCTGTCTCTGATGGATCACCTGGGAGCTTGCCACCCTGAGAGACGGGACGCGAAAGACGAGGTCGCTTCCGGCCGCCACCCAGAGCTCGCGCGGTGTGACCTTCTCTCCTCGCTGCTCCCTGGCCCACCGATAGGCCTTGACCACATCCTCTGGACGGTGATCCGGATGAACCTGAGCCAGCCAGCGCAACAACCCTTCGTCATCCAAGTTGGCAAGGCGCGCGTCCGCCAGAGCGAAGAACGTCAGCTCGTCGCGGTTGGTTCCTATCAAAAGCGCCACGCCTGCCGCTTCTCCGCCAGCAACGGCATCCAGTGGTTGCCGAGGAAGGAGGTGTCCGTCAATTACGGGCAAGAACGGAAGTGGCAGCTCTCCGGCAGGCGGAGGCCGGTTCTGGATCTCCTGCGTTGCTGCCACCAGTTCCGCCGCCGGAATACCCAGCAGCGCTGTACGAGTGATCTCTCGGACACCGAGAAGCTTGGCCAGTTCTTCGGCCGCCCGGACTGCTTGGTTCGGCGAGTGCGTGTAGGGAGGTCCGCTTTGGACGATGGCCCGTTGGAAGAGGCCACGTGCTGCAGGCATGCCAAGAAGAGCGGAGATGCTCATTCCTCCGGCTGACTCGCCGAACACCGTCACGTTCCCCGGGTCACCTCCGAACGATGCGATGTTCTCCTGAACCCAACGCAGAGCGGCCAACTGGTCCCGAAGGCCCCAGTTCCCTCCCACCGTCGACCCAGTGCCTTCGGCCAGTGCCGGGTGACCCAGGAAGCCCAGAGCGCCCAGGCGGTAATTCACGGTGACGACGACGACACCCCCGTGGCGAGCAAGCTGTCCTCCGCGGTACAGCAGGCTGGAACCACTACCGCTGGTGAACCCACCTCCATGGATCCACACCATCACCGGCCTACCCTGCCCATTTGGAGCCACGTCTTCATCCGGTGTTGAGCCATGTGGCGTCCACACGTTGAGGGTGAGACAGTTCTCGTCTTGCTCCAGAGGATCCCCAGGTATGGCCACACCAGGGGTTGGGGGCGGTTGAGGGGCGATCGGACCGAACTCTGACGCCTCCCGGATGCCCGACCACCGAAGTGGAGGCTCGGGAGGACGCCAGCGGCGTACACCATCAGGAGAGCGGCCGTAGGGAATTCCCGAGAACGCCCAAACACCCTGCCGTTCGATTCCTCGAAGACGCCCTCCGGCTACTGAAACCACCCCGTCGAACACGATGGCACCCTACCGGGCGATTGGAACGGGAACGCGAACCAGCACCTCCCGGATGCAATCCCGAGTCGAAGTCATCGGGCCCGCCCCTTGGATTCTGTGGTCAATGCGGTTATTGTGGCCAATGTGGCAAGTGTGAAATGGGGGCTGGGACGTCCAAACGGGCCACAACACCGGTATCGAGCACCCCTGATCGGTGCTCTGGTCGCATCCCTCGCCGCCGCTTCACTGGTTCTCGCGCCCCCAATCGGTCCCGCCGGAGCCACGAGCGGTGCGACAAGCGCGACGCCTACAAGACCTGGAACAACCCAGATCACAAGTACTCAGCAGGAGGCCAGCTCCCTGGAGGCCACCATTGCCCAGCAAGAGCAGCAGTCAGCCGCCTTGAGCCAGCGCTTCGATGCCGCCCAACAGCAGATCGACACCCTCCAAGCCGAGCTGGCCGTCACCGAATCTCGGCTGCTGAGGATCCGGTCCCAGATCACGACCGACAGAGCCCGACTGGCCAAAGATGCAGTCCGGGCTTACATGTTCGGAGACGTGGCGACGCAAATCGCCGCGGTGTTCTCGACGTCGGCCAACGGAATCGACGACCGCGTCGAGTACGAGAACACGGTGATCGGCGACGTCTCGGCCGACGCCGCTTCACTCGGCCAGGCTGAGTCAAGCATGACCACCGACGAGGCCCACCAGAAGGCCGAAGTGAGTGGTGCTCAGGCCGCAGCACAACAGGCGGAACAGCTCCGCCAGTCCAATGAGGCGGCGACTGCGCAGACCGAAGCCACTCTCCAAAAGGTGCAGGGCACGTTGGCCCAGGAAGTCGCCGCTGCGGCCCGGGCCAAGGCCATTCAGGAAGCCGCCGCGGCGCAGGCGGCTCGCTCGGCAGCCGCGGCGCAAGCCGCCGCGGCGCAGGCGGCAGCGGCGGCGACGGTCGTCGCTACCGTCGATGGGAGCGGTACATCCACCGCTTCCATCACAGCTGCCAATCAAGCAGCGGCGGCGGCAAGTCACGACCAAGGTGGAACACCATCTGGGGCAGGCACTCCGACTTCCGTCGGAGGGAGCGGATCATCCAACAGTGCCGGTTTGGCGGCCGTGCGGGCAGCTATATCTCAGCTGGGAGTTCCCTACGTATGGGGGGGAGAGACTCCCGGAATCGGATTCGACTGCTCGGGCCTCACGCAATGGGCCTGGGCACAGGCCGGCGTGTCGATCCCGCGCACAGCGGCAAGCCAGTACGCGGCTGTGCCCCATGTGGCGCTCAACGATCTGGAGCCCGGGGACCTCCTCTTCTACTTCAACCTGGACGGGGACGGCATCGTGGACCACGTCGTCATGTTCGTAGGATCGGGGCCATATGGCTCACAAACCATCATCCAGGCACCCGAGACCGGAGAAACCGTCTCGTACTCCCCTCTCTTCACGTTCGGGCTGATCGGTGCTGGTCAGCCTTAGTCGGCACCACTGTGCGAGAAGCTGGGTGAGAGCACACGGTGATCCCACTCCGGGACGGGTCACACCCGGATGCTCATTGACACGCGGTCATTAGAGCGACATGATCTTAGGGATCTGCGATGGCGGCCGCAGGTAGTGGACTCGGCTCGAGATGCACGCCAGGCACTGATCTGATTGTGCGGGAGTATTCTGATCGCCGTCCGCGGGGAGCTGGGCCGGCGATGAGGGGATGGCGGGGAGCATGGGGGGAACTGCGGATACGCAGTGGGCGGAGGTCACCCGGTGATCGCGCCGGCCCCAGAGCACTCCAATCGCCCCGGAATGGCATTCCGGATCAGCGCTCGCCGCGATCCGAGGCCCGATCCCCGCGACCTCGCACTTACGATCGTCATTCCGGCCTTCAACGAAGAGGCTCGCCTAGATGACTCCCTCCCACTACTCACAGTGGGCGCCGCCACCGGCGCCATCGACCCCGCAACCACCGAGATCATCGTCGTGGATGACGGCAGCACCGACTGCACCGCCGAACGTGCTCTCGCCCTGCTCAGGAGATTCCCGCATTCCCGTGCCGTCCGCCTTCATCGCAACGTCGGCAAAGGTGGTGCGGTTCGCGCCGGAGTGGCTCAGGTCCGGTCACCAGTCTCAGTGTTCATGGACTCCGACATGTCCGTGGATCCTTCGCAACTTCCCCAGTTGCTCGCCGCTCTGGAGCAGGCAGACGTCGCCATCGGATCCCGCGCACTCCCGACGTCGACGGTCATCTGCGACAACTTCGGACGCATCATCATGGGCCGCATGTTCAACCGCGTGGTCAATGCTGCCACCAAGTTGTCGCTCGAAGATACGCAATGCGGGTTCAAGGCCTTCCGGACTCCCATTGCTCGCCTCCTGTTCCAATTCACCCGCACCGAGCGATTTGCCTTTGATGTCGACCTATTGGTCCTCGCTCGTAGGCTCGGCCTGAGGATTGCTGAGGTTCCGGTCTTCTGGCGTCACGTCGGAGGAAGTCGGGTGCGCATGTTGCGTGACCCACTGTCGATGTTGAGCGACGTAATGAGTATCAAAGTCGATAGCCATTCGACTCAGTCGACCGGTGGCTTAGTCGTCATGTCGGATGAGGCGAAGCAGGATCTGGTGCCGGCGATCCAGGCAGTGCTGGATGAAAATTATCAGTACGTGCCCGGTCGCTCCCCGCTCATATGCACCCTCGAAGGTGGAGGGGCACTCGTCCTATTCCCAATGACTCCCGAGAGCGAAGCCTGGGAGTTCGCCGAGTGCCTTACTACGCGCTTTCCCCAATTCCGGGTGTCGTACCAGAGGTTCGGTATCGAAGATCTGGCGCGCCACGAACTCTGGAGCGCGAGTTCGAGCTGCGGTCATTCAACGTCATTCAGGGCTAATGCCGTTGACGCCAGCGCCAGAGCTCTCAATCGCCCCATGTCTTCATCTCCGGGAGGCCAGATCGCCTCAAGCATCACCCCCCTGGTCACTTGATCGTTCCCACGCCTTCACCAATTTCGTGTCGACATCACGATTAGGCCATGCGCGATGAAGATCGTCATGGTCAATTGGCGTGACCTAGCCCATCCTCAGGCCGGTGGCTCCGAAGTGCTCGCAGACCGCCTACTTCGAGAGCTCACATCACGGGGACACCAGGTCGCGCTGGTCTGTGGTGGGCCTGTCGATGCCCGCCCATATCAAGTCCACGAAGCAGGAGGCACCTTCAGCCAGTACTTGGGTGTGCCGTTCGTCCATGCCCGCCATTACCGTGACGCAGACGTCGTCATCGACGTGGAGAACGGGCTCCCCTTCTTCTCGCCCTTATGGCGTCGGGGGCCGTCAATTTGCCTCGTTCACCACGTCCATACTGACCAGTGGAGGTCCCGCTTCCCGGCTCCGATTGCCGCAGGTGCCTCGGCAGTAGAGCGGCACCTCATGCCGGCGGTCTATCGGCACAACCTCTTCGTTGCCGTCTCACCGTCCACCGCTCGAGCACTCGTGGAGATCGGCGTAAGCCCCGGGCGGATCCGTGTCATCGAGAGCGGCGTGGACCTGCCCGAAGGGAAGTTGGCTGAAAAGACATCGGAGCCCCTATTCCTCTCCCTTGGCCGTCTCGTCCCACACAAGCGTCTTCACCTGCTTCTTGCGGCATGGAAGCACGTCCAGCCGCATGTCGGTGGTCGGTTCGTGATGGTCGGCGACGGTCCTGAGTTCGCTGCGCTACGGGCCCAGGCCGAGAGTGTCCCAGGTGCCCACGTCATCGGTCGAATAAGCGAAGAAGACAAAGCTCGCCTTTTAGCCCAATCATGGTTCCTGGTGCACGCAGCGCACCATGAAGGATGGGGAATGTCCATTCTCGAGGCGGCTGCGAGTGGGACGCCCTCCTTGGCTGCAGACGTTCCCGGTGTACGTGACGCCATTGTCAGGAACCAGACGGGTGTGCTGGTCGACGCGTCGGGGCCACGTCTGGAATTGGACTTGGCCCACGAGTGGATCGCGCTGGCGCGGAACGAATCTCTTCGCGAGGCGATGGGCACCAGCGCTCGCTCACACGCTGCTCGATACTCGTGGGAGCGCACTGTCTCCACGTGGATCAGGCTCCTCACTGAAGCGGTAGATACTTTCCACCATCGGCGACGATCCACCGGAATTCCCCTCGGACCCGTGGAACGGGGTGCGATTGCCACTTCTGGTCACCAGGAGACGCGGTGCCCCGGAAAGGGCCTCGAAAACTCCACTGGACCCGCACCACGCTCAGGGAACGGGATACGGCGCTCTCTGACTCTGTTCCAGGCGTTCCGACGGCAATTCGAAGATCCAGATCACTTCTACACGCTTCTGGGAGACGACACCGCGGAGATCGTTGACCGCTATCACAGGCTTGCCGGCACGAGTGTCTTGGACGTGGGTGGCGGCCCAGGATACTTTGCCGAGGCCTTCCGTCGGCGTGGGGCGAAGAGCGTCTTCGTGGAGCCGTTCTGGGACGAGATGACCGCACCTGGACGAGCACTCGGCTATGGCGTGATCGGCGATGGACTGGCGTTGCCTGTTGGTGACGACACCTTCGATGTGGTGCACTCGTCGAATGTCATCGAGCACGTTGACCGACCCGCGATCCTGTTCCACGAGCTCGTACGGGCGGCTAACCCCGGAGGCACCATCTTTCTGGCATTCACCAACTGGCTGTCGCCATTCGGCGGCCATGAAACTTCGCCATGGCACTATTTGGGGGGCGAACGTGCAGCTCGACGCTACGAGAGGCGGACGGGATATCCTCCCAAGAATCGTTTTGGCGCGAGCTTGTTCCCGCTCAGCATCAAGACCGTGCTCTCGCTAGCTCGGGATCACGCCGGAGTTGACGTGATCGATGTGTTCCCTCGCTACTACCCCCAGTGGACTCGAAGGGCAGTCGACGTCCCCGGACTGCGGGAATTCGTGACCTGGAACCTCGCCCTCGTCCTCCGCCGCCAAGAGGAATCGGACTGATGAGCTTCTTCAGGTTTGAAGCGACATGGGCACCGGAGTGACGACACCGAAAGCTACCGGTGTCGTCTCGACGTCCAATCTGTCGGGAGCTATCGGACCGGGACCCATTGGGGCAGGACCCACCACCCGTCGACAACCCCAAGTGACGCCGTCGACTGCTCTGGCGAATATTCGGCGCCGCATTCCCGATGTCCTAGTGACCGCAGGCCTGTTGGCCATCGCCTTCGCTCAGGCTGCGGGCCGGATCGTCGTGGACACCAAGTTCGACCTCACCGTGGACCCCGGCAGATTTCTGGCCGCCGCCACCCGTCTCTGGGATCCTCTGGCGTACTTCGGCTCGGTGCAGAACCAGGCTTACGGGTACCTCATTCCGATGGGTCCCTTCTACTGGCTTGGTCACGTCCTTGGGGTTCCCGCTTGGATCACTCAGCGTGCATGGCTCGGACTCCTGTTTGCCATCGCCTACTGGGGAACCATCCTCGTGGCCCAAGAGCTCGGTATCGGTGGACGGTGGACCCAGATGTGCGGCGGCATAGCGTACGCATTGTCGCCGATCATGCTCACTGCGGCATTGGCTTCGGCCGGCTTGCTGCCGGTCGTGCTCCTTCCTTGGGTCATGCTGCCCCTCCTCAGGGCATCTCACGGGAAGACCTCTCTCTCGGGAGCGGCCGCACGCTCCGGCGTCGCCATCCTCCTAATGGGAGGGGTAAACGCCACGTCAGTCTTCGCCGTGCTGCCGCTGCCGGCGATCTGGTTCCTCACCAGGAGAGCAGGGCCACAACGCAATCGACTGTTCGTCTACTGGGTGGGTGCCACCGTGCTCGCCACCGCGTGGTTTCTCGTAGCTCTCGTATTCCAGGGGAAGTACGGCTTCAACTTCATCCCGTACACCGAAACGGCGACGGCGACCACGAAGCTTGCCTCAGTCCCCGAAACCCTTCGAGGTGCAGGTGTATGGCTGTCACTGGTCACCATCAATGGCCAATGGACCCCTGCCGGCTACCTGTTCGAGACCCTTCCGGCCACCATCGTCGGAACCGCCTCCGTGGCAGCGGCAGGAATTTACGGTCTCACCCGACGCGACATGCCCGAGCGACTGTTCCTCGTGCTGTCGCTTGGACTGGCCTCGTTGGCAATCTGCGCTGGCTATTGGGGGGATCTCGGGGGGCCGCTGTCCGGGTTTGTCCGGTACCTTCTGACCGGTCCCCTCGCACCGCTCCGCAACGTCTACAAATTTCAGCCTGTCGTAACCTTTCCGCTGGTTCTGGGGCTCATTCACGCGCTTCACGTGTGGGGGCGGGCGATGGCACGCGCTCTGGGTGCTCTCCGCATGCTCGTGATGGTCGGGTTCGTGGCACTGGTTGTGACGGCGTTGGCCCTAGCATCCTTCCCAGCCCTCGATGGCAACCTATACCCGGCCGGCTCGTATGCGGCCTTGCCGTCGTACTGGACCCAGGCTTCCCATTGGCTGAACGCACGGGGAGCGCTTTCGACCACCGTCGTACTTCCCGGAGCACCGTTCGGGAGATTCGACTGGGGCACCACGAACGACCAGCCAATCGAAGCGCTCAGCAACGTCCCATGGGGAGATCGCAACATCGCACCACTGGGATCCATCGGCAACACGCAATTCCTCGACGCGCTGGACCGCGTCCTGGCGAACGGCCAGCCGGTTCCCGGGCTGGCTGAATATCTCGCGAGCGCTGGGGTCCGATACCTTCTGGTCGAGAACGACATCAACTCTTCGGAGACCGGCAGCCCTCCGGCTGTGACGATCCGTACCGCCCTTGCCGGTGATCCAGGCATCTCCCGGGTTGCGCAGTTCGGACCGGTCGTCGTCAACGATGACTCGGGTCCCTTCGCCGAGGTCGACTTCGCCCCTCTCTCGGAGACCTCGGGACTCAGAGCATTGGAGATCTACCAGGTGGCTACCACCGGATCGGGGAACTCCATGGTGACCACCTACCCTGCATCCACGGGTGTCGTGTTGTCTGGAGGACCCCAAGGCGTGTTGCCACTGGCTGCATCCGGTCAACTTGCGAACCAGGCAGTGGCGTTGGCAGGCGATGTCCTGGCACCGAAGTTCACAGATCCGACCTGGGTCGACACCGATAGCCAGCAGCTCCGTGACACCACATTCGGCCAGCTCTACGACAACGTTTCGTACGTCCTCCAGCCTAACGAAGCCGCTCCCACAGTCGGTGGAAACCCAAAGGAGTGGACCGTCGTCCCCGGGAACCGGCACGAGACGGTGAGTGTCCTCCATGGCGCGGCCTCGGTCACCGCGTCCTCCTATGGCACCCCTGTCGACCGGATCCCCGGATACCAGCCGTTGGACGCGTTCATCAACAATCCCGAAACGGCGAGCTGGGTTGCATCGGGCACGAATCTCCAAGATCCCTGGATCCAGATCACCTTTCACCATCCGGTCCCGATCAGCCGGATCGAGATCACCCCGCTGCACGACGGGCCGTGGCGGCCGATTGTGGAGCAGGTCGTGGTGTCCACCAGCCAGGGGAAGAGAGCCTCGTCGTTGACGCCCGACGAAGTCGCTCAATCGGTCCCGGTGGCTTCGGGCGACACCACGTTCCTACGGGTGACCATCGCCCGGCTTGCGAAGGCGCTGGAACCGGCCGCCGATGCCGGACCAGGCTTCATCCACATTTCCATTCCCGGAGTAACTGTCTCCCAGAGCTGGAAGCTCCCTGCCGATGGAGCAACCGGGGCCGGTACCATTCCGTCGTACCTGTTCACATCACCGCTTCCGAACCAGTTCGCCTATCTGTCGGCCCCTGACGAGGAGCCACACATGTCGCGGATTTTCTCAGTGCCCTTCAAGGCGACTTTCCATGTCGATGCGACCATCACTCCGCTTCCTATACCTCAAATTGTGAAAGAGGCAAATACCACAGGATCTTTGGTGGTGCGTGCCTCCTCGACGTTCGGCAACCTCCCGCTCTACAAGTCGGGGAACCTCATCGACAGCAGCACCCTGACCAGCTGGTGGGCTGGAGCCGGTGACAGCAACCCGCGCCTCACTTACACTTGGCCGCGCACTCTGACTCTGTCGTCGCTGGACTTCGCTCCCGATCTTGCCGCCAGCCGACCCGAAGTACTCCGCCTCACGACCCCGACGAAGAGCGAATTGGTGCAACTTCCGGCGACGGCAGGTACGGTGCAGTTCGCTCCGCTCACGACGAATCGGCTGACGGTGACGTTCCCGACTGAGCAGCGGCTCACGGGATACAACATCCTCACCAACGGGGATACGGTAATACCCATCGGCATGGCCGAGCTGTCCTTTCCCGCCGTCACCGCCGTCTACCCGCCGGTGGCACATCCCTTGAGTCGGCCGTTCACCCTGACGTGCGGTCACGGACCGACGATCGATGTCGACGGTCGGAACTACTCCACTGAAGTGACGGGCACCTACGCGCAGCTGAATGGCCTCGAACCGATGAGTGTCACCTTGTGCACCCCCCACAGTGACCTCACGTTGGGGCCCGGACTCCATACGTTGACGGTCCACGACTCCAAGCTGGCCATGAAAGTCACGTCGCTCTCCCTGAGCGGCACCCCCTTGCCCGCCGGTGCCGCGCCTCGTTCGGTCTCCATAGTTCACTGGGGAGCGACCCAGAGGACGATCCGTGTCACTCCTGGGTCCCGAGCCATTATCGGCGTACATCAGAACTACAACGTCGGGTGGGTGGCCCGAGCCGGCGGGATCCAACTCAAGCCTGTCCGCCTCGACGGTTGGCAGCAGGGGTACATCCTCCCAGCCAGCACTTCTCCACAGACTGTCACACTCACGTTCGCACCGGAGAACCCCTTCCGCTATGCCCTTCTGGCGGGTGCGGCTTTAGCCTTCCTTCTCGTCGTGTGGGCCTGCATTCCCAACCGCCGACGCCGTCCCCGCATTCGTTCCGATGCGAGAAGTGAATTACGCCCTAAGGCGAAGCACCGACCTCCCGTCCACGCTGCCTCCAGCAACCAAGTCCATCTCCGTGACTCCGGCGAGTCGGTGCCTCATCCGGCTGAAGGGAGCGGGCCGCGGGGAGCGTCGGAGGCTCGGGGCAGTGAACAGGGGCGGGCCCGCGGTCAGGCTCCGATCTCCTCCGTGCTCATGTCGCGCCACGGCTATACGTCCCGACCCGTGGTCTCCACCCTGGTCCTCACCGCGGCGATGTTCCTTCTCATCGGACCAGCAGCCGTGATCGTCCCACTCCTCGTGGTCGTTCCCAGGATCGATCGTCCCTCCCGCCAACGATTCAAGGTCGTCGGAACCGATCTCAGCCTGGTAATCTCGGCAACCCGAAGGGCGATATCACTGCCGTGGCTGGCGTTCGCGGCCACGGTAGCTGCAGGCGTCGTGATTGCCATTCGACCAGGTCTCACATCGAATGCATTCTTCGGTCCGCTGAGCTTCACGGCACAGATTCTCGGCGGGGTGGCATTGGGGGCTCTCGTCGTCTCTCTGATCCCGGGTCTTGCCCGATGGGAGAGCAGCGGTGGCGACAGCGGACCGCCGGCCTGGCACCCACCCCCACTGCCACTTGCGCCACCCCCGGGAGCGCCACCGCCACATCCGTCGCCATCACTGTCGACGTCTCCCGGTCCTCCGGCAGCGCCTGGCGTCTCGGCGACCGGCCGACATACCTGAATCCCGGACATACCTGAATCCCGGACATACCTGAATCCCGGACATACTTGACAATGGAGTCTTGCAACCCACCTCGCCCCGGCCAAACTCGGACGCGTCTTCTCGGCGAGGAGAGTCGTTTGCTCGGCACGTCCCGGTCGGGTCACGAGGGGCGATGAGCCGGGTAGTAGCCTCCGCGCGCGTGGCTCCGCTCGCCTCCAAATCCGTCGAAGGCTCGACAGCCCTCCCTCGGACCGCTACGTCCGGGGCACTCCATATGCTCCACCACCCCGATCGACGGACCACCTGGGTCGGACTGGGCGTGCTCCGATTCAAAGAGCCATTGGGGACCGACGAGCCGACTCTGCACGACTACCTCGCGTCGCGCCTCGCTGCAGTCCAGGCGGCACTCCCGCTCTCGGCTGCGCGAATCCGGGGTGATCGATGGGTCGCAGGGGCACCCTGCCGCCCCGAGGTGGTGACATCGGAAGACTCCATTCCGGCCGCGGTGGTGCGCGGCTTCGATCTGCACCGGGAACCTCCCCTGCGTGTGGTCGCCGCGGCTAACGGGATGTGGGTGACTATCGCCCTCCACCACGCCGCATTCGACGGTTCGAACGTCTTCACACTGTTCCGCATCATTGCCGGCCACCAGCCTCGGAGGGTTCCAAGAGCGAGAACGTTCGAGCGCCGGACGGTACCTCCGTGGTCGATCTTGAAACGGCTGCTCAGGCCGGCGGATCCGGTGGTTCCGTCGTCGCCACCCCCGACCACCGATACGTTCGTTTCGGTGACGCTCCCGCTCGTCGGGCGTGACATCACGACCCGTTTACCGGATGCGTGCGTCGCCGCAACGCTGGACCACTGCAACCGCGCCGGTGCTCCGTGTCGGCGCGTCGGACTCTCGCTTGGCCTCGTAGCCCATTCGGGCGACGGTGACATCTCGACCTACCGGCGCATCGATGCCCGTGCCGGTGGATCGCTGCGTCCAGCTATCGAGAGGTCCCTGGCGGCACGAGAGGAGCCTTGGGAGATCGTCCACGGAACGCGGCTCCTCAGGCTGGCAGCCCCGTTCGTAGGGCGGGTCTCCGACACGTTGCTGGTGTCGAACTTCGGTCGAGTCGAGATACCCGGCCTCCACGCCCTCGAGTGCTACCCGGTGGCCCGGGGCCGTTCGGCACTCGCATTCGGTGCAGTACGGGTCTCCGGTGGCCGATCGACGTTGACCCTCCGGGCCCGATATCTCTCTCCCGAGGATGGGCGCCGGATCCTCCTCGGAGTGATCGAGCACTTGACTCGATCAGCGAGCCAGCTCCCAGAGGGCCCAAAGTGACAACTCGCCCGGTCGCCGTGGCCCACGGACCGGTACGATGGCGATGTGCCTCCACCTCGCACGACTGAACGAAGGGATCGCTCTTCGACCGCCGTCGTCCCGATCCGGCTCCCCTCCCAGGCCCCTGATCAGCCCGATGATCCTCGCCTCTCCGACGTCGACGAGTGGGGACGATCCGAGCGTGTGCGTACCCTCCTCCGTCAGATCTACGACCCGGTGTACTCCAAGTGGTTTCGAGCCGAGTGGGAGGGCCTCGAGAAGATACCGACGGAAGGGGGTGCTTTACTCGTGGCCAACCACGCTGGGGCGATTCCATCCGACGCACCGGTCATCATGCACGGTATCGAAAAAGAGCTCGGCCGTCCGGTCTACGGATTGGCCGACTACTTCTTCCGCACCGTTCCCGTCGTCGGGACGTTGTGGAGCCGCGCCGGAGGTGTGTCCGCCAATCCGGACAACGCCTACCGCCTGCTCCACGATCAGCGCCAGCTCGCCGTCGTGTTCCCCGAAGGAACCAAGGGGCCGTCCAAGTCGTTCACGGACCGCTACCAGCTCCGCCGGTTCGGAAGAGGGGGGTTCGTCGAGATCGCCATGCGTACCGGCGTTCCCATAGTCCCCATTGCCGTGGTGGGGTCCGAAGAGTCGATGCCCGTGGTGTTCCGACTGCCGGCACTGGCCAAGCTCATCGGAGTGCCGTACTTTCCGATCACGGCGAACTTCATGATGCTCGGTCCACTCGGTGTCCTCGTTCCGTTCCCGGCGAAATTCCGTCTCCGGGTTCTCGATCCCGTGACGTTCGACGTCCCTCCTGATCAGGAGCGGTACTCCAAGAGCCGGGTGATGGACGAGGTCGAGAACATCCGGACTCTCATCCAAGAGACGATCTTCGACATGCTGCGCGACCGTCGCAGCATTTGGTTCGGCTGAGGCGGAGGTTCGCCACGATGGGCCGGAGGGTCCTTGTCACCGGAGCTGACACGTTCTGGGGAGGGCGCATGATCCAGGCCCTCGAAGGCGATCCCGACGTCGACATGATCCTGGGCATGGGATCGAGCAGTCCCTCGGTACAGCTCGAGAGAGCCGAGTTCGTACGCGCCGACCAGACGTACTCCACCTTGAGCCGGATCGTCCGGGCGACTCAGGTCGACACCATCATCCACACGTTCTTGGTGGTGGACTCGACGCTCGTGCGCCCCCGCGTCCTCCACGAGATCAATGTGATCGGAACCATGAACCTGCTCGCCGCGGCCGGTGCAGCCGAATCGCCGGTCCGCCATGTCGTCGTGAAGTCGTCCACCCTCGTCTACGGCTCGTCGGAGAAGGATCCCAACACCTTTTCCGAAGATGAGCCCCGATCGTCGCCCCCGAGAACTCGTGTCGAGCGCTCGCTGGTAGAAGCGGAGAGCCTCGTGCGGGATTTTGCCGAGGACAATCCTTCAACCACGGTGACCTTACTGAGGTTCGCCAACGTTCTGGGAAGCGACATCGTGACGTCGATCAGCAAGAATTTGTCCCGGCCAGTGTGTCCGTCGGTATTCGGGTTCGACCCGCTCGTCCAGTTCGTCGAAGAAGACGATGTCGTGCGGGCGCTGGAGTTCGTCACCCGCCATCAGCTGCCCGGCCTGTTCAATGTTGCCGGGTCGGGGCGACTCCCGTGGAGCGAAGTGGCCTCGATCTGCGGAACCCACCTCGTTCCTTTGCCTCCGGTGAAGCCGGCACTGGCTCTCAGACCCTTCATCCAGCTCGGGCTGTTCGATTTCCCCCCCGAGCTGGAATCCCTACTTCGCTTCGGGCGTGGGGTGGACACCCGGCGCCTGGTGGATGCCGGGTTCCGGTACCGCTACACGAGTGCCGGCGCGGTCCAAAACTTCATCCGATCCCTGCGTCTGCGTCGAAGTGCCGGCCATCGTCCCGAGACCTACACTTACGAGCACGACGTCGAGCAGTTCTTCCGCCACTCCCCCTCCGTGGTCGTCCGGGGGGGACCGGCGCCTCCGGGCTCTTTCGGCCCCGGAGGGTCCTGAGCGTGTGGGATCACCAACGCCCTAACCAGGTCCAGAGCAGCTCACGGCGACGGACCACCCACTCCTCGGCGGTGATGGCGAAGCGGGCGTGATCCTCCCATTGCCCGTTGATCTCCAAGAAGCGCTCCGCCACCCCCTCCATCCGCAACCCCAGCTTCTCCACCACCCTTAGGCTTGGTCGGTTGCGCGGGATGATCGAGATCTCGGCCCGGTGCAGGTACACGGCTTCGAATGCGAAGTGGAGCACCATGACCACCGCTTCAGGCACCAAACCTTGCCCTGCCATTTCCCGGTCGATCCAGTACCCTACGAAGCCGCTCTGGAAGGGGCCGCGCTGGATGGACGAAAGGGTCACCTCACCGGCGAACCGGCCTTGATCGAATATGCCGAAACCGAACCCCGTTCCCATCTGCCGTTCCCGGTCACGGATGGCACACCGGGCGGTGAAGCTCCCCCGATCCTCGGCCACCTGGGGAGCGTCATGGGGACGAGGCTCCCAGGGGATCAGCCAGTCGCGGCAGCGTGAGCGGACCTCGATCCAGGAGTCGTAGTCTCCCGGACCCAGCGTTCGCAGGATAATGCGGCGCCCCGAGAGCTCCAACGGCGTCACGTTGGACGTGCGGGCCATCAACCCGTCACCGCTTCAGCACCTCGGCCAGCGCACCGAGACAGGTGAGGACGTTGACCCTTCGAGACGAGTGCCCCATGCACCCGATCCGCCACACCCGTCCTGAGAGCTTCCCGGCACCTCCACCGATCTCGAGGTCGAAGCGGTCCAGGAGTGCTCGTCGAACGCCGGCCTCGTCCATTCCGTCGGGCAATGTCTCCGGCACGCGCACCGTCGTCAGCTGCGCCAGCCGATGGGAACGGGTGGCGAACAGCTCCAATCCCATGGCCTCCAATCCGTCTTGGAGCAGCTTCCCGCACCTGTAGTGACGGTCCCAACCCTCTTCAAGTCCTTCCCCCAGGATCACCCCCAGTCCGGCGTTGAGGGCGCCGATCATGGTCACCGGGGCCGTGTGGTGGTACACCCGTCCGGCGCCAGAGTCGACGTAACGGGCCAGGAGGTTGAGGTCCAAGTACCAGCTCGTGGGGCGCTCCACCAGACGGGACCGGGCTCGATCCGAGACGGTGAGAGGCGCCAGGCCGGGGGGAACACCGAGGCACTTCTGCGTACCGCTGTAGGCCACGTCCATGCCCCACGCGTCCACGAGGACCTCCATTCCCCCGAGGGACGTCACGGTGTCGACCACCAAGAGCGCATCTCCCTTGACCTTCCCGACCGCGGCGACGTCGTTCCACACCCCGGTGGACGTCTCGGCATGAACCAGGGCGATAATTCGAGGGGCAGGGTGCGCTGACACCAGGGCCGAAGGATCCAGGGGCTCGCCCCAGGGAGCGTCGACCCGCACGACGTCGGCACCGACCCTGGCCGCCACGTCACACATGCGCTCGCCGAACAACCCGTTGACCCCCACTACCACCGGGTCTCCTGGCCGGACGAAGTTCACGAACACCGCTTCCATGCCGGCGGAGCCGGTCCCGCTCAGCGGAAGCGTGAGGGCGTTCTCGGTCTGGAACACTTTCCGGAGCCGTCGACAGGTCTCGTCGAGGACGTCGAGGAACCTGGGGTCGAGATGGCCCAGTACCGGAAACGTCAGGGCCGCCGTCACTTCTGGATACGGGTTCGACGGTCCAGGGCCCATCAAGAGGCGTTCGGCAACAGGGGTCACCCGCGCATCGTGGCAGGTCTGCGGGCCGGCGCGCCAGCAGGAAGCACCCACGTGCCCAAGAGCGTGCACAGCTTGGACTACATTCCCAGCGTGGAACGGGTCCTCTTCGCCGCCCGCGACCTCCCTCAGCTGCGTCCGGACGTGAGCCAGGACCTGGATCGGTACAGGAAGTGGGCGACCACTCGCCAGGCTGAGCGCCAGGCTGGACACCAGGCCAAGCGCCCGACCAAGCGCCAGGCCGAGACCACGACCGGGGCCCGATCCGATATCCGCCTCCCCGAAGGCACCCCGACACTCACCTTGGACGTGGTGGTGGTGGTCGCCGACCCTGACCCAGCCTGGCTGGATCGGGGCCTCGGCTCCATCGCCAGCCAGACCGTCGGCGCTTGGGCTCTCCATCTGGCGGTCATCGGTCCACTCGACGCCACCACCGAGGCGGTCATCGGCAGGTACCTCCGCCAGATCCCCGGGGGCCTCCTACTCCACTTCGCACGAGAGACCCCGACCGCCGAAGCGGTACGGGCATCAGTGGCCGGCGGCTCGGCCGGTGCCTGGATCTCCCTGGACGGGCACGACCAGCTCGCCCCCGACGCCGTGGAGCTGCTGCTCGGGGCCCTGGGCTTCGTATCCGATCCCGTTGGAGATCGGGCTCTCCGTGCTGACGCTGCCTACGGCGACGAGGACCGTGTGGACGACGCCGGCCAACTACGTGACCCGGTGCTGAAACCAGGTTGGTCGCCCGAGCTCCTCTTGTCGCTTCCGTACGTGGGGCGGCCCGTGGTTTGGAGGAGGGCGTCGGTGGACGAGGCCGGCGGCATCCGTCCGGTCCCTGACGGGGACTGGGAGCACGACCTCATGCTGCGCGTCGCCGAGCTGGGCGGCCGGTATGCCCATGTGCCCGAAGTCCTTTGCCACCGCCCGGCCGACGGGCCCAGCGTCTGGGATCCGGTCCCGAACCCGGAACGTACGACGACCCCTCTCACGGCGACCCCTCTCACGGCGACACCGACGGGTGCGGCACCAGGCGCCCAGGCGGTCACCGACGCACTTCGGCGCCGGGGCGAGACCGGCTGCGTGACGAAGGGGCCCTTGGCCGGATCGTGGTGGATACGGCGCCGCTCCCACCGGTACTCGGCCAGCATCATCATCCCCTTCCGTGACGGTGCCCGGTTCCTCAGGACGTGCACCGAGTCCGTCTTCGCCACCACCGGTGACGAGAGGACCCAGATCGTCCTCGTGGACAACGGTTCGGTCGAGCCCGAGACCCAGAGCCTCCTCGACCGGCTCGGGACGCGGCCCGACGTCACCATCCTCCATGACGACCGGCCCTTCAACTGGTCGGAGCTCAACAACATGGCCGTCGACCACGTCCAAAGTGACGTCCTGGTCTTCATGAACAACGACGTAGAAGCACTACATAGGGGATGGCTTGAACAGATGGCTTCCCACGTCCAGCGCGCCCACGTCGGCGCGGTGGGCGCACGGCTTCTCTACCCTAATGGACGCGTGCAGCACGCCGGGGTGGTGCTGGGGATGGGAGGCGCCGCCGGCCACGTCCTCGCCGGTCTGAGTAGGACACTTCCCGGATATCTGGGAATGGCCGTTCTCGCCCGGGACTGCACGGCGGTGACCGGAGCATGCCTGGTCACCGGTCATTCCGTGTTCGACACATTGAACGGGTTCGACGCGAGCTTCGGGACGGACTTGAACGACATCGACTACTGCCTCAGGGCGGCTCGGTCCGGAAAGCTGACGATCTACGAGCCCCTTGTCGAGATGATCCACTACGAGTCACCCACCCGGGGCACTTCGGCGAACACCGACGAGATTGCTGCGTTCATCGACCGATGGTATGAGGCGATATCGGCCGGCGACGATCACCTAAATTGCCACCTCTCCCGGATAGACTCGGCCTGCGCGCTACGCACATTGGACGAATCCGAATGGTGGTCGAATTGGCGCCTGAGCCTCGGGAGATCGTGAACGACATTCGGGCGCGCCGGCGAACCGTGCCCGGCCCACCGTCGATGCTCACCCTGCCGGTCGGAACGCAACCCCTGCCGCCACCGGTCCATGAGCACCAAACCGTCACGGAGATGCACGCGGACTGGCACCGTGTCCACCACCGCCCCCGAGTCCCCGAAAGTGCGGGTCGAGGTCTGCGGGGGGCAGTGAGCAACCGGATCGCCGACGTGACTCGGAAGACCCTCGAACCGGACCTTCGTGACGACCGGATGCTCGTCGGCGACCTGATCCGCGCCACCGACGTCGTCGCCCGGAGGTGTGACGACCTTGCTCAGAGAATCGCCCAACTTGAAGCTGTGGTGGAAGAAGTCGTCCGGGTAATCAGCGCTGACGTCACCAGCCTGCGGGCCGCTCTCGTCGCCCTGGTCGGCGATGACGAGCCTGAGGGGGGACCCGGCGACTCCGGCCCCTCGGGGAGGTCCGTGCCAGGGTCTCCCAGCAGGGATGGCTGATACGGTCGCCGGTCGGCGTATCGCCGTCCTGAGCCGGGAGTGGGGGGAGCCCGGGAGCGAGGCCGGGTTCGTAGCTCGGAGCATTGCCGGGGCCCTGTCCCGTCACGGTCCCGTCGACATCCTGGTGCCCGGTGCTCCCGCCCCGGCCCGGCCCGACGGTGCCTTCGACGTCCACCCCGTGGGATCGGGTCCTCAACCCGGCCAGTGGCCGATGCGCGATGTCGGACCGGAGCTCGACGTGTTGCCCCCCCACGTCGTGGTGCTCGACGCCCTCGACCCCGACGTCGCGGCCGTGGCCCACTCCCTGGCCCCCGAGGCCCGGTCGGCCGCGTTCGCCCCCGGGCGAGCTCCGTCCGGTCACGAGGAGGGGACCTCCGCCCACCGGCTCGCGGTCTCGGTGGATCCGACAGGCGGAGGCGCCGGCGGGCACCGGATAGGACTTCACGTCGCCGTCAACCCGATGGCGGCGCATCGGCGTCACAACGCTCTCGGAGAGACCGGCTACCTCCTGGTGCTCACGGACCGTGACCCCGCCGCACCCGATGTTCGGGGGGAGCCCGGCGGCCATCCCGTCAATTCCTCGACCACCGGCTCGACGGCGCCGACCCCGCTGGCTGCATGGTTGGCCGCGCGCTTCGCCTCCCGTCTGGTGGTGGTCGTGGAGGACGGCGTCGCCTCGGTCTGGCGATCCCGGTCACTGCGCGGACAGCTCGGGGTCGATACCCGCACCGATCTGCAGCGGTTCATGGCCCACGCGTGGGCTGTGCTGGACTTGAGGCCCGGAGCTTACGTGGCTCGGGAGTGCGTCGAAGCCCAGCGGTTCGGCGTTCCCATCATCGTCCCGGACGCCACGGTCGCCGCCGACCTGGCTGCCGCCGGTGGAGGGCTGTGGTTCCGCGACGTTCACGAGCTGTTCGCAGCGGTCGAGTCACTGGACGACCCGACGGTGCATGACTCCCTCGGAGCGCATGGTCGCGCCGTCGCCGACGACTACTACGGGGACCCGGGATTGTTCGTGGCCCGAGTCGGTGAGGCGCTGACCTGGATCCAGGACTCGGCCGCGACGGCCGCTACGGCCGCGGGGACATCGTGACGCCCGTTCGGCGGGCTGTGGCCTCACGGTGGAGACGCTTCGACACCCTCGTGGTCATGACGGTCGTCGCTCTGGCATCGCTCCCCTACCTGGCCGGCTTCGTCACCACCGGCGTCCTTGGCTACAACAGCGGGCTGGCCACGATCCCGACCAGCGGGTTGCTCGGCTTCCATCCCGGTCTGCCCTGGCTCGACCCGAACGTCGGATTCGTGAGCCAGGCGCTGGGCCACCTCTCGGCGATGGACATCATCCACGGTCGGATCGGCTGGTGGAACCCTTACGAAGGTGTCGGGGTCCCGCTGGTCGGCGAAGGGCAGAGTGCGGCACTGTTCCCCCTCACGCCCCTCCTGGCCCTGGCCAACGGTCAGCTCTACTTCCACCTGGCTCTCGAGCTGATCGCCGGCATCGCCACCCAGAGGTTGCTGAAGGAGATGGGCCTGGCCCGCTGGGTCACGGTGGTCGGTGGGATCCTCTTCGGGCTGAACGGGACCTTTGCCTGGCTGACGAACGCCGCGTTCAATCCGGTCGCGTTCCTCCCGGTCGTCCTGTGGGGCATCGAGCGCGCTCGTCACCGCTCCGTGCGGGAGGGATGGAGCGGCTGGCTCCTCATCGCCGCCGGTCTGGCCCTGTCGGTCTACGCCGGCTTCCCCGAAACGGCGTACATCGACGGGGTGTTGGCTGCGGCATGGGCCGTGGTCCGACTGGTCCAACAACCCTCAGGGCGCCGGGCCGGGTACGCCGCGACGGTCGGTCTGGGGGGGGTGGTCGGCCTTGCCGTCTCGGCACCGTTCTTCGCCGCGTTCGCCGCCGCCACTTCCCACGCCGACCTGGGGGGCCACTCCGGAACGTTCGCGACGGCCCACCTCCCGGTCCAGGCCGTGTCCACGTTAGGTCTGCCGTACCTTTACGGGCCGCTCTACGGGTTCAATGCCTCGGTGCACGGGACGACGCTCCACGGGCTCTGGGGCTCGGTGGGGGGATTCGTCTCCGCAGCCCTGTTGACGGTGGCGTTCCTGGGCCTGTTCGCCGGCAGGGACCGGGGCATTCGAGGTCTTCTCGTCGTATGGATAGGGATCGTGCTCGCCAAGTCGTTCGGGGTAGGGCCGGTGGTCCACCTCGTGAACCTGCTGCCGGGCATCTCGGCGACTGCCTTCTCACGCTACGCCCCGCCGAGTTGGGAGATGGCGTTCGTCGTCCTGGCCGCTCTCGGGCTCCAGTCGGTGGGTGAACCGGCGACTCCTTCACGTCGCGTCCGCACCGCCGTGGCAGCGGCGGCCATTGCCTCGCTCCTGGCTGTCGGAGCAGAGCTGCTCGCCGCCAACGGACTTCTCCGGGCTCTCCAACGACAGACCGGGTTCGCCGACTATCCGATCGAAGCGGTGGTATGGGCCCTGGTCACCGTCGTCGTGCTCGCGATCGTTGGGTTGGCAGCACGACCTGCGCTTGCCCGATGGGGTATGGGCGCGGTGCTGGTCGTCGACGGGTTGATCATGTTCATGGTCCCCGAGCTCTCGGCTCCCGGGCGGATCCCGGTGGACCTGGCTCCGATCACCTTCCTGCAGGAGCACCTGGGGCTTTACCGCTTCGCCACCCTGGGACCGGTCGTGCCGAACTACGGCTCCTACTTCGGCATCGCCGAGGTCAATGCCCACGATCTTCCTCTCCCGGGGGCGTGGGCCACATTCGTCCGGCAGAACTTGGAGACCAACGAACGTCCGCAGCAGTTCGACGGCGTCACCTCGGTGAGCCCCACGGGCCTGAGCCCGGTCGAGGAGCTACGGCGGCACGTCACCTCCTACGAGGCCATCGGCGTGAAGTACGTCGTCGCACCAGCCGGTTGGCAGGACGTCCCGGGTCGTCTGGTGTTCAGGGACCGCCAGACCTGGATCTGGGAGCTCCCGTCTCCCACGCCGTTCTACCGAGTCTTGTCGGGTTCGTGCACCCTGGACCCGATCTCGTACGACTCACTCCGAACCTCGTGCACCAGGCCATCCGAGGTGGTCCGCAACGAGCTCGACCTTCCGGGTTGGGCGGCCACGACCAACGGCGTCCCGGCTCGGCTCACGCCGGTCGGACCACTCTTCTCCACCGTCCGGGTCCCCGCCGGTGCTTCGGTCGTGAACTTCACCTACGTGGCGCCGCACATGGGGATCGCCACCGCCGCCGCCGGAGGCGGGATCGCCCTGGTCGCCGGGGCCATGACCGTGCCGTTGCTGTCCCGGCGTCGCCGGCGCCATTCCCGAGCCGCCCACGCCGCCGGCACTCGACGATGGGTCGGTCCGACCGCCGGGTCGCCAGCTGGTCAAGGGCTCGCGGCTCCGCCGCCGGTCTACCGACCTCCAACCTTCCCTACACCAGCCCGCCCGGTACCGGTGTACCGGCCCCCCGTCCCCGGCATTCTCCAACCCGGCTACCAGTTGCCGCGCCGGGCACCGGGCTCGCAGGCGCCCCGCGGGATCGGGGTCTCGACCAGACCGGGCAACGGGAACGGCTCTGGGAATGGGAACGGCAATGGCCGCCACGTCGCCGGGAACGAGAACGGCAACGGGAACGGGAACGGCGCAGCCAACGGCCACGCACCCGCTCACGCGCCGGCGTCGCGCCGCTTGGTCTCTCGCTCGACCACCCCTTGAGCTCAGTTCAGCGGTAGGACGCCCGCGGTGGCCAGGCCAGTGGCCAGGTCTCGTGCGCCAGGGACAGGTTCGGGTTGTACGCCGGATCCCGTTCCAGGGTCTCTCTCCACCTGGTCTGGAGGTGACGGATCTCGCGGGCGAACCGCACTGCGTTCTCGCCGTCGGTCACCCGGGGCGCTGTCGGTGTCTCGTAATGGGTAAGGCGGGCGAATGGCGTCCAAGCCACCCGCCAGCCGGCTTCACCCATCCTCAGGCACAGATCGACGTCGAGGAATGCGCCTGACAAGTGCTCGCCATCGAAGCCGCCGACTTCCTCGAACGCTTCGCGGCGCACGGCCATGCACGCCATGGAGACGGCTGAGTAGCACTGGGCCAACATTGCCCGTCCGAAGTACCCCGGCTCTAACCCGCTGGCCTTCCGGTGAACGTTCCCCACGGTGCCCCCGATGCCCATCACCAGTCCGGCATGCTCGACGGTCCCGTCCGGGTACAAGAGCTTCGCCCCCACGGCACCAATGCCTGGATTGAGCAACAGGCCGACCATCTCCTCGAGCCAGCCATCGCTGATGACTTCGACATCATCGTGGAGGAAGCACACCAGGTCGCCCGAGCAGCTCCGGACGGCGCCATTCAACAGTTCTGCGTCGCTTGCGTCTCCAGAGGACTCATGCACCACGACGGTACCTCGAAAGTCGCGGAAGAAGGTCCGCATCAAAGGCCAGTCGCCGCCGTCGTCGATCACCACGATCTCGAAATCCGGATAGGTCGTGAGTGCCCTCACGCTGTCGAGGCATCGGGCCAAGCGAGCACCCGACCTGGGAAGCATCACGATGCTCACCGGTGGTGCGTGGTCGTCAACCGACCAGCGGATCCGGTTGAAGCTGCTCACCCCGATCGACCACACCGACGCCGCGACCCCCTTACGTTCGAGATGGTCGGCCACTGCCCGTCGAGCGGCAGTCGCCGCGTAGGGTTTCGCAGCCAGAGATGCCGACGTGGACCCGGGGTGCACCCGCCAGTGGTAGAGGACGTGTGGGACGTGCACCACCTGGTCGTCACGGATGAGGTCCACGACCCTCAGGACCAGGTCCCAGTCCTGGCTCCCCTCGTACCCGGGCCGGTACCGTCCAGCTTGTTCGACCAGGTCACGTCGGATCACGCTCAGGTGGGAGAAGTAATTCTGCCCATAGAGAAGGATGGGGTCGAAATCGGGCTTGAAGTACGGTGTCGAGCGGACGCCGTCGTCGTCGATGTGGTCTTCGTCACTGTAGAGAATTCCGGCGTCGGTGTGGCTGGCCAGGGCCAGCACGGAAAGGGCGAGGGCGTGCTCGGCCAGCACGTCGTCGTGGTCGAACAGGGCCACCCATGTCCCACTGGCCATGTCCAGCGCCGTGTTCGACGCTTCGGAGATGTGCCCGTTCGTCGCGCGGCGGACGACCCTGATCCGGGGATCGAGGGCTGCGTACTCGTCAAGGACCTTGGGGACCCACTCCGCCGAGGAGCAGTCGTCCGCGATACACAGCTCCCAGTTCCGGTAGAGCTGGTTCCGAATGGAGTCCAGCGCCTCTCGGAGATACGGCTCGGGCGTGTTGAACACCGGAAGTATGACCGACACCAGGGGCAGGTGGTCCAATTCCCCCACACGGCGCACGATGGCATCCCTGGCGTCGTCGTCCAAGGTGTCGTAGAGGGCTACCCACGACGGGTAGCGAGAGTCCTGAGGGAACCTCAATGCCGAAGCCAGAAGCTCCTGGGAATCTTCTGGTTCCTGGGAACCGGTCTCCGGCTTGAGCGGCATCCGGTGGCCCCCACCCCTCATTCCGCGACGTACGTACCCGGCGACCCGGTCCAATCGGCTGCCCATCCTGGTGGGCTGGACCGTTGCCAAGCTGGCGCTCTCGGCCTGGCACTGGGCCAGGGTCGACTCGAGCTCGGCGATCCGAGCCGCCATCCATTCGGTCCCGCGGTTCTCGGCGCGAAGGTGCTCCACCTCGGCCGCCAGCTCGAGACACCGTCGGCAGGTTCCAGGCGACGGCTCTTCGTGTGAAGCCCTGCCGGCAGGGAAGCGGAATCCTTTTTCGGTTCCTTGTGGCCCCTGCTCGCCTCCAGAAGCTGGATCGGGTGTCGTCAACGACAATCCCCATCCAGTGACTCCAGTGGCGGGCTCGTCACGACTGCTCAGGCTACCAGAGGCGTACAGGGTCAGAGGGGGTGCGCGTCGCGAACGAGTTCATCATGTGACGTCAGTGTCGCGCGTTGGTTTGGTCCGCACGGGACCACTGACGCCGTCCGGGAGTTCGGCGCGGGAATCCCATTCCGGGTGAGGACACCTGCGGTAGTGTGCGCGCAGAGCACGACTCCCAATGAACGATCCCAATGTAGGCATCTCCGACACCCGTGGGTCCCCCGGGCGCGCGCTGCCCGAGCAGCCTTCACTGCGCGTGCAGACCGTGCTGTTCAACCACGACGCCAGAGACGTCACACGTTTCGTGCACAGCATCTGCGCCGCCGGCACCGTGGCCCGGAGGCGCGGCGCGCTGGGGCGGATGGTACTGGCACTGGGAGATTCCTCGCCCGCACCTCTCCTCGACCGTGCAATGGAGAACGAGCATCGACGCGTCATCACTGCATCGGGCTTCGACAGCTACGAATACTTGTCCTTCGGCGAAAACTTGGGCTCAGCTGGCGGGCACAACGTCTTCCTCGGTCGCCAGGACATGGATCTCACCCTCGTGATCAATCCCGACGCGTATGCCAGTCCTGAGCTGATCGTCGAGCTGGTCTCGGGAATTCGAGATCGAGATGTCGGCATCGTCGAAGCCCGACAGGCGCCAATGGAGCACCCAAAGGAATTCGACCGCACGACCGGAGATACTGCATGGGCCTCGGGTGCATGCTTCCTCGTGCGACGTGAGGTGCTCTGTGAAATTGACGGCTTCGACTCGCACACGTTCTTTCTCTACTGCGACGACGTGGACTTCAGCTGGCGTGCGCGCCTGGCCGGTTTTCGCGTCGTCTACCACCCCCCCGCCGTGGTGTACCACGACAAGCGGCTCGACCGGGATGGACAGATGATTCCTGCGGCGTCCGAGGTGTACTTCTCGGCCGAGGCCTCATTGATGATGGCCTGGAAGTACTCGCGTCCCGACCTGGCCGATCAGTGGAGCCGTGCCCTGCTGGCGACCACTCATGCGACACATCAGCGGGCCGTTTTTGAATTCCGTCGGAGGATGGACGAGCACACGCTCCCGACGCCGCTCGACCCTGAGGGGACGGTGGCCGACTTCGTCGGTGACACTTACGGACCCCACCGCTTCAAGTATGACGACTGAGCCTCGACAGACGCAGTTCGGTGCCGGGTTCGACCAGATGGGTGAACATCCGCTCACCGTGCTCGTCCGTCCCGATACAAGTGGAGCCGTCGGCCTCCACGACACCCTTCTCTCTCTCGCTGCTCAAATTACACAGGAGTTCGACGTTGCGATATTGGCCGCCGGCTGGTCTGACGACCACGTCCGTCAGCTCGAAGGGATCGTCGCCGGCTTCGACAGGTCCTTTGCCGGCCGAGTGCGCGTGGTGACCGACAGGGATGGTTCGATGGCCAACGCACTCGTGTCCATCGGCCGAGCTCGATCGGTCTCGCATCGGTGGGCGACGAGCCCGTACGTGACTGTCGTGACATCGCCCGACGTTGCCTTCGCCCACTGGACCTCTTCGATCTCTTCCACGATCGAGAGGCGACCGGGTGTCCTCATCCATTCCGTCGTCGCCTCACAGCCTTTCGAGGTGGCGAGGCATGGGGAGCACCTGACGTACACCAGTGTTGGCCGGCCACGTGTCCCGTGGCCCACCCAATTCGACCTCGTCGCCTTCATCTCCAATGGACCTGGTACTGAGCCTTGCTCCGCCTTCGCCATTCCTGTTGACACGCTCAGCACGTTGCCCGAGAAGATCGAGGGGCCATCGTCGCTACCCGACGACGAGCGCCTCTGGCGGATCGTGTCCACCATTGCCCTACGGGGTGAGGTCGTCGACGTGAGCGAGGTGCTCCAGCTCCGCCGCCACAGCCAGGAAGGTTCCGGTCACGACTACGCCCTTAGCCCTTCGCCCATCTCTGGATCAGCTGCGGTATCCAGTTACCTCCGTGAGCTCGACGGACGGGGACTGCTGGGACCAGGGAGCAGCCTCCACACCCTTCTTGTCGACGGGGAGCGGGGCGAGGAGGCCGAGTGTGGACGAGCAACTGCTACCTCGACAACAGCATCCCAAGGATCGACGAAGCACTGGGGCATCCGGTCGCTGGCCGGCTTCATGGCATGGTGTAGACGGACGTTTCGGCCATGACGCACGATCTCCAGGTTCTCTGGATGGGAAGGCGTCCCGGTTCGGAGACACCCCTCGTGCCGGTCCACGGCGCTACCGCCGGTGGAGATGTCGCCGTCCACTGCTTCCTTCTCGGTGAAGGAGGTGCCGTGGTCACCAACGTGGCGGCCACAGGGGGGGAGCTGTGGACAGAGCAGGATTTCGTGGTTCGAGGAGGCGTAGCCCAGTTCCTCGTCGAATTCATCGCTTCGCGACGCGTCGACGTGCTCCATCTCCACTCCGGAAGAGCTTCGGCGGACCTTCTGCCGGCGATCTGCCGTGCCTTTCCCGACCTGGAAATTGTGGCGTCGGCTCGCTTCGATGGAGGGAGGCTTGACCCTTTCACCGAGTACCTCCACCTTCGCTACGCCGGCCTAATCTCCGGGTATCTGGTCGGGACACGATCCGTCACCGACGCATTGGTTCGCCGGGGGGTTCCCGAAGACGTGATCCGGCACATCCCCGACGATGGCGATCACGAGCGAAAAGAGCTCATCACCAGCTTCTACCGGTCGATCACCACTCGGCGATCTCATAGGGACACTTCGGTGTCGCCCACTTCGTCTGCGGCGGCCCGAGAAGATCTGGACCTGCCCTCGACGGCGGATGCAGCGCGGCCCCGGCGCGGTGGCGCCCGACTGAGTGAGACCAGAATGACCCGCCGGGTCACGTCGGCTACGTCAGCACGAGTGAGTGTCGTCATGCCGTTCTTCGACCACGCGGCATTCGTGGAAGAAGCCATCGGCTCGATCCGATCTCAGACGCGCCCAGTCGACGAGATCATCGTGGTCGACGACGGTTCGCGCCGCCAGCGGAGCGACGAGGTGCTGACGTCCCTTGTTGATTCCGGGGTCAGCGTGATCCGCCAGGAGCACCGAGGCCCGAGCGCGGCACGAAACACTGGCGCGGCGGCGTCGAGCGGCGAGGCCATCTTCTTCCTCGACAGCGACGACATGATGCCCTCCACTCAGATCGGGACTGCTCTCGAGACGCTGGCCGCCGCACCGGCAGATGTGGGCTTCGTCTACCCCGACTTCGAGATCTTCGGGGATCAGGAGCGGATTGTGGAGATGCCTCCGTACAATCTGTACCTGCTCATGCTTCGCAATTTCTGCGGCATGGGCTGCCTGGTCGACCGGGGGGTCTTTGACATCGGCTGCAAATTCAGCGAGGACCTGGTGGGAGTCCACGAAGACTGGGACTTCTTCCTCACGCTGGGTGCCGCAGGGATCCATGGCGTGCCCAACCACGCTGCGAGGCTTCGCTACCGCCACCATGCGACCTCTCGACGAAAGCTCATCCAAGAGGCAGAGGGTGACGGACGGAAAAGTGTCGCCTCGGTCCACCCAGAGCTGTTCGGCGACGCATCAATGATCGAAGTGAAGCGGAGCTGGGCGCCGGCACTGAGCATCGTCACCAGCTCACCGGAGCTAGTCGACGCCGAAGGGCAGTCGTGCGCGGACTTCGAAGTGCTCTTCGCTCCGGGCGTCGGTGCGATGCCCCAGGCACGAGGGAGATGGATCGTCGTCGTCGGGCCCGCCGGCATGGACGGCTTCTCGGACCCTGGATTCGTCGAGCGGCTCATCCGCCTGGCCCTGTGCAATCCCGACATGTCCGCTTTCGGGCTCGCGCACTTGGAGCCAGGGAACTTGGAGCCAGGGAACTTGGAGCCAGGGAGCATTGGGCGAGCGGACTTGGAGCCAGCGGACATCCCGATCGATCGACGATCGGGCTGGCACCGCAATGCGTCAGAACCCGGGCATGCCGCCGCGGTGGTGATCAATGGAGCGGCGTACGCTCACTGGCGGCTCAGCGCCCGTCTTGGACCAGACGGTCTCGACCCCGTCCTCGAAGACCTGGTGCGGACCCAAGGCATCACCGACTGGTGGAGGCTGGCTCCAGGCCCGATCCCTCCTGTCGTACCGGCACCCCACCGCATAGGGACGTTCGCCGGTACTGAAGCATCGCTCCTCGATCCCGGCCTGCCACCCGACAACGACTCACAGAACTCCGAGGCTCATTTCCGCTGGAGCGAACCGGCGCCCGTCTTCCTCCCGAAGGACGGCCTGCGACGCATCCCAATACCTCCACGCGGCTACCGCGATGGCGCCCATGCCATCGCTGAAGGCGCGTGGGCCCACTGGAAGCCGGAGAGTACGGTCCGCCTCGATCTGGTCCGCCGCCTGGATGGATGCGCCCGCTTGGAAGCTGTCGACGACGTCTCCGGTCCACAAGTGCCCAACGAGAACGAGCTGCGCGTGTCACTGGGTCGCGTCTGGACCGAGCCGCTACGGGGTACGGCTTGCCTGGCAGCCGGCACCGACCAGCTGACCAACGCTCCTGTGTACCGGGTGACGAACGACCCCACGCTGTCGGCGGGAGAGCTCCCAGTCGCCTACGTGTTCGACTCTCCCGTGGACGATGCCGTCGAACTGGCTGGGGCCTTCGAACGCGCCTATCGCTCGCTGGCCTCACAAATCCCTTCCACCACCGCCCCAGTGCTCAGGATCGAGACTGGGAAGGCACTTATCGACGGTGACTGCTCCGTCCCCGCCCATCGGGCCACTTCGACCGCCACCGGTCGCTTCGGTGCTCAGCTCACCGAATCCCGGACATGGCTCCCCTTGTACGAGATCGCCCTCGACGGCCACCGCTTCCGCTATTCGGCCGAGCCCGACGACTGCATGCTGAGCACTGGCTCGATCAGGCGGACGGCGATGACGGTGGCCCAGATCGCAACACCCTGGCGCGCGGCGCCTGCAGCCGGTCTCTTCGAAGCGGCTTCAAGCGACGGGGGAGGAACGTGGTACGTGAGCCGGTCAGAGTTGCTCCGTTCCGGTGAGCAATTGGTCGAGTCCCGACTGATCGGAGGTATCGCTCACCTTCCCGGACTGACCTCCCCGCTCGTGCGACTGATTCCCGGCTCGCCGGCGTTGACGCCGGTGGGCGAGCCGGGCCACCGCTTAGCGGTCGACTGGAGATCCCTCGTGCACCGTGGCTACCAGGTGGAAGGCACTATCGGTCACGCCCGAGTTCCCGACCCGGAGCTGGCCCCGCTGTACCGGTGGTCGGAGGTCGCGACCGGGCGCACTCGGCTGACGCTGGGCGACTGTCCCTCCGGCACCGGGCAGTCATGGAGGCTCGATGGCACGCTCGGGATGGCCTGGCGGCCGGGGTGCGCGCGGACGGGCCTTGCCGACCTGTGGGAGATGGCTCGCGGGGAAGAAGTGGCCTACACCGTCCAACCCGAGCTCTTCGAGGCGAACGGCTACCAAACCCAACGGATCGTGGCAAGCGTCAGCTTCGAGATGTCGCCGGACTTGCTACCGCTGATCTGGGCCGAGGCTCCTCGAGCCGAACACAGCTTCGCGACTGTCTCCGATCGGGAAGCCACTCTCGCTGGCTACGAGGAGCGACGCGTCATCGGCTACATCCGACCACTTTCGCTTCCCTTGGGATCCACCACCCATGTACTGACATCGGTGCCGGAGTCATGGGTCTGTCTCCCGGGTCCCGACGGTCTCCCGGCGTCGGGCGCCTGGGTGGCGTGCTTCCCGTTCCCCGATTGTGTGCCGATGCGAACGCTGACAGCTGATCCAACTGCTCTCGAGGTCGGAGGAAGCGAGGAGGACGAGCCGACGACCTCGTTCGTCGGCTATGCATCGAGCCGGCTCGTCCCGTACGCACGACCGGTGTTCGAGGTGGAGACTGATGACGGCCATGAGCGCTGGCTCAGCCTCACGCTCCCGCCTGGGGCCCGCGTCACCGGGGTGCGTTGCTACGCGTTCGGACGGCCAAGCGACCACCTTGTCGCCCACCACGGCGATAGAGCCACGGATGAACCGGCTGTTCACGGAACTACGGTTCCTTTTTCCTCGGTGGGCGGCACTTCCACCTTGGGAGAAGCCGACCGCACCCAGCCGAGGGGTGGAAGTGGGCCTGACGGATCCACGTCGACGTCACTACGTGATCGGCTGCGGGCTGCCAGTTGGCGCATCCGCCGCCAGCGACAGCAGCCATGATCCCCTACCCTTCGTCATGGGCATTGCGCTCACTCGGCGCGACATACCCAGTGGCCGCGTGTTTATCCTCCAGGTGGCTGATCGCCACGCCCACGTGAAGGCGTAGCCACTCACGGTCGATAGTGGGGACCGCGTGGTGACAGGGACACCGGACCTCCGCGTACTGCCTCCGAACCACCCTGGAATTCTTGGAGGCTCCTCGCCTTGGAAGAGGTTGGAGCCATGGATACCCACAAGCAAACCAATCAGCCCTCACAGCGGCGCTACACCCCTGAGGAGAAGGCACAGGCCGTTCG
>JAJYWG010000429.1 GCA_021791615.1 Actinomycetes bacterium
CGGGCCATCCGGCTGTCCACCTGGCCAGGAGAGCTCGTCGCCGACCCCTTCGCCGGATCTGGCACCGTGCTCGTGGCTGCGAGGTCGCTCGGTCGACATGCGCTTGGCACCGAGATCTCCAAGTCCACCTGCGCCATCGCCGCCCGGCGGCTTCGCGAAGACACCTGAGCGCGCCGACCCTCCGTGCAGACCCAGATGGCGGGAATCTCACAATGCAGCCATTACCAGGGGAACGGCACCTATTCGCGCAGGCCGTGCCTTTCGCAGCGAAAGGTTTCCACGGTCCCGGTGCACCTGGTCTCTCTTGCGTCTCCTTGGAGACGCGCGGCTGATTGACGGCACACTCACCCGCTGTAGCGCAAGCCCTGTCAGGCGGTCTGCGAGGAGACGCTCAGCCGCTCGCCGAGCGCCGCCCCGTGGCGGGCAGCTCGTAGGGTAGGAAAACTTCGTCACGCACAGACGCGACAGACCGCCCGCTAGAGGAAGGCGAGAGTCGCTCCTCGATGTTCGTCGTGTGGGAGCCCAGGCGTCAAAGCGCAGGTCACGGCTGATCGATGACGTTCTCGGCACCTACACCATGCAAGGCTGGCCCGGTCGGAGCGTTCACATTACGCGAGAGGCGACCGCTCCGTGTTCCCTGCCATCGCCCACGCCCCATGATGACAATGCCGCGCTTCGCCACGCGCCCAGGCCGGGTGAACCGGACTGTTCTCGTGCTGACCACGTTGGTTCTGGCGATGACCGCCATGCCGGCTCCCGCGTAGGGCGTGGGGCAGGTCGAACTAGCCCAACAAGCCGCCGTGCGGCCCGGGGCAGTCACATCGGATTCACATGTTGGCTCAGGTACCCTCGATCCATGCGCGTACTGGTGGCCGACGACGAGCTCCGGATGGCAGTCCTGCTGAAACGGGGGCTCGAGGAGGAGGGCTACGCGGTGGACGTGGCATCGACTGGTTCCGAAGCTGTCTGGTATGGCACCGAGAACGACTACGCGGCGATCGTGCTCGACGTGATGCTCCCCGAGCTCGACGGTTTCAGTGTCTGCCACCGGCTACGCGAGTTGAACCGGTGGAGTCCGGTCATCATGTTGACCGCGCGCGACGGGGTGGAGGACCGGATACGCGGCCTCGACGCGGGAGCGGACGACTACCTCACCAAGCCATTCAGCTTCGCCGAGCTCTTGGCCAGGATCCGGGCGCTCGTACGCAGGGGCACTAGCCAACGGCCCGTAGAGCTTCGGGTGGGCGACCTCCGGCTCGACCCTGCCGAGCGCCGGACCTGGCGCGGCGACACGGCCATCGAGCTCACCGCCAAGGAGTTCGCGTTATTGGAGCTCTTCATGCGACATCCCGGCGAGCTGCTCACCCGGACGAGGATCTTGGAGCAGGTGTGGGACTTTGCCTACGACGGGACGTCCAACGTGGTGGACCAGTACGTTGCCTATTTGCGGCGCAAGATCGATGATCCCTTCGGACGATGCGATCTCGAGACCGTGCGTGGCGGCGGCTACCGCCTGCGCCTGTCCGAATAGACCGAAGAGTGAACCCGTGCCGATCCGGCTCCGCCTCGCCCTCGTCTTCGCCACCGCGGCGATGCTACTTCTCGCAGTCTCCGGCTGGCTCTTGGTCCATCTGTTGGAGCACGAGCTCAACGGTTCGCTCGACGCGACGTTGGCCCAGGGTGCCCCAGTCATCGCCCATGTCCTCGCCAAGCACGAGATCCGCCACCCGGATACCGCCTCACCAGCGTCTCGGGCGAAGAGCTCTTCCGACAGCCACCTGCGTTACGTAGGCCGCTACGGGCTCCTCCTCGGGCAGGTACTGAGTGCGAAAGGTGCCGTGATCGCCGCTCTGCCGGCAACAACGACCAGCACCAAGCCGCTGCTCAACGGAGCCGAGCTTGCTCAGACCCGAGCGCACCGCCTGTATCTCGATGTGACCGTTCCCGGTTCCAATGGGCCGTTCCGCCTGCTCGCCGAGTCCGATCCGGCAGATCCTGGTGCGGCACTCGTGATCGGGGCATCCATTGGCGTGAGCGTCGAGCTCGAACACCGATTACTGGTGGGTCTGCTCATCGTACTGGTGCCGGTGGGTGTGTTAGCCGGGCTCGGGGCCTGGCTCCTCGCCGAGGCAGCACTTCGCCCGGTCGAGCGCTTACGTCGGGAGGCTGCATCGATCTCCACTCATGACACCGGAGCGCGCCTCGCGGTGCCGAACACCGCTGACGAGGTTGCTGCGCTCGGCCAGACCATGGACGAGCTCCTCGCCCGGCTGCAAGGTGCACTGCAGCACCAGCGCGCCTTCGTATCCGATGCCGGGCACGAGTTGCGTACCCCCCTGGCCGCATTGGAGGCAGAGCTCGAGCTCGCGTCGCGACCCGGCCGCTCACCGGCGGAGCTATCGGCAGCCATCTCGAATGCCGGTTCGGACGCCAAACAACTCCAGTCGCTCATCGAGAACCTGCTCGTGCTCGCCAGAAGCGACGAGCACGAGCTCCAGCTCCAACGCCGGTGGACCCCCCTCGGCAAGCTCGTGGCAGATGCCGTACGATCCGCGTCGATCCAAGGGGCGGACCGACACGTCACCATCGAATCAGATCTGCCCTCCGATCTCGGAGCATCGGTCGATCCGTTGCGGCTGCGTCAGGTGCTCGACAACCTCTTGTCCAATTCGCTGCGCTTCGCCCCGGATGGCTCCGCGGTGACGTTGAGGGCCCGGGCGGCGATGCAATCAGTGGTACTCGAGGTGGACGACGAAGGTCCCGGGTTCCCGGTCGACTTCCTTCCTGTTGCCTTCGAGCGTTTCAACCGGCCCGACCAGGCTCGGGATCGCGGCCATGGAGGATCCGGTCTCGGGTTGGCGATCGTGAAGGCGATCGTCGAAGCCCACGAGGGCAGCGTCAGCGTGGAGAACCGGCTCCCCAAGGGGGCACGGGTGTCGATCACCCTCCCGGCGTAGACGGCACATTGGCCAGGGTCATCGTAGATCAAGCCGGGTTCGCCCACATGTGAAAGCTCACATCTTCCACTCATCATCATCACATGAACCCCTCGCTACCATGATCCCGGGACCCTCGATGTCGGTGTCGGGACTCTCGGCGCCCTGGGAAGTCGGTCGCACCGACGATCCCCGTGGCTCGAAGTGGGCCGGCCGCACCGCCGGCGGTTTCCTCTGGGCGGGCACGACGACGAGACGCAGGAAAAAGAGGGACACGTGATCCGATGAGGCTGGTACCGAACGCGGTCAAGGCACACAAGCTGGCCACCGTTGTCGTCGCGGTGGTCGCGCTCGGCGGGGCAACCGCCGGGGTTGTGGCGTCGAACGGCAATTCGGCAGCCTCTTTCGTCACCGAGCCCGTGAGCTATGCCACCATCAGCCAGGCCATCGCCACAAGCGGGACGATCGAGCCGCAGACCGCGCTCGGCCTCAATTTCGGTGTGGCTGGCGTCGTCGCGAGTGTCGATGTCCAGCCCGGCCAGGAGGTAACCGCTGGTCAGGTGCTCGCCAGCCTCGACACCACCAACCTGCAGAGCTTGGTGACCGAGGCCAGCGCCGCTCTGGCCGAGGATCAGGCGCGCCTGTCTCTCGACGAGGCAGGAGCGACCCCCCAGGAGCTGGCATCGGCCGAAGCGAGCCTGGCCAGCGCCGAGACCGGACTGTCCAATGCCCAGGGTGCACTGCCGATCACGAATCAGGTGAACGCCGAGAGCCTCGCCCTCGCCCAGCAGGCAGCGCAGGCCGCGTCCACCAAAATGTCCCAGGACCAGCAGACGCTCATCACCGACCGGTCCACCGCTCAGAACTGGTGTGCCAACAACCCCTCCTCGAGCGAATGCGCCGCGGCCCAGGCGGTAGTCACCTCGGCTACCCAGCTCGTCCAATCCGACCAGGCATCCCTCGCCACCGACCAGGCGCAGGTGACTGCCACCCAGGTGAAGAACGCCCAGTCCGTCGATGCTGCCCAGGCGTCGGTCAGCTCGGCCGAGACGGCCCTTCAGAACGCCCAGACCTCCCTCGTCGACACTGAGTCGGTGAACACAGAGAACCTCGCGCTCGCGAACGACGCTGTGAGCGCGGCGCAGACAAACCTGGCTGCCGCCGACGCGGCGCTGTCGTCGGACCAGCAGGCCGCGGCGGCCCTCCCCACCATCTTGCAGACCGCCAACACCGACCAGCAGACCGCCAACACCGACCAGCAGACCGCCAATGAGGACTACGCGGCGTACCAGGGCTGTCTTGACGGAACATCGACGTGTTCGAGTTCGCAAACCTCGGCGGACAAGACGGCCTACTCCAACGCAGAGGCGACCTACACCGCCGCCCAACAGGCTTATACCGCGGCGGAGCAGGCCTACACCCAGGCGAATGCCCAAGCCCAGGCGGTGACCCAAGCACAGAACCAGGTGAATACCGCCACCCAGGCGCTCACCGAGGCCACCCAGCAGGTGAGCGCCACCCAGGCAAGAGACACCCAGGCACAGGACGCGGCACAGGCGGCGCTGAACAGCTCGGAGACCTCACTGCAGAACGCCCAGACCACGGCCTCCGACGCACAAGCGGCCGCGGGGTCGAACCTGGGCCTGTCACAGCTGACCACGACACAGGCGACCCAGAAGGCCGCCGCCGATCAGGCCACCCTCACCCTCGACCAGCAGATCGCCTCGCAAGGCTGTTCGGCCGATCCCTCCTCGAGCGAGTGCGCCGCAGCCCAGGCCGCGGTCAGCGCTGCCACCCAGGCTGTCCAAGGGGACCAGTCTGCTCTCCAGGCAGCCCAGGACCAGGTACCCGCCACCCAGGTGAAAAACGCCCAGGCTCTCCAACAGGCCCAGGCAGTTCTCGCTATGGACAGCACGGATGTCGCCAACGCCCAGGGGAACCTGGCAGCGACCAAGGCCGGCACGCCGGCCCAGCAGATCGCCATCGACCAGGCCACCAGCCAGAGCGCGGGCGCGGTACTCTCGGCCGACAAGGCACAGCTGGCGGAAGCGAGAATCGTGGCTCCGGTCGCTGGCACCATCGGCCAGGTGAACCTCGTCACCGGACAGTCCGCCGGTGCGAGCTCGTCCAGTGGAGCCTCGGGCGGCGCGGCAGCGGCTGCCGCAGCCGCATCTGGGGCTCCGAGCGGCTCTATCGTCCTCATCGGGTCCAACTCCTTCCAAGCCGATGCCACCGTCAGCGACACCCAGATCGGACAGATCCAGCTCGGTGAGCAAGCCATGGTGGTCCCCGCTGGCTCCACGACCCCGGTCTATGCCACGGTGTCCCAGATCACCCCGCAGGCCACAATCAGCGCCGGGGTGGCGACCTACCCGGTGACTGTGAGCGTGACCGGCAGCTCGCCGAAGCTCTTCGCCGGGCAGAGCGCCCAGCTCTCGATCATCGTGCATCGAGTGTCCGACGTGCTCAGCGTACCCACGAGTGCGCTGCACACCGTCGGATCGCACAACTTTGTGCTGGTGGAGTCCAACGGGAAGGCGAAGCGGGTGAGCGTGGTGGTCGGCGCCGCCGACCTGTTGCGGACCCAGATCGTCTCGGGGCTCACCGCCGGTGAGAAGGTCATCGTGGCGAACAAGAAAGCGGCCGTCCCCGGCGCGCCGACCGGCAAGGGCGGCTTCGGCGGCGGCAAGGGCGGCTTCGGCGGCGGCAAGGGCGGCTTCGGCGGCGGCAAGGGCGGCTTCGGCAGCTTCGGCGGCGCCAAGGGCGGCGGCGGTGCCTTCGGCAAGGGTGGCAAGGGATGATCGGTCTCCCCGGCGGCGTGGCGCCGGAGGACATGCCCACAGCGGTGGTACCCGAGGTGCCGACCGAGATGCCTTCGGCTGTGCCGCACCGATCCGGCACGCGGCGCGGGGCAGCCACTTCGGCAGTTCCGGTCATCGAGATGCACGAACTGCGCAAGTCCTACGGTGTCGGCGAGACCGCGGTCGACGCGCTGCGGGGGATCGATCTGGTGGTCAACCGGGGAGAGCTGGTTTCGGTGATGGCACCGTCCGGGGCGGGGAAGTCCACGCTCATGCACATCATGGGCTGCCTCGATACGCCCACCTCGGGGACCTACCGCCTCGACGGCCGCGATGTGGAGCATCTCGACGAGGTGGCACTAGCGCACATCCGCAACCGGTCGATCGGCTTCGTCTTCCAGCAGTTCCACCTACTGGCCTCGCTCGACGCCCAGAAGAACGTCGAGCTCCCGCTCGTCTACGCGGGTGCACGCGCTCCCGAGCGCCGCCGCCGGGCTGCGGCAGCCTTGGAACGGGTCGGCCTGTCGCATCGCGCCAGGCATCGGCCCAACCAGCTGTCGGGCGGCCAGCAGCAGCGGGTGGCGATTGCCCGGGCGCTCGTCACCGGTCCTGCGGTCGTGCTCGCTGACGAGCCGACCGGCAACCTCGACACTGCCTCGGGTGACGAGGTGCTCGGCTGGTTCACCGAGCTGAGCGAAGCCGGCCGCACCATCGTGCTCATCACCCACGAGCCCGATGTAGCCCGGGTCGCCCCCCGGGTCATCCGCCTGCGGGACGGCCTTGTCGTCGCCGACGGACCCACCGACAGTGTTCTGGCGGCCGGTGTCGGAGCGGGTGGGACGGGCCTGCGATGAGGTTCTCCGAGACACTGCGCGCAGCACTCGAGGCGATTATCTCCCACCGGTCGCGTTCGATGCTGACCGTCCTCGGCATCCTGATCGGCATTACCGCGGTAATCGTAACCGTGGGACTCGGCGAGGGAGCCCAGGCGAGGGTGAGCTCGGCCATCGCCTCCCTCGGATCCAACCTGCTCGTCGTCACCCCCGGCAGCGTCACCAGCGGCGGGGTGCGCGGCGGGCTCGGGTCCTCCTCCACGTTGACCATGGCCGACGCCCAGGCGCTCGGCTCAAAGGTCGACGCCCCCCAGGTGGCCGCGGTGGCCCCGGTCGTCCAGCGCTCCACGTCGATGCAAGCCGGGTCGGCGACGTGGACGGCGCCGACCATCGGTACCACCCCTTCGTATCTCGGGATCCGGAGCCGCCAGGTCACTGCCGGACGGTTCATCACCCAAAGCGATGTCACCAGCGGAGCCGAGGTCGCCGTCCTCGGGCCCGAGGTCGCCTCCGAGCTCTTCCCCGGCGAGAATCCCGTCGGGCAGACCATGGATATAGGGACGACGCCGTTCCAGGTGGTGGGTCTGCTCAACTCGGCGGGATCCTCCGCCAGCTCCAACCAGGACAACGAGGTGATCGTGCCGATCACGACGGCCCAGGACACCCTCGTCGGCAATACCTCCTCGGTCAGCCAGATCCTGATGCAGGCCACCTCGTCCTCCACCATCGGAGCCGCCTACCAGGAGGCGAACGACCTCCTCCTTCAGCTCCACGGCATCACCGTGCCGTCGAAGGCCGACTTCACCATCACCCCGGACACCCAGCTCCTCTCCACCGCCACCAACATCACAAAGACGCTCACCATCCTCCTCGGCGGCATTGCCGCGGTATCACTGCTGGTCGGAGGTATCGGGGTCATGAACATCATGCTGGTGTCGGTGACCGAGCGGGTCCGCGAGATCGGCCTCCGAAAGGCCCTTGGTGCCACCCCGGGGGTCATCCTTCGCCAGTTCCTCACCGAGGCGCTGGTTCTCGGAACGACGGGCGGCATCGCCGGGGTCGGCCTCGGGGTCGGCTTGGCGCTTCTGCTCCCCCACCTCATCTCCCAGCCGGTGGCCATCTCGATTCCGGCCATTGTCGGTTCGGTGGTGGTTGCTGCGGGGATCGGGCTCGTCTTCGGCGTCTACCCTGCCTCACGGGCCGCGCGGCTGGCGCCGATCGACGCCCTGCGCAGTGACTGACCAGAACATCAACATGGCCGCTG
>JAJYWG010000114.1 GCA_021791615.1 Actinomycetes bacterium
CAGACGAGGAGGTCCGCCGGCTCATGGCAGCCGCCGGGCGGCTTGCGAACGACCACCGCGCCGACACCTACAGGACCGTGGTAGGGCTGCTTGCTGTCAGACCTTTCCTTGCATAGCGGTGTCTCACTGGCCAGATTGTCTCGGCCCCGAGGCAGCCAGGCCATGGCCGGTTCCCGAGACAGTGAGGGCTCAACGACCATACGACGGAAACGACAAAAGCTGGGCGGGTTCTGTCGCTCGCGCCCCCACTGTCCCTGGCGTTCGGCGAGGCCGAGGTTCACAGCTCGCTGCAGGCGGAAATGGGGAAGTTCACGCATATAGTTGTCGCACACCGTCGAGGGCGACCGCGAGCTCCAACGCCTGGCGGCTACCTCCCCCCATTGCGCTCACCCCCCCAGTGGGGTGAGCGCGTCGATGGGACGCTGCAGACGCGCTGGCCCCAGGCTGAGCCTGGACCGCCACTGGTGGCCCAAGCCGGCTGGCTTAGCACCGCCACCGGCCACTGCGGTGGTCGCGAAAGGCACCAACCGCCTAGCTGCCTGTGAGGCAAGTGGCCCCCCGTTGGCGCCGTGAGAATGGCGTTCGCCCGAAGTTGGCTGGAGCGGGCAGGCAGGACGTTTTCAATGTTGCTCAGCCTACTAAAGCGGTGCTCGGCGGGGTGAGGGTGGTGGTGGTCGGCACGAAGAGCTCGGCGGGCCGTCCACCTCGGCCGCCCCCAGTGCGAACTCTGCGTTCGAGCCGGCCAGCTCGAAGTAGGGCATCTATGCCGGCATTGATGGCCTTGACTGACTTGTTGCGCGAGAAGAGGTCACGGATGTCGGACTTGGTGAGGCCATCGGTGTTGGCGCTGATGGCCTGCCAGATGTCGTCGGCCACAGGGTCACCGAGGGTGTCGCCGAACAGCCAGTGGGCCGAGCGGCTCGCGTAGCCCCACAGGGCGCAGGCGGCATCGAGGTGGGCGCGGTCGACCACGTCGACGCGATCGAGAAGGGCGTAGACCATCGCGAGGCGGAGGACGTGGGCTTCGGCCCGGGCGGTGGCGGCCCCGAACAGACCGGGATGTTCGGCCGATATGCACGGGTAGATCTTTCGCCACTGGTCTCGGGCCG
This sequence comes from Actinomycetes bacterium, assembly GCA_021791615.1. The sequence goes on from JAJYWG010000114.1 coordinate 1,110, forward strand.
CGGGCGTGGCGTCCAGTTCTTGGGTGCTGCGGCCGTGGTCGACTGCGGCGGCGAGGCGGTCGGTCAGCGACCTCCAGTCGAGGGAGGAGAAGTCGCCGCCGTCTGGCAGGAGCTGTACCCGGCGCACGGCCAGGATGAGGAAGCGGTTCATGAACCCCGAGGCAAGCTCGGTGGTGGTGAGGTAACGGAGCATCTCGTCGGCAGTTATGTGGCCGATGACCGAGATGTGCGGCCGAGTAGCCCGGGACGGAGCGTTCTTGGTCATTGTCTGGAGGGTCTTGCCGTCCCAGCAGTTGCGCACCACAGCTGAAAGAGTGTTACCTTCTCGGGCCAGGACGCGCAGCACGAGCGCGAACTCTGGTTCGAGGACCAGCATCCGTTTGTCGTCCACGCCAGGCGCCTTCAAGACCGGCTCGCCATCGCGGCCGGTGTCATAGAGCGAGTCGCGTACTTTGTCGATGAGGCCTTCGCCCGAGGACATGCCGGAGTGGACGTTGTTGTCCACGAAGCCGGGGCACACTGCATCGATAAGCCCTTCGACCAGATCCCATGAGGTCCCCTTGCGAGCTTTGGCCGACGGGCCGACCAACAACACGAACTCGTTGGCTTGGTGCCGGCTAGCGCCGACACGGCGGTGAGCCCCGCTGCCGATCACTGCGCCGTAGGCCACCAACAACTGAGCGAGCACGGCGATGGGGTCGGCCTCGGTGTGAGGGGCGGCGGCACGGACGATGTCACCGGCCAGGCCGTAGAAGGCTGCCGGGCCTGCGCTGGCCGGCCAGTGGGCGGGCCGGGCAACGGGGATGGCGGCGCTATCGTCGGGCAGTGGGGCCAACTGCTGCGCCATCAGCTCTTCCTGCCACGACGAGCTTGGCTGATGCCGGTGACCGTCCCGGCGCGCTCGGCCAGGCTCTCCCGCAGTGCCTTGTTGTCGCGAAGGAGGTGCTCGACAGTCGATGCGAGCGCCGTGATGCGCTCTTTGAGCAGTCGGACTTCGGCTAAAAGAGCGGCCAGCTCGCGTTCCAACTTGGAACGTTCGGCGGCGGGTGACTGTCCGGCCAGGCTGTTGAACGAGTCGCGCAGCTCTGGCCGGGCGTCGAAAGCCCGGTAGAGGGTGGCGCGGCCCACACCGGCGAGCTCGGCCAGCTTGGTCGCGGTGCGGGGAAGGTAGCGGTCTTGGGCCAGCTGGGCGAGCGCATCGCGGACCGCGTCTTCTGTGCTGGTCCCCACACCTTTATTTGGTGGGCTCATCAGGTGCCCCCTCCAGTTGGGTGATGATCGCGTCGAGATCGGCCAGATCCGCGGCCAGCTGCTCGGCCCCGGTCGAGCCTGCCGTAGCCTCGGCGAGACGTTGTCGGGTGGTGCTGCGCCGCTGGCGCAGGCCAGGCAGTTGCAGGGGCGTGTAGTGGGCGTTTGTGCAACCCACTCCGACACACAGGTCGTGCAGGGGGCCGGGCTCGGGATCGGCTACGCCGATCTGTCGGGCGACCCGGTGGCACACGGCCGCCTTGGGGTCGAACCGGCAGCTGACCAGGTCGCCATGGTGCCAGGTCGACCGGTGCAGCTCGGAGATCCGCCGTGCGTGGACCGGGTCGGTGATGATGGTGGCCCGCACCTCGAGAGCGACGGCGCGTAGCTCGTCGCCGTGCTTGCCGATGACCGGTTCGCCACCGTCGACGAGACGGCCCATGGTCTCGAGCAGGACGGCGACGGCGTCGACCTCGCCCTCGTGCACCCTCGTGTTCCAGCTGTCGCCGGGACGGTAACGCTGGTAGGAGGCTGTCGTGGTGGACCGGGCGTGACCGAAGAGGTAACCGACGACCAGGTCGCCGAGCTCGCTGAAGCGGCCGATGGCGTAGGCGGCTGTCTCCCGCAACACCTGGGGGGACAGTTGCTCGACGGCAGGGATGGGGGCCAACCCGTTAGCGGCGAGGCTCGCGTTTATGTGGGCGGCGAAACGGTGCATGGCCTCTCGGGCGTCGAAACCCGCCCTTCGCCGTCCGGTGACGGTGGCCACCACATGGGTCGGGTGGTCGGACAGGGCCTCCAAGGCCCGGTAGGCGACAAGGGCCAGGTCGCACACCCACCACGAGATCGGCTCTGGCTCGGCACCCCGCATCTTGTAGCGCCTGGCCCTCAACGCCGGTGTCCCATAGGCATCATGAGCCGCTTCGCGGCGAAGGTCTTGAGCTTCTGAGTCACGCATCCCGGTCAACCCGACCAGCAGGATGTAGGCGGCGGTGCGCAACATGGCCCGTTCCAGGTTGAGGTCGGCCTGAGTCTCGAAGGGGCCACGCCACGGGCCGGTGCCGCCGTCGGGCCGCTCGACCATGGCCGTTATGGGGCTCAACCCTTCATAGGACCGGCCCTCAGCGACCGCCCGCCGCACGGCATCTTCGCACCGTCGGCGCACAGTCCTGGGGCGAGAGCCGCCCGCCAGGCGACAGACGGCCGACCAGATCGGCTCCCCGGCCTGCGTGGCCCAGCGGGCCGTGCACGGCACGCTGACGGAGCGTCGCGTGTGGACGGGAAAACGCGTCCCGGGATCTTCGGCCCAGCGACGCAGGGCCTCAGCGGTGGGCTCCGCTCCATTCAGCGGCCGGGCTTCCAATAGCTGATGGAGGGCCAAGATGTCGGGCCCGAAAACCTCCACATAGGCGCGGGCGGCCGCGAACAGCGGGACAAACGCGTCGAGGGGGAGCACTGGGGTGAGGGCCCCCTGTGGGCGGGCAGGCTTGCCCTCACCCAGGACCTCGGTGAGGACCTGTTCGTAGGTAAGCCCGGGCCAGGGGTCGAAGGCCAGCCCTCCCTCGCTTAGCAAGCAAGAGAACAGACGAAGGTCCCAGACGAGCTCGACGGTCTTGGTCAAGCTGCGGTGGTCGCGGGCCCGCTCGGCTCGCCAGCGGACCAAGGCGTCGGCGTCGGCCTGAGACCAGCCGGCCGGCATCGGCCGCCCGGTGGAGACCTGGAACTGAGCGGCGCGGCGCACTTCCACCACCCGCCCGTGGGCGGTTTGCGGTTGCACCGGGCGCTGCAGGACGATGCCCGCCTCCCGTGCCCTGCGCACGTCGACCCGGCACATGCACAGCTCCCGGGCGAGCAGGGACCACTCGCCGGGGAGGCCCACGGTGAAGTTGATGACGTGCGAGGACCTCGGGCTGTGGTTGACGGTGGTCTTCAGCGCCGCGAGGTCCCAAATGTCGTCACCAAAGCGGGCGGCCGCCCCGGGGTACACGACGGTGCCAGCCGGCCAGACCTTGCTCTCGCCAGCCGGTCGAAAAGACGGCGCCGCAGCGCTCACTTCGGGCTCTCCTCAGTAGGCGCACCGAGCTGCGCCAGCGCCCAGCGCAGCGCTCCTCGGATAGGCAGCCACCGCTGCGCGAACGCTGGCGGGCCCAGCCTTTTGCGATGGTCCTCTATGACTTCGGCGTCGAAACGCTGCAGGCCGGCGATGTGCTCGGGCATGAGGACGGCGTTGGGGCATACCAGGCACAAGCCGAACTTGGCCGAGCGGCAAAGCTCCCCAGGAGGGGCATAGGGGGACTTGTGCGCGTCGGTGCAGGCTGCGATGCCGCCGTCGACGTCTAGCTCGCCCGTGGCCAACCGGTGGAGCCGGGCGTGGTCGAGGCGTAGCAGCCGGGCGGCGCCGGGCGCCCCGGCATGCACTTCGGCCGTTGCCGGCGGGGCGACCACGGTGAAGCCGGAGCGGTTGGTGGCCATCTCCGCCAGCTCGGTGGCGGCTTGGCGGGCCAGCCTGCCGATCTTGGTCTTGAAGACCACCGAGCCCACCACGTAGTGCTGCTGGAACACGGCCAGGCTGTTGTCGCGCCAAGCTGCCATGTCCTCCGGGTAATAGTGGCCGTAGTGGCTGAGCGTCGCCTTGCGTAGACGGCGCGGGTCCCAGGGCCTGGAAAGGGGCGGGAGCGTGACGACGACCTCGCCCGAGCCCTTGTGCACCGTGCGCTCCACCGGGCGGTCGAGGCCGTTGGCCACGAGCCAAGCCGAGAAGTTGCTGCTATCGGCGTGCCCCCAAGCGATCGGCCCCACCTCGAGCGTCTGCCGGCGCGAGCCGAGCACACCGGCGATGAACAACATGTCCGAACCGCACTTTTGCCGGGCCTCGGCAGTAACGTCGACGAGCGACCGGATAACGGTGCCTGCGTCTCGGAACCGACGGGCACCCGCAGCGCCGGGGCCGGCGTCGGCCGCCAGCTTCTCGATCGAGCCCGGGAGACGGTTCTTCAAGAGGTCGACGGCGACAGACCGCTCCCGTTGGGTGATGTCGGAGAGCCGCAGGTCCCTCACCCCCTCCGGCCAAGCTGCGGTGTCCAAGGTGACCAGGACGAAGTGGCCGACCAGGTCGAGCGGGTGGGGGAATACGTGCCGGTAAGCCTGCTTCACCAAGCGGCCCACCTGACCGCCGACGTTCTGGCCCGCCGTCTTGGGGGCCTGCTGGCGCAGGCTGTGGTCCCAGTCCCGCCAACGGGCCGGCAGGTTCTCCTTCAAAAGTGCAGTGGAAAGCTCGCCCGTCGCGGCCAGCCAGACGAGGTTGGCGAACGTCCAGCGCCCCGACACCCTGGGGTCAGCGCCCTCGGCCATCAAGGCCCGGCCTGTAGCGATGCGCCGTTCTGTCTCCCGTACACCGGCCATGGCAGCCGGGACCAGGCGCTGCAGGTCCGCTTCGCTGAACTCACACAACGGCTCCCAGTGCACCGAGCCCGAGTACGCGGCCGGCTTGCTCGCTCTTTCGAGGGCTTCGGGCGCCACCGCTCCCGGGCTGTTCGCGTCTACGCGTCGCAGCAGCCCGAAGACCCGCGACGCGTGCTGGCCGACCAAGTAGCGCCGCTTGGGCGGGAAGCGCGCCGCAGCGTCGTCCTGCCAGTCATCGAGCAAACCGGCCGTGAGAGTCCTGCACGACAACCGCGGCGGGGCGCCGGCCCGGGCGCAGTACCCCAAGAAGTCGACCACCGCGCGCTTGTAGCCGAAGACAGAGGTGACGTTCGGCCGAGCGTCACTGGCGAAACGGCCCGCCCACGCTTGCCCCAGCTCGCCCGCCAAGACAGGCGTCGAATAGTCGCCCACCTCGAGCCTGACGAGGGTCATGGCGCCACCAGGGCGGTACCCCTCCACAACGATCGTCCCGACCCGAGCGGCGTGCTCGAGGCGCGCCGGTGCCACCCGCGGCGGCGGCTTGTAAGCGAAACGGCGAGGCACCAGTGTCAGCCCGCACCTTCGAACAGCTGGCACATCTGGGCCAACGCGTTGAGCGGCTCTCCAGAAGCCCGCATCGCCGCTTCCAAGTAGACCAAAGTCGTGGCCGGGTCGGAATGTCCGAGGACCCTGGCCACGAACAACCGTGGCTCTTCCAATACCTGCTCCGTCACGCTGCGGTTGGCATCCCGCAGCCGGTGCAACAGCGCGCTGAACAACTGCACCGCGAAGGTCCTTCGCATGAGGTGCGGGGTGACCTTCGGGAAGGAACCGCGCGCCCGGCTGGCTCGTTGGTTGGCCGCCGAGAACATCCGGTTCCAGTGCGAAGGGTCGAGCATGCGAGCGCCGCGCTGGGAGACGAACAGTGCGACCGGGTCGAGGGCCCCGTCGCCACGGCGGACGACCAGCTGGGCCAACACGTCGTCCGCCACGTCGACCAACGGCCGGGTGCGCCCTCCCCCCAAGCGCACGCGGGGCCTTCCCAGACGGTCGGGCTCCGCGACCTCGCACAGTGCCAGCTCGCCGCCCCGGAGCCTGCCCTCGAGGTAAGGCTGGCTGCTCTCGACGGCATCTGCGCGCGGCCCCAGCCGGTAGGACAACACCTTTTGCAGCGTGGCCCAGGAGACGAACACCTGACGCTCCTTCGAGCCCTTCCCGACCACCCAGACCTCGCAAGGGTTCCGGCCGGGGTGGCGGTCCGGCAGCCCGACCCAGCTAAGCCTGTTGACCTCGGAACGACGCGCCCCTGTCTCCACCGCCAGGTCGGAAAATAGCGGTTCGCGAACCCCGTCGCCCACCTTCGCCAGGCACTCGTTCCGGAACCAGCGGTAATCGTCGGCCTCTAGGAACGAGACCAGCCGTCGATATCGCCGGTGCGGGGCGTACACCTCACGGCCCCGTTCGTCGGGCCAACGTTGAATAGGAGAACGCTCGATCTTGCCCGTTGCCGCCATCCACCGGTAGAACATCGAGACAGCCGTCCCCTGTCGGGACCATCGCGCCACGCCGACCTCTTTCAACCGGGCACGCTTGAACTCCAAGGCGTCGGTCGGGCTGCACTCGCGTAGCGACTTGCCACGCTCGGCGAGGAACCGGCCCAGCTCGGCGACGTCCCCGGCGTACGCCGCCGCCGTCGACAACCGGTACGGGCCGCGCAGGAACTCGTTCAGGTCCTCCAACGGCGTCCCGTCGTCGAACCAGACGGGGTGCCCATCGCCCACCACCCGGTCGTCCAGGCCAGCCAGGACGGCGGCAGCGGTGCCGTGCCCGAACAGGTCGTCGAGGAACAACGCCTGCTGGCGCACTGCTCTTCGGTCCACTCGGGCTCCCCACAGCATGAGACAGACACTAACCACAGTGAATGACGGATGGGTGGATGCCAACTGAGACACTGGTCGCGCGCAACAAAAGTCAGCGGGAT
>JAJYWG010000193.1 GCA_021791615.1 Actinomycetes bacterium
TGGACCCGGTAGTCGCTTCTGTGCATCTTCCCCAGTACCTGGCGGACGATGCGGACCGACTCGCGCACCTCGTCGAGGCGGATGGCGTAGCGGTCGAAGTTGTGGCCGTAGGTCCCGACGATCACGTCGAAGCCAACCTGGTCGTAGGCAAGGTAGGGCTTGGTGCGTCGCAGGTCCCAAGGCACGCCGGTCGAGCGCAGGATCGGCCCGGTGGCCGACAGGGCGATCGCTTCTTCGGCGCTGATCGCCCCCATGCTTTCGGTGCGGGCCCGGAAGATGGGCTGGCCGGTGAACAGGTCGCGGTAGTCGTAGGGGCGCAGATGACGGCCACGTCGTCCTCCCAGCCGTCGGGGAGCTCCGCCGCGGTGCCCCCGGGGCGGATGAAGTTGTGGTTCATCCGCCCCGGGGGTCTTCTCGAAGAGGGCGAGCACCATGTCGCGTTCTCGGAAGCCGTAGATCATCATCGAGGTCGCCCCGAGGTCCATGCCGCTGGTCGCCAGCCACAACAGATGCGAGGATATCCGTTGGAGCTCGGAGAGGAGCATCCGGATCCAGACGGCCCGCGGCGGCCCGTCTGGCCCACGGCTGGTACAGCGCTCCGCCGACCAGCCTGGGCGCGCGACGACGAGTGCCTGCTCTTCGAGGGAACTTGGGTGTCTGAGATGGGTGTGGTCATGGTGCCTTCGATCACGTACCGACGGCGGTGAGCTTCGGCGCTGGCCGACCGGTGCCGCCCGCGGTCGGCGTGGGTGCGGGCCCGATTCGGGCGTGGCGCAGCCGGTTGGCGTTGGTGACGACCGACAGCGAGGAGAGCGCCATGGCGGCCGCCGCGATCATCGGCGAGAGGACGATCCCGAAGAACGGGTAGAGCAGCCCTGCCGCGATGGGGATGCCCAAGGTGTTGTAGCCGAAGGCGAGAGCGAGGTTCTGGCGGATGTTGCGCATCGTCGCGCGCGAGATGCCGATGGCGGTCGCCACGCCAGCGAGCGAGCCGGACATGAGCGTGACATCGGCAGCCTCGATGGCCACGTCGGTACCGGTGCCGATGGCGAGGCCGACGTCGGCCTGCGCGAGGGCGGGCGCGTCGTTGATGCCGTCGCCCACCATCCCGACCCGGCGGCCCTCCGCTTGCAGGCGGGCGACCTCGGCCGCCTTGTCCTCGGGGCGCACCTCGGCGAGGACTCTCTCGATCCCGACCTTCGCCGCGACTGCCTCTGCGGTCGACCGGGCGTCGCCGGTGATCATGACCACCTCGAGCCCGAGCGCCTTGAGCGCACCAACGGCGGCGGCGGAGTCGTCCTTGACCGGGTCGGCGACGGCCACCACGCCCGCCGCGCGCCCGTCGATGGCAACGAGCATGGCGGTCTTGCCTTGGGCCGAGAGCGAGCTGGCCCGGCCAGGAAGCTCGGCGGCATCCACACCGGCGCTCTCCAGGAGCCGGACGTTGCCGACCAGAACCTCGTGTCCCTCGACCCTGGCGGACACGCCCTGGCCGGTCGTGGACTCGAAGCTCTCAGCCCGCGGCACCTCGACACCCCGGGCGGCGGCCCCGGCGACGACGGCTTGGGCCAAGGGGTGCTCGGAGTCGGCCTCAGCGGCCGCCACTAGGCGCAGGATCTCTTCGCTGTCGAGGCCCTCTCGGACGACGACGTCGGTGAGGGCGGGGTGCCCGGCGGTGATGGTGCCGGTCTTGTCCAGCACGACGGTGTCAAGGCGCCGGGAGGTCTCGATCGCCTCCGCGTTTCTGAACAGGATTCCCGCTTGAGCCCCCCTGCCGGTGCCCACCATGACGGCCAACGGCGTGGCGAGCCCAAGCGCGCACGGGCAGGCGATGATGAGCACCGCCACTGCGGTGATGAGCGCGTAGGTGAAGGCCGGAGCTGGGCCGGCCACGTACCACAGGGTGAAGGCCCCGAGGGCGACGTAGACCACGGCGGGCACGAAGACCGACGAGACCTTGTCGGCCAGGCGCTGGATCGGGGCCCGGGAGGCCTGGGCCCGCCGCACCATCTCGACGATCTGGTCAAGCACGCTGGCCGAGCCCACCTTGGTGGCTCGGATGCGAAGCGACCCGGTCCCGTTCACGGTGGCGCCCACCACCTCGTCGCCGGGGCGCTTCTCCACCGGGAGGGGCTCGCCGGTGATCATCGACTCGTCGATCGCCGAGTGGCCCTCGACCACCTCCCCGTCAACGGGCACCTTCTCGCCCGGGCGCACGAGCACCACGTCGCCGGCGAGGACGGCCTCGATCGGCAGCTGGGTCTCGATCCCGTCGCGCACGACCGTGGCCGTCTTGGCACGCAGTCCGAGCAAGGATCTGATCGCCTCGCCGGTGCCGGCCTTGGCCCGGGTCTCCAGGAGCCGGCCCAGAAGGATCAAGGTCAGGATGAAGCCGACCTCCTCGTAGTAGACGCCGCGCACCTTGGCCGGGGCGAAAGAGGGGGCGATGGTAACCACGAGGCTGTAGAGGAACGCCGCGCACGCGCCCAGCGTGACGAGCGAGTTCATGTCCGCGCTGCGATGAGCGAGGCCGAGCCAGCCGCTTTTGTGGATCGGCCAGCCGGTGTAGAGAAACACCGGGGCGATCAACCCGAGGCCAAACCACGGGTTGGTGAGGATGGCGGGCAGCCAAGCGGGGTGGAAGAAGTCCTTCGCCATCACCCCGAAGAGCACCGGAACGGTGAGAACCGAGCCGAGCACCACTCGGCGGGTGAGGTCCCTGATTTGGGCGCGTCGCTCCGCCGCTTCCTCGTCCTCGCCCGAGGTGGGCTTCGGCACCGCGCAGCAGTCGTCGACCACGGGGGGGACCACGACGGGGGGCGATGCCGTGGTCGACCGTTTGAAGACCCCGATCGGACCCTCCGTTTGTCCGTTCGCTGCACTGTCCTCGCTCGGGCTGGGGACAGGCCCCGTTTGGGGCCACGGGGGAGAAGCCGAAACGGGCGAGGCCAGCAGCTCTTCGACCTCGACGGTGCCGTGCAGCATGTCCATGCCGCAGTGAAAGTCATGGCTGCCCACGCCGAGTGCGGGCAACTCGACGATGGTCGTCTCATGGGGGGCGAGTGTCGCCTCGACCCCGGCGTCGGCGAAGACCACCCGCTCGGAGCATGCCCCCTTCTCGCGGCGCTCGAAGGCGATCCGTAGCGGCACGCCGGCCTGGGCCAGCACCCGGGAGGGGTGGTATCCGCCTTCGACCACCACGCTGGCCTGCTGCAAGTCGTCGCCTCCGACGCGCTCAGCGACGGCGACATCACCAGCGCTCTCGCCAGCTGTCATCTGGTCGCCCACGTGCTCGTTCTCTTCACCGGGCTTGGTGGCGGCTCCTTCGACGACCAGGACGCCGTGGATCATGTTCATGCCGCAAGCGAAGCCGTACTCGCCCGGGGATTCGGGGGTGAGCACGACGGGCGTCTGGGCGAAGGCCGGGAGGTCCGCACTGACCCCGAAGTCGGGGAAGACGACCCTCGAGGTGCAGTCGCCGGACTCCTGGCGGTCGAAGGTGATGCGTACCGGGGTGCCGGCCCGGACCCGGATGCGATTGGGTGAGTACCCGCCGCGCACGGTAACCCGGACCTCCTGCACACCCCCGGTAGCGACCGCCTCGGCGGTCTTCTTCGGGCCGAAGAACCACCAGCCGAGCCCGCAGGCCACGACCACGTCGGCTGAGACGACGGCGATATCGCTCGGGTTCATCACGGTAACTCCTTCATTCTTCTTGTTCGGGTTGGTCGCTTGGTCGACGTCACCACTGCTTCGTTGTCCCTTCGGTTGCCGGCCTGAGCGGGAGGGTCACTGGCGGCTGGAGCCGTGGTCCATCGCCCGCATCATGAGCGCCATCATCCCGACACAGGCCACGGCAAAGGCCACAAACCCGATGTTGATGGTGCCGGTGGCCACCAGGGCCAGAACGATGATGATCATCGGGATGCAGCAGGCGATCATCATCCAGTGATGTCTGCCGCTGCCGGCGCGCTCCGCGTGGTCGGGTTCGCGGATGCGGTGGTCGCGCTCGAAGCCTCTCTCGAGGTCGCGGCCGGTCACGTCGGCCTCCGAAGCGACCCCGGCACGCGGCCGAGTCGGGCGTAGAGGGGGCAGTGCCCGAGGCTCCCGGTCACCGCCAGGTCGAGCCCTGCAGCCACGAGCAGCACCTCGAGCACGACAGCGAGTGCCGACGCTGCCGTGGCGAGCAAAACCGCTCCCGCCACTATCGCACCGATACCGAGCACGATGCGCCCGGCGCGCTCGACCGGGGTGATGTTCACGCTCGGGCGAGGCAAGTGAGATGCCACCCGCACCCGGGGCCCGCCGCGGCTTGGCGCTGTCTCTCGGTCGGGAACGGTCCGCGCCTTCATAGCCGGACCACCTGGCGGATCGTGGCGGCCACTTCGTCGAGCCGGACCTGGCCGTCGGCATCAGAGCGCCTCGCTGCTGCCATCACGCAGTGCTGCAGGTGGTCGTTCAGCAGACCGACGGCCACCTCCTGCAGCGCTCGGATGGCCGAGGCCACCTGGGTGACGACCTCTGGGCACCACCGGTCGTCCTCGATCATCTTCTGCAGCCCGCGCACCTGCCCTTCGATCTTCCGCAGACGGGCCAGGTAGTCCTCCTTGCCCGAGGCGTAGCCGCGGGTGGACCGTTGTGACGTGCCGTGCGCTGCCATCGGTGGGCTGCACTCTTCGGCGAGATAGGCGGTAGCGACGGTGGTCATCGCTGGCCTCCGGTTCCGACCGGCGTCTGCCCGTTGTCGGCGCGCACCTCGTCGCTTCGCATCAGGTCGCGCAGGCGCCGGTACTCCTCGGGATCGATCTCACCGCGCGCCAGACGCTCGTCGAGGATGTGCTTGGCCTCGCGAGGTCGCTGCGTAGGGTGCGAGCTTCGGATAAGGCTCGTCACGAAGTACCAGATCGCCCAGATCACAAGGCCCCAGAAGACGACCATGCCAACGGACATGAGCAGCCAGCCCCACCACTGCACCCCGCCACCCAAGTACCACATCATCGAAATCACCTCCTTGGGGGTTCGGGATCTTCCCGGACCTGTGATTCGACGATACGCTCGCATACCCCTGCGGGGTAGGGCCATTGGTCACTATCGGGTTGGGACTGATGGCCCTACCCCCCACCCGTATCGAAGGTCCACCCTGGAGGTGAACGACAACAGAGGCCTCGAAAGGAGGGACCAGTTATGGCAGACACACCAGCTACCGCCGAGCGCAGGTGCACGCCGGCGTGGCCGAAGGACGCCCTGCGGGTCACCTTCGGGGTGATCTGGCTGATTGACGCCATCCTCAAGTGGCTGCCGGGGTTCAAGGACAGCTACATGTCGACCATCATGGGGATCGCCAAGGGCCAGCCCAGCTGGCTCAGGCCCTGGTTCGACTTCTGGATCCGCCTTCAGCACCCCGCTGCCACGTTTTTCTGGGCGCTGGTGGCGACCGTCGAGTCGCTCATCGCCCTGGCGCTCATCCTAGGTTTCGCCCGAAAGCTCACCTACATCGGAGCCATCGTCTTCAGCCTGCTCATCTGGTCGACGGCTGAGGGCTTCGGCGGCCCGTACACCTCAGGCGCCTCGGACATCGGCACCGCCATCATCTACGCCGTCGTCTTCGCCGGCCTCCTGGCCCTCAGCTACTACGCCGGACCGGCACGCTACAGCCTCGACTACTACCTCGAGCGACGCATCAGCTGGTGGTGGAAGGTCGCAGAGCTGCGCCGGCCGGTCCCACAGGGGGTGCAGCTGGCGCCCCTGACCCCCCCTCGGCTACCAGCGCCGCAGTACCCAGAGGTGCCGTCGCCATGACCATCCCCGCTACGCCGGCCGCCACCGATCACACCCTCCCACGACCCCGGAGACGTCGAGTCGCCGTGATTGCCCTCGCTGGGGTGCTGGCAGCAGCGGGGCTCGGGACGGGGCTCGCCGTCTCGCTCGGCGGCTCTCCGTCACCGACGGACGGCGCCTCGTCATCGGCGTACGACTACTACCAATCGGTCATTGGCCGCTACGACCTCGGCTCCATGATGGGCGGCTCTGACTACGGCTGGATGATTGGCGAATCCGGGTACGCCTGGATGATGGGCGGCGCCTCCGCGCCCCAGTGGATGCGCGGCGAGTCACTGCCCGGCTTCGTGATGGGGGGAGGCACGGATCCCGGCACGGTCATGGGCCAGCTGTTCGCGGACGCGCCGGGGCCGCGGGTGAGCCCATCTGAGGCGAGCGTGCTCGGCGACGCCGTCCCGGCGGGCGCCACTGCAGACCGGACGGCCAACCGCCTCACCTTTAGCTCCACGACGGTCCACCTGACGGTGCTGGCCAGCCCCTCCATGCCTGCTGAGAACTTCCGCATCGCTGGCATGACCAACCCGACCGTCGTCGTGCCCAAGGGTGCCGAGGTGTCGATCGAGTTCGTGAACGCGGACTCCGACATGGCCCACGGCTTGGTCGTCACCGCCCCGGGGGCGGCGTCGTCGTGGATGCCGATGATGACCGCTCAGCCGGTGTTTTCCGGGGCAGCGCTGTGGTTCCTCGGCGAGTCGACGTTGGCTGGCATGCACGAGGGCAGGCTTAGCTTCACCGCCAGCGCCCCCGGCACCTACCAGTACCTCTGCCCGGTACCCGGCCACGCCCAGGAGGGCATGGTTGGCACCTTCATTGTCCGCAGCCAGGGCTGAGCCAAGCTGATGGAAAGTTGGGGGCGAATACGCAAGGCCATCGGGTCGACTCCGTCACGCGTCGCCAGCCCCCGCACCCGTCACCACGGGATGACTCGCAGCTTCGGCCAGTTCGTCTGCCAACGGGCCACCTTCTCCGCGTAGATCTGCTGGGATAGCTTTTCCTTGTTCGGGCGGGCCACCATGGCAAGCAGGTCGGATAAGCCGAACGGGGCGCACACGACGAAGCCGAGGCTGCCCCGACGGACCCCCACCCTCGACGCCGTCGTCGGCCAGGTAGAGATCGCCTCCTCGGTCGAGCGGGGGGTCGAGACGGCGCCCGAAGCGCGCCTCATACCAAAGATGGACCCGAGCCTCAGTGTGGCCGTCCACCACCGTCCCGATCCCCCGAAGCCGTGCCGCCACCTGCTGTTCAATCCGTTGCTCCGACTCGGCGGTGAGATCATCAGGGTCGAAATACACCAGGTCGTAATCCTTAATGCCATCGGCCGCCGCGAAACCGTGCTGCAGATTCCAGACCGTCTGGGCACCCGCGCCGGCCCCCAGATACCATCCCGGGAGCCGCACCTCGCCAGCCACGGCCAAGACTGCCTCGGCAATGGGATTCTGTGCCAACGCGTTGTTCTGCAGGTATTCCGTCTGCCGGTCAAGGGTTAGGTTCCTCGGGATTGTTGGCAAGCACGCGAACATCATGACCGGCAGCCGATACCCTACTGAGGATGTAGGTACGCCCTCCCCATGGCTTCGAGGACGCGATCGAGGATCTCGTTTGCGACCTCGTTGGCACGAGCGCCTACCCTCGACGTTCCTAGCGCCATTGAACCCGTCGCTGTCCATACTTCGCCAGTTCGGAGATCCGAACAGCTCGGGTCGCGAGTTCCAGCTCATCCGCCGCCCAGGGGAAAGTCAGCCGCCCGAACACCCTACAAGACACCAGCCACCTAGGGAAGCGGAGCGCTGCTCGATAACAGGCGTCGAGAGGCATAGGCTCTACCCCGACAAGGGGTTCGAAGAAAGGCAGCGCTGAGGTGGAAGAAGCTCTGCCGCTCTGGAAAGAG
>JAJYWG010000352.1:0-319 GCA_021791615.1 Actinomycetes bacterium
ACGAAGTTGTGGACGACGCTCTTTCGAACGCGCGGAGCAACTACCCCGATGTCCGCTTTCAGGGCGAGCTGGCTCCAGCTCGCGCCAGGGCGGTCCCTGCCGATCTTGAGAGGCTCGTGACGAACCTTCTTGACAACGCTGCAAAGTGGAGCCCAGTCGAAGGGACCGTTGAGGTGCAGGTCGAAGAGCGATCCAAGCCCGGAGGTAGTAGCGGAGAGGTGATCATTCGCGTACGCGATCAAGGTCCAGGCATTGACCCCGATGACCTTCCATACGTGTTTGATCGCTTCTATCGTGGGCACGAATCTGGCCACGTGCC
>JAJYWG010000352.1:329-127026 GCA_021791615.1 Actinomycetes bacterium
CGAAGCGCACGGGGGAAGCATCTCGGTGGAGCAGCCCCAAGGGGGTGGAACCAGCATGACCGTCCGACTTCCGGCACTGGATGAGGGTCCATCCAGCGGTTCGCCGGATGATGATCGATGAACGAGTCCTTGGGTCCTCATTCGTTAGCCCGAACTCACGTGTCCGGATTCCGGCGATAGCCCATCCCATCAGGCACGATGGACTGTGTTGGTCCAATAATGTAGACACTAAGAGTCTTGATAGATGATCAGGGGAATGGTAGAATCCCCTTGTGCCTAGGCGTGGGGGTGCGATGCATGTGGCGACGACCCGTCGGCACTACGTTGGCAAGGACGGCATCGAGCGGCACTACGAAACCCACCTGCTGCGACGCTCGGTGCGCGTGGGCACCAAGGTCCGCAACGAGACCCTGGCCAACCTCTCGCACCTCCCCGATGAGCTGATCTGCGCCATCCGTGCCGGACTGGCCGGCAAGACCCTCGTGGTGGCCGGTGAAGGCTTCGAGCTCACCCGTGCGCTTCCCCACGGACACCTGGCCGCAGTGGCAACCATGGCCAAGACGCTCGGATTCGTTGACCTGCTCGGCCCAGCGTGCAAAGAACGTGACATCGCCTACGCGCTCGTCTTGGCCCGAGTGCTCCACCCGCGCCCCAAGTTGGCCATAACCAAGTGGTGGGGTGACACGACCCTTGCGAGCGACCTGGGATTGGAAGACGTCGGCACCGACGAGGTCTACGCGGCCATGGACTGGCTGGCAGAGCGTCAGGGGGCGATCGAGACCTCCCTCGCCCGTAGGCACCTGGGGAAGGAGCCGAACCCCTCTCACCTCGCCTACTTCGACCTGTCGTCGTCGTGGGTGGAAGGGACCCACAACGAGCTGGCGGCCCGGGGGTACTCACGGGACAAGAAGCGAGGTGTGGCCCAGATCGAGTACGGCCTTTTGACCGACAAGGACGGTCGCCCGGTTGCCATCCAAGTCTTCCCCGGCAACACCGCAGACCCCGCAGCCTTCGTCTCGATCGTCGAGGCCATCCGCACCCGCTTCGGTCTCGACCACCTCACCATGGTGGGCGACCGGGGCATGATCACCTCTGCTCGGATCAGAGCACTCAGTCAGGCAGGTGACCTCGGGTGGCTGACGTGCCTGCGTGCCCCACAGATCGCAGCCCTGGTGAAAGACGACGGTCCACTCCAGCTCTCACTGTTCGATGAGGCGGACCTGGCGGAGTTCACCCATCCCGACTACCCAGGTGAGCGCCTCATTGCGTGTCGCAATCCTCTCTTGGCCGAAGAGCGCAAGCGCAAGCGAGGAGAGCTCCTGGCTGCCACCGAAGCGGCACTCGCCCCGATCATCGCCGCAGTCGCCGACGGACGCCTGGTCGGTGCCGACAAGATCGGACTGCGCCTGGGCAAGGTGATCAACAAACGGAAGATGGCCAAGCACTTCGAGGTCAGCATCACCGACACCACCCTCGCCGTCACGAGGAGACAGGCGTCCATCGACCAAGAGGCCGCACTCGATGGGATCTACGTGCTGCGCACCACGCTGACCCATGACCGGCTCGATGCCCCGGGTGTGGTGAGCGCCTACAAGGACCTCAGTCACGTCGAGCGGGACTTCCGCCATATCAAGGTCGACGACATCGACCTGCGTCCCATCCACCACCGCTTCGAAGCCCCGGTGCGCGCCCACGTGTTCATCTGCATGCTGGCCGCCTACCTCGTCTGGCACCTGCGCGAAGCGCTTGCCCCCCTCACCTTTGCCGACGAAACCCCGCCGGGGCGCGACAACCCGGTGGCCCCGGCCGTCGTGTCGCCCGGGGCGAGGACCAAGGCCGCCAGAAAGCGCAACACCAATGGCGACCAAGTGCGCGGGTTCCGTGAGCTGTTGGACCATCTCGGCACCCTCACCCGCAACACCATGAAGGTGACGACCGGGACCACGAGTGAGTTCGAGATGCTCGCCACTCCCACCCCGATCCAGCGCCAGGTGTTCGAGCTGCTCGGTGCCCAGGTGCCTCTCCGGATCACGTAGCCAGAACAATCGGAAGACTTCGATCGTTTCTCCTGGTGGGGGCGGGATCAGCTACCCGCGTGGGCGTAAGTTCGGGTTAGCGCGACTTCCGCACAACTGCTTCGGGGCAAGGTTCAGCTGATCACGTAGTGCAGGGTCCGGTTGCCCCACCACGGGACCTTGGTGTCGGGCGGGAGGTCGGCCTGGCGGAGCATCGGTGAGTAGGCCCGCCGTTGCAAGCGGACAGTGATGGTGTCGCCGATCGTGATGATCTCGCCGGGCGTGTCGAGGAACCGGCGCTGGATGGTGTCGGGCGAGGCGTTGGCGTGGCCGGGGAGGGCCCGTACCGCGGCCACGAGTGCTTGGGCGAGGACGCACAGCATGATGTCCAGGTCGACGTTGAGATTCACCGCCGACGACAGCGTGTCAGCCTTGAAGGCTCGGATGATCTCGGCGAGGCGGACTTCGATGCTCATCCTCCGGGCGCACTGCTCGATCAGCGCCTTGACGCTGAGGTCGTGGTCGTTGGTGATGATCACCGTCGGCGCCGGGCGACCGAGGCCGGTGACGACGAGCTGGCGGACGGTGCCGGGGTAGCGAGTGAGTTTCACGCCGGCCGATTCGTTGACCCGGGGACGGTTGTGAGGCCCGGGCCGATCGAGGCGAACCGCCTTGTAGTCGCCGGCGGTGAGGCGCTCGATGTAGCTCAGGAGCGAAGGGGAGCGCATCCGCAAGGTGATGAACTTGACGCCGCGGGCGTCCAGCTCGCCCAGCATCTGGTGGGTGGTGACCTTCTGGTCCATGACCAGCATGTGCGGGTCGTGCCCGGTGACCGCTCGCCAGTGGTCGCAGAACCCAATCGCCTCACGGGCCTGGGTCGCTTTGGCGACGTCCGCGTTGGCATAGATGAGGTTGTGAGTGTCGGAGTCCTGGGCGAAGAACGTGAGCACGCTGCGGGCTCGCTGCGATCGGGTGGGAACGTAGTGGCGTTCCAAAGCGGGGTCGGTGCCCCAGTGCATCACGGCATGGAAGTCCAGGTCGAACACCGCCTGGTCCGCGGTGGCCAGCCCCGCATCGATCATCTTCGCGTCGAACCCGGCCAGGAAGCCGAGCTGGGAGTTGTGGCTGGTGCGATAGGAGTAGTCGGTCAGCGCGGTCTTCTTGGGCAGCGTGGCGAGCCCGGCGAACAGCGCGGCCGCCGGGTCGACCAGCAAGAGGTCGTCGACGTGGGAGACCCGCCGGGTGCCGATCAGCTTCAGCGCCAGCAGCGAGAGCAGCCAACTGCTGGCGGGGACAACCCGCGTGCTCGGGTACCCGGCTCGGCCGACCAGGTCTGGAAGGCCCAAGCTCACCAGGTCGGGGATGCACAACAGCAACCCGGCCATCTTGGTGTGCACGTGCTCGGGCCACGTGGCGAAGTCGATGACCGAAGTCCGGGAGAGCTGGGTGTCGCGCCCGAAGGTGCCCGGTGAGCGAGACGCCTCTGGCGCAGGGTGGCGAAGGAGGCGGCCGAACCCTTCTTCGGTGAGGATCTTTCCGACGCTGGTGCGGTTGAGCGGCATCCCTTCGTTCCCGAGCTGCACCGAGATCTCGTAGGCCGACAGTCCGGCGCGGCGGAGCTCGATCACCCGGCCGCGGGCCCGGTCCTTGGCGGGGGCAACGCCGGGCGGCGGGCCGGGCTTGGCCGGTGGCGCGAACAGCTTCAGCTTGCCGGCGCGATAGTCGCGGACCAGGTTCACCACCGACCAGCGGCTGTAGCCGAACCGGGCGCCGGCCGCCTCGGCAGTGAGCCCGTCGACGAAGACCGCCCGCAGCGCCTCGTAGCGGCGGTGGTTCACCTCCGTCGGCGAGGTGAATCACTCGCTCGAGCCTTGTTGTCTCGATCTGGCTGCTATTTGCCATGTCTCTCAGGTCAACTGCCGCCATCGGTGGACCCTCCGACGGTGGTCGCCCGAGCGGCTGATTCACAATTCCCCCAGTTCAGAGCAGGTATGCCGGTCACCGAGGGCGGTCTGACCCTGACGACAGACGAATCACATTCTTGTCATTCGCCAGTCAGATCCCGACAACTTCTCAAGGGAAGCCGCTCATCTGGGAGTGATGGGGTGAATTGGCCCCACCGTGATGGCCAGTTCTGGCCCCACCCCCGGACACGTTTGTAGTGCTCCTCGGGACCCGTCGGCAAGTGACCGGGGCAGGAGCCGATCAGTCAGTCCGGGTTGTCCAAGAGCTCCCCCGTCCTCTTGTGGGCGACCGATGCCCGGTGGGCAAACCGCTGCCAGGCCGCCGCCCGAGTGGTCCCGAGCATGTCGCCGATCTCGGCCCACGAGTAGTCCTGATCCCGGGCACGAGCCACGGCACCGGGGAGCCGACGCTCGGCTTCAGCGATCAAGCTGACCAAGAGCTGGACCTCGGCTCCGCCGTCACCGAGCCAGCCGCTCGGGATGCGGATCGTGCCGAGCAAGACGAGCGCTTCGTCGAGGACTCTCGCAGTGTCGGCATTGAGGGTCGGGTGCTCGTAGTAGTCGCGTCCGAGTGGCGTCATTGGTGTATCGGTCATGATACACCATTGCTGCGCGTGGATCGTGCCCGCTTGGTCTTGGTCGCCGTGTGGAGACGGTAGGAGTTTGACCCGGTCTCGATGATGAGCGAACGGAACGTGAGCCGGTCGACGACCGCTCCGGCCAGCCGGGCGTCGCTGAACGTGCGACCCCACTCACTGAACGGTGCATTCGAGGCCGCGGCCACCGAGCGCTTCTCCTCCCGTTCGGTCAGAACCTGGAACAACAGCTCCGCACCTCGTACGTCGAGGCTCAGGTAACCGAGCTCGTCCAAGCAGAGCAAGTCGATCCGGCCGTAGCGAGCGATGACCCTCGACAAGGTCCGATCGTCCGCGGCCTCGACGAGCTCGTTCACCAGAGCTGCAGTGGTCGTGTAGCGGACCCTCTTGCCCGCTTCGGCTGCCGCCATCCCGGTGCCGATCAGCAGATGGGACTTGCCCGTACCCGAGTCGCCCAAGAACACGACCGGGTCGCCGTGTTCGATGAATGCTCCGGCTGCCAACGCCGCCACGGTGGCCTGGGCCACCGTGGAGCAGGAGCAGTCGAACTCGCTCAGGCGCTTGCTCCGCGGGAACTTGGCGTCGGCGACGCGACGCCCTCTGCGCCGTTCTGCACGGTCGTCGATCTCGGCAGCCAGCACGTCGGCCAGATAGGCACGGTGGGTGAGTCCCTGGGCCAGCGCGCTGTTGGCAATGGCCGATGCCTCGGTGCGCACAGTCGGGAGTTTGAGCTCCCGACATGCCGCGTCGATCGCGGCCTCAGCCGCCTCCTCGGTGCGCACGGTCATCGTCCCTCCTCGGTGTGTCCGAGCAGTCCGTCGTAGGCGGAGAGGTCCGGTGCGGGCCGTTCGTCACAGGGGGGAGCCTCGATCGGGATCACCTGGGCCAGGTGCTCACCGGCTGCCCGGCGGGCCTCGATGGCGACGACCTCGGGCGCCACCGTGCAGAGTGCAAGTGCCACCGACATGCCCGTGACCACGGCTTCTTTGGGCAGCGTGCGGGCGAGCAGCAAGGCCTCGATGAGTGCTGCAGTCCCCCGCCGGTCGCCGAGCTGACGGCGGGCCTCGTCCCAGTAGGCGTCGTGGACGGGGCCGAACACCCCGGCCGAGCGCGCCTGGGCCAAGGGGACCGACGAGGCGAGTGCACCGGGCTTTCTCACCAGCACCTCCAAGTAGTGATCGAGGCAAAGGGACTCGGATCCCCGCCCGACCAGGCGCTCGTGGGTGGCCACCACCTTCCCCTTGTTCGAGATGACGATGTCACTCGCACCGATCGCGACCTCAAGGCGCCGGCCGACGAGCGAAACCGGTACCGAGTAGCGGCACTGACGCACACAGACCCGGGCCTTGGCGTCGACGCGAGCAGTCGCGTGCTTGGCCACGTCGAAGCGCTCGGCCGGCAGGTCCTGGAGCGTCGCTGCTTCAAGCGCGAACTCGGTGCCGATCGTGGACCGGTGTCCTTCGATCACCCGTGTGAGGTCTTGGTGGTCGTAGGCGGTGATCATCTCGTTCAGCTCGGCGACGCTCGCCGCTTCGGGAACCGGGACGAGGTGGTTGCGGCGAAACCACCCGATGTCGCCTTCGACGCCACCCTTTTCGTGCGCGCCCTCGATGCCCGGACGACAGTAGAAAGGGTCGAACCCGAAGTGACTGCGCATGAGCACGAACGCCTCGGACTCGATGCGGTCACGGCCGAGCAGGACCCGGGCAACCGCTGGCTTCAAATTGTCGTAGCGAATGCGCAAGTGCACCCCACCAAGCCGGTCGAAGGCGTCGACGTGGCCGTCGAAGAACGCTTCTTGGGCCTGGGTGGCAAACACCTTGTGGCATGCCCGTCCCGACGCCGACAGGCGCATCGAGAACAGCCAGAGCTTCGTCATGACCCCGGCGATCACCGCCCACAGTTCGCCGAAGTCGATCTCGGCCTCGTGGCCGAGCTCGTGGACCTGGGGCACCATCGCCTCGGCCGGGCGATTGGCGATCTCGGCGCGGATCCGGCGCACCGCCTCGCGCACGGTCGACTCGGCAACCGTCGCACCCTCTTCAACAACGAGGCGCATCCACACCCGTCGGGCGGTGTGGCGCTGCTTTCTCGGCGCATCCTTGTCGGCGATCAACCACGCCCGGACGGTGGCCTCGTAGGGGCCCATGACCGGAGCCGCCTTGGGGGCGGATCCCCTGCGCTCAGGGGGGGGTGGCAGAGGCCAGCGCCTGGCGCACCACACGCCGGTGGACCTTGTGCCTTCTCGCCAGCTCCCGGATCGACAACTGCTCCAGGCGGTGGTCGCGTCGGATACTTTCGAACTGCTTCACCCTCGTCATCTCCTTCTCCCTCGCTCGTGGTCTGCTCGACCTTCGAACGTAGGGGCTGGGGTTGCGGGGGTGGGGCCAATTCAGGCCATCACTACGGCTCCAAGTGGGGCCAGTTCAGGCCATCATTCCCACTCATCCGCCAGAAGTCCTCACCGCAGGTCACCTGGCCTCTCGCTCTAGACGCTCCGCTCGTCCAGGCACCATGGTTGTGCCGAACCAGTGGTGCCGAAGTCGGCGTTAGCAGCAGACCAACCACTGCGAATGGGCTCGAATTGTCGATGTGATGGCGAGGCCTTCGTGGGTACACGTTCCCCGACGAGTCGGGGAGTCAGAGCCGCACGGTGTGAATGTGACTACCAGCCCAGCTCTCGCAGGCGCCGGTCGTCGATGCCGAAGTGGTGGCCCACCTCGTGGACCACCGTCCGTCGGACCTGCTCGGCGACCTCCTCCTCGGTATCGCTCATGGCGCAGATCGGCGCCTGGTAGATGGTGATCCGGTCGGGGAGGGCGCCGGCGTAGCCCCAACGTCGAGTCAGGGGGACCCCCTGGTAGAGACCCAGGAGCGGGCGCCCTTCGGCGTGGTCCTCCACCGTGACTGCGACGTTGTCCATCTTCGCGGCCAGCTCGGGCGGGAGTGAGTCCAGGGCGTCGGCCACGTACTGCTCGAACTGGGCTCGGTCGACTTCGATCATCGACCCGCCGGCCTCTGGTGCTCAGTCACCCTTCGGTTGCGGCGGCCAGCGCCGCCAACGTCGCTTCCATCCCGATCCGGTTGTGCTCGCCCCGATCGGCCGTACCGGACAAGAGCTTGCCGAAGGCGCGCACCAGCTTCCCGCGACGGTCAACGAACGTCTCGGTCACCACGCACCCCCCGTCCGTGGGCCCGACGCTGTAGCTCCAGCGCGCCACCGCGAACCCGGCGGCCGTCACGTCGAACCCGAACTCTGCGACCGGCTCCCACGTGCTCACCGTGACCAACGTCGACCACCGCCGCCGCCCGGCGTGATTGGTCCCGCGGAACCGCGCACCGAGCGCCGGACCGCTCGCACCTCCCAGCCACCGGCCCCCGGTGTTCTCAGGTGACCACTCCCCCATGCGGGTGAGGTCGGTGATCAACCCCCAGACCCTCCCAGGGGGAGCGGCGATGGTCCTGGTGACCGAGATGGGGTCGTCGGCTCTCGAATCGGGTGGGGCGACGGCTGGCTCGTCGGTCACTGCTGGGTCATGCCGTCCACGGTCGCGCCCGGCGGATCAGCGCCGGGCGGCTCCACCAGCGCCCGCTGAACCTCCACGCCAGGTGAGCCGCGTCGGGTTTGTCGGGCGGCGACGCCACTGGTCGGGGCCACACCTGGTCCAGCGCCGCGGCGACCATCGCCACCACCAGCGGGTCGGGAGCGTTGGTCCCGCTCGGTGCGCTCATAAGGGTACGTTCCCGTGCTTGCGCCGGGGGAGCTCCTCCTGCTTGGAGGCCAGCACGTCGAGCGAGCGGGCAAGCACGCGACGGGTGTCCGCCGGCGAGATGACGTCGTCGACGTACCCGCGCTCGGCGGCGATATACGGGTTGGCGTAGCGCTCCGTGTACTCCTCGACCAGCTCGGCCCGGCGCGCTTCACGGTCCTCGGCCTCCGCGAGCTCTCGACGGAAGACGATCTCCACCGCACCGTTGGGTCCCATCACCGCCAGCTCGGCCGACGGCCAGGCGTAGGCCAGATCGGCCCCGATGGACTTGGAGTTCATGACCACATAGGCGCCGCCATAGGCCTTTCGAGTGATCACTTGGATCCGCGGCACCGTCGCCTCGCAGTAGGCATAGAGCAGTTTCGCCCCGTGGCGGATGATCCCGCCATACTCCTGATCGGTGCCGGGCATGAAGCCGGGCACGTCCACGAAAGTGACCAAGGGGATGTTGAACGCGTCGCAGGTTCGCACGAAGCGAGCTGCCTTCTCCGAGGAGTCGATGTCGAGGACGCCGGCCAGCACGGCGGGCTGGTTCCCGACGATCCCCACCACCCGCCCGCCGATACGGGCGAACCCGCAGGTGATCGACATGGCCCAGTGTGAATGGATCTCCATGAACTCGCCGTCGTCCACCACTGCGGTGATGACCTTCTTCATGTCGTAGGGCTGGTTGGGAGAGGACGGCATGAGGTCGATCAGCTCGGGGGTCTCGCGCTCGGGATCGTCTCCCGAGACGACGGGTGGGGGCTCCTCCAGGTTGTTCGAGGGAAGGAACGAGAGCAGGTAGCGGACGTCGTCGAGGCATGCCTTCTCGTCGGGCGACACGAACGTCGCGACCCCGGACTTGGTGGCGTGGCTCATGGCCCCACCCAGCTCTTCGAGCGTGACGTCCTCGCCGGTCACGGTCTTCACCACGTCGGGACCGGTGATGAACATGTGCGAGGTCCCTTGCACCATGAAGATGAAATCGGTCATGGCAGGCGAGTAGACCGCTCCCCCGGCGCACGGCCCCATGATGACGCTGATCTGGGGGATGACCCCTGACGCGGTCACGTTGCGATGGAAGATCCCGCCGTAGGAGTGCAAGGACACGACACCCTCTTGGATGCGGGCACCAGCGCCGTCGTTCAATCCGATCATCGGGACCCCGATCGACGCAGCCAGGTCCATCACCTTGTGGATCTTCTCGGCGAATACCTCACCCAGTGCTCCGCCGAACACCGTGAAGTCCTGCGAGAACACGCACACCCGGCGGCCGTCGATCGTGCCGAAACCGGTCACCACCCCGTCGGTGTACGGGCGCTGGTCTTCCAAGCCCATGCCGTGGGCCCGGTGGCGAGCGAGCATGTCCAGCTCCTGGAAGGAGCCGTCGTCGAGGAGATAGTCCAGCCGTTCGCGCGCGGTCATCTTGCCTTTGACGTGCTGGCGCTCGATCGAAGACGGGCTCCCGGCATGTCGCGCCTCTTCCTTGCGAGCTTCGAGGTCGGCGAGTCGTTGCTCCATGGAGTGCTCCATCGCGGAGAGGCTATCCGGGCCTGGGCGGGCTCCGCATACGCCCGGCCCGTGCGATCGAACCGAAAGGTCCGGCCACCTGACCCGTTCCAAAGGAGAACGGCAACGACCTCGCGGCCGGAGTGGCGACGGGGTCCGTGAGAGGGGGAGGGTCCAGTGGCACTGCTCGAGGCGATCGGTGTCGACGTGCGGTTCGGCGGGATCCACGCGCTGCACGACGCCCATCTCCAGGTCGAGCGAGGCCAGGTCACCGGCCTCATCGGGCCCAACGGCGCCGGCAAGACCACCATGTTCAACGTCGTGTGCGGCCTGCAGCCCGTCCATGCCGGCCGCATCGTCTTCGACGGCCGAGACCTCGGCCGATTGCGCCCCCACCGGCGGGCGCGGCTCGGGATCGCCCGTACCTTCCAGCGCCTCGAGGTCTTCGGGTCGCTCACGGTACGAGAGAACGTCCTGGCGGCTGCCGAAGTCCGGCGACGGTGGGCACGCGACCGCTCGGACCCGGTCGCGACGAGCGAAGCCATCTTGGGTCTCGTCGGACTATCCGCGCTCGCCGAACGCAGGGCAGAGACGCTCCCCACCGGACAGGCCCGCCTGCTCGAGCTCGGCAGAGCCCTCGCCACTCGTCCCTCGCTGCTCCTCCTCGACGAGCCGTCCTCGGGCTTGGACGAGAACGAGTCCGACGAGCTGGGCGACCTGCTGTGCCGGCTGGCATCGGCAGGCATGGCCATCCTCTTGGTCGAGCACGACATGGAGCTGGTCATGCGGGTGTGCTCAGTGGTCAACGTGCTCGACTTCGGAGCGATCCTGGCCAGCGGGCCACCCGAGCAGGTACGGGCCGACCCGAGAGTCCGGGCAGCGTATCTGGGGAGCGAAGACGCGCCATCGGAGACGGCTGATGCCCTCGTCTGAGCGGCGTGCGCTGCCGCCGATCGTCGAGCTTCGTGGGGTTCGCGCCGCCTACGGGCGAATCGAAGTGCTCCACGGCATCGACCTGGCAGTCGGGCCTGGAGAGGTCGTGGCTCTCCTCGGACCCAACGGCGCCGGCAAGTCCACCACGCTCAAGGTCGCGAGTGGCCAGCTCCCACCAGTGGCTGGCTGCTACCACGTCCTCGGCCGACATGCCAACGGCATCCGCCCCGACGCGCTTGCTCGAGCTGGACTGTGCACCATCCCCGAGGGCCGAGGGATCTTCCCCAACCTCTCAGTCTCCGAGAACCTCACGGTCATGACCTACAGCGGGCTCTCGCGACGAGAGGTCCAGGAACGCGCGTTCGCGCGCTTTCCTCGATTGGCCGAGCGGCGACGCCAAGTCGCCGGCACGATGTCCGGCGGCGAGCAGCAGATGCTGGCCATGGCACGAGCGCTCAGCGCCGAACCGGCGGCATTGCTGCTCGACGAGATCTCGATGGGCCTGGCGCCGCTGATCGTCGACGAGCTCTACGAACTGGTCGCCCAGATCGCCGCCGAACGGGTCGCGGTGCTGCTCACCGAGCAGTTCGCCAGGGCAGCGCTGCGAGTCGCCTCGCGGGTGGTGCTCATGGCCCAAGGACGGATCGTGGCCTCGGGACAACCGGACGACCTGCCGTCCGATCTGGCCGACGCCTACCTGGGAGGTGCTGGGCGGAACGATGGCGGTGCTCCGGTGGGCGGCGCTCCGGTGGGCGGCGCTCCGGTGGGCGGCGCTCCGAACGAAGGGAGGGCGGCATGAGCAAGCCCCGTACGTTGACGGCTGTCGGCACGGTGATTGGTGCCGTCGTTCTCGGTCTGGGCCTGGGTCTCGGTCCGGCGCTGGGAACGGCGATCGCCGGCGCAGCCGCACCGGCGACAGATCTCGGAGGGTTCACCGTGAACGCGCTCGCCGAGGCCTCGACGGCGAGCTACGAGCAGCCGAACGCCCCGATCCCGGCGACACCCACGGCCGAGCTCGACGAGGGCTACGCCACAACGAGCGACAACTTTGGTCCGACCGGCAGCGCGACCGCGTCGAGCCTCTACCCGGGCCAGGTCATCGCCAACGCCGGGCCCGAGCTCGGCTCGTTTGCCCCGGGGGTGCCCCTGCCGGCGGCTCCGGTCTGGCCGATCCAAGCCCAGTCCACCTACCCCCAATCCCCGGCCAGCACGTCTCGCGATCAGCCCGGCGTCACCATGCAGGCGACCTCGGGCGCCGGGGGGAGCACCGCGACGGCCCAGCTCGGCAACACGACCTCGACGACCTCGAGTGCATGCGCCACATACGCGAACACCCAGCCAGCCAGCCCGACGTTGCCCGACCTGACAGTGCTCGGCACGCTGGCAGGGTCGTCGGGGTCCGGCGGGTCGTCGGGGTCCGGCGGGTCGTCGAGCCTGGCGGCCACCTCGGCGCTTGGCCATGTCCGTTCCAGCTCGGGGACGTCGTCCAGCAAGACGGCCACAGGCGTCGCGACGGCGACGGCGACGGCCACCGACTCGTGCGTCTCGATCCTCGGCGGTCTCATCAGCATCGGCTCGGTGACGTCCTCGGCCACGGCCACATCGAACGGCACTGCTGCCCGGCTCAGCGGCTCGACCACGGTCCAGGGGGCGAGCATCGGCGGCGAGCCTGTGACGATCACAGGCTCGGGGATCCACGCCGCCGGACAGTCGTCGCCTGGGGCGACAGGACTCTCGGCACTGCAACAGGCGCTGGGCCAGCTCGGCATCACGATCTCCGTGACCAGCCCAACGGACTCGGTCCACGGATCGCAGGCGAGCCGGCGCCTGGACGGGTTGCGGATCACGGTGGATCTGAGCACGTTGGACGCTGAGGCCGACGCCTACAGCAAGCTCCTCCCAAACAGCGTCACGGCCGAGCTACCGCTCCCGGTTCCCAACAAGCAGGTGCTCGTGTGGGACCTGGCCACTGTCGACGTCCAAGTCGCAGCGTCACCGGCCTACGCCGGTACAGCGACGGGATCGTCCACCGGACAGGGGGGAGCCCAGACGGACCTGGCAGCGGTCCCGCCCAGCACATCGGTCGGTGGCGGGACACCCTCCCCCACCACCTCGACAGCGAGCACCGGATCGACCGGGAGCACAGGCGCCACAGATGCGCCGGCCGCCACCACTGGGACGGCGAACCCGTCGCGCAGCGGAACGGGCTCCGGGGGCACTCACCCCGTACCGGCCACGGACACCGCGTCAAGCGTGCCTCTGGCATTCCGCGGGATCGGCGCCGGCCTCGTCATCCTCGGCCTCCTGGCAGCCGGTGGGCTCGCCTTCACCGCCATGCGGGCCAACGCCGCGAGCGAGCTGGGCGGTGGTGCAGGCGGTGGCGCGGGCGGTGGTGCGGGCGGTGGTGCGGGTGGTGGTGCGGGCGGTGGTGCGGGCGGTGGTGCGGGCGGGAACCCACCCGATGCCACCCAGATCGCCACCGAGGAGGTGTGGTCAGATGCGCTTTCGTAAGACTCCAGCCGGCCGGGGGCCGGGGAGCCAGCTCGACACGACACAGGCAGGGACGGTCAGGATGGCCGCGGGCTCCTCGGGCCTCGACGCGCTCCTCCGGCTTCCCGGCAACGTGCCCAGCGGGGGTGAGCCCAGTGCGGCCATCCCTGGCGGGGGCGTATCGAATGGGGTCGGGCTGGGTGCGGGCTCGACCGACCGCGGCACGCCAGACGTCCCACGAACGGCGATCCGCCAGCGTCTGGCCCGCCTGGCTGCCGGAGTGGACCGCTCCCGTCCGCGCCGGGCAGGCGCGCGCGACGTCCAGAAGATCCTGAACACCTCGGGCGTTCTCGTCATCGGGTTCGGGATCGCAGCCGTCGTGCTGGGCTGGTACGGCGCGGCCCACAGCCCGTACCTCTTCGAGGAGGTGCCCTACCTCATCTCCGGCGGGCTCCTCGGCGTGGCGCTGGTCGTCGCCGGTGCTGCGGCCTACGCCGCGAGCTGGTCGCTCCGCCAAGTCCAAGAGCACCGCCGCGACACCGAGACCCTCGTGGCCGCGATCGAACGCCTCGAGCGCGCCACCCGGTCAGCTGCAGCCTTCCCGCCGGTCCTCTCGCCGCCGGCGCCCACCGAACGGCCCCAGCCGGCTCCACAATCAGCGCCTCAGCCGGCTCCACTGCCCGAAGCGATGGTCCGATGAACGCTTTCCGCGGTCGCCGGGGCCTTGCCCACCGTCGCTCTGCCGTCGTGGCGGTGGCGGCGATGGCCCTCCTTTTGTCGGCGTGCGGCTCACGCTTGGCCGCCAACCAGATCCCGTTGGCCGAGGGCGCCCCAGGTGCGGTAGGCGCGGCGAGCGGGACGGGAGCCGTCGGATCGGCTGGCGCAGCCGCCGGTACAAGTGCCTATGGGGCGGCGACCACAGCGGGAGGAGCATCGAGCTCGCCAGGCGCGGCAAGCACGAACAACGGGGCGGCGACGGTCGGCAGCAAGAGCGTCGCCGGCGCCGCGGGTGGGAAGGTGTCGAACGCACGGACCACCTCGGCCGGCGCCCAGCCTTCGGGTACCGGCTCGGGAGGAGGCGCGCCAGCGCCCGCAGGCGGCAACGGCGGCGCGACCACAGTCGGCGTCACCGGCACCCAGATCACCATCGCCAACATCGCCAGCATCAGCGGTGTGGCGCCAGGGCTCACCCAGAGCGCGCAGCAGGCTACCGAGGCGTTCGCCGCCTACGTGAACAGTCAGGGAGGCATCTACGGCCGCACGCTGAAAGTCGAACCCTTCGACGACCAGAACACTTCGGGACAGAACTATGCCGACGCGGAGCAGGCATGCACGAACGCGTTCGCGATGGTCGGCAACGCGTCGGGCTTCGACACAGGAAGTGCCCAGGCGGTCAGCCAGTGCGGTATCCCCGACGTCGCGGCCGAGAACTCCACCACCCAGGCGGGCGAGACGGCGGACATCTACGCGGCGAGCCCCGGCAACGCCCACTACTGGCCACTCGGCGCGGCTGAGTACCTCAAGTCCAAGTACCCCAACGCGGTCACCCACGCCGCCATGATCTACCTGAATGTCCCGGCCACCGAAGAGCAGGCCCAGCACGAGATGGCGGCTTACAAATCGGTCGGCTTTGACTACATCTACACAGCATCGGTCACCCCCACCGAACCGAACTACGCGCCCTACGTGCTCCAGATGCAGCAGAAGGGCGTCCAGTACGTGACCGAGTACTCCACAATGAGCTCGGCAGCTCGCCTGCTCGAAGCCATGCAGCAGCAGAACTTCCAGCCCCAGGTGGTGGACTGGTTCTCCGAGGAGTACACACCCCAGTTCATCGAGCAGACCCAAGGCGAGTCCAACGGCGACCTGGTCCTGATGGCCACTGCCGCCTACGAGGAGGCGGGCAGCATCCCCGAGATGCAGACGTACCTCTCCTGGCTCAACCGGGTGGCCCCAGGGGCCAAGCACGACATCTTCGGGATCTTCGCCTGGTCGGCTGGGCTGGCGTTCCTCCAGGCGGCAAAAGCCGTCGGTCCGCATCTCACCCGGGCCGCGTTGCTCGCGCAACTGGCGAAGATCCACACATGGACCGGCGACGGCCTCCAGCCTCCGGAGAACTTCGGCACAAAGATACCGAGCAAGTGCTTCGACTACTTCCACATCGAGGGCAGCAGCTTCCAGCGGCTGTACCCGTCGACGCCGAACACCTATGACTGCAGCGGCGGGCTCTACCAGTACTGAGCCACCCGCGAACTCGAGAGCGACGGAGGGCTCGTGCACGAACTGTTCGCCTTCACCATCGTAGGAGTCGTCACCGGAGCGGCCTACGCCGTCGCCGCCAGTGGCCTCGTGGTGACGTACTCGACCTCGGGCATCTTCAACATCGCCCACGGCGCGGTCGGAATGCTGATGGCGTTCGTCTTCTGGCAGTTCGAGATGGCTTGGCACTGGCCCACGCTCTTGTCCCTTGTCGTCACCGTGCTCGTCATCGCGCCACTGTTCGGTGCCGCGGTCGAACGCTTCCTCATCCGACGCGTCGCCGACGCGTCGGTGGCGACCACGCTCGTCGTGACCATCGGGCTCATGGTCGGGCTGATCGGGTTGGTCGATACGGTCTGGCCTCCCGAAGCACGGGTGCTGCTCCCCTTCTTCGGTCACTCAGGGTTTCAGCTCGCCGGGGTGTTCGTCACCTGGGAGGACGTCATCACCGTCGGCGCGGCACTGGGAATCGCCGCCGGTCTGCGCCTGTTCTTGTACCGCACCCGGACCGGCGTCACCATGCGGGCGGTGGTGGACAACCGGGGCCTGGCCGGGCTCAACGGCGCGCGACCGGCCCGGATCGGCACGCTCAGCTGGGCATTGGGAGCGATGCTGGCCTCGATCGCCGGCATCCTCATCGCCCCTGAGCTCCAGCTCTCGGTCCTGCCGCTCACCTTGCTCGTCGTCGATGCCTACGCCGCCGCGATGATCGGTCGGCTGAGGAACCTTCCGCTCACCTTTGCCGGCGCCCTGTTGATCGGGCTCCTCCAGTCCTACGCCGTGGGCTACATGCCCAGCACCGGCATCTGGGACTCGGTCCCCCTCCAAGGCATGCGCCTCGCCATCCCTTCGATCCTGCTCTTCGTCACCCTCTTGGTGCTCCCGCAGGACACCATCCGCGGTGCGATCTTCCAGGTCAAGCGAGTCGTCCGGCCCACGGCATCGCTCGTCCGCTCGCTCCAGGGCGCGGTCTTCCTCGTCGTGGCCGTCGCGCTGGCCACCTCGTTCCTCGGCACCGGCGACACCGTGGACTTGGGCACCGGTCTGGCGCTCGGGCTCATCATGCTCTCGCTGGTGCCACTGTCGGGATGGGGCGGCCAGGTCTCCTTGTGCCAGATGACCTTCGCCGGGCTCGGCGCATTCGCCATGGCTCGCGCCGGGGGAGGCGGGTCTCCCCTGGGCCTGCTGGCAGCCGCCGGGCTGGCGGGTGCGGTCGGCGCGCTTGTGGCGCTCCCGGCACTCCGACTGAAAGGCCTGTACCTCGCGCTGGCCACCATGGCGTTCGCGGCCGCGATGGACGACATGTTCTTCCCGACCTCGACGGCGTTCACCTTCAACGGGTCGGTGCCGATCCCTAGGCCGAGCATCTTCGGCCTTCACTTCGTCGGGCAGCGATCGTTCGTCGTCTTTCTGGCCGTCGTCTTCGCCGTTCTGTCGGTGGCGATCCTGGCCCTGCGCCGGGGGCCGTTCGGCCGGGTCCTCTCGGCGATGAAAGACAGCGAGGCCGCGTGCGCCACCCTCGGTCTGAACCTCACGCTGACCAAGCTCGTCGTCTTCTCCCTCTCCGCTGCGATGGCCGGGTTCGCGGGGGCCCTCTACGGCGGCATGGAGTCGGTGGCCGGCGCCACCCAGTTCGAGATGCTCCAGAGCCTTCCCATCCTCTTGTTGTGCGTGGTGGGGGGCGTGGCGACGTGCAGCGGCGCGCTCTTCGGAGGGATCGTTCTCGGGCTCGGCCCGGTCCTGCAGTCAGCGCTCCCGCAAGTCGGGAGCGTCTCGCTGCTCGGCACCGGTCTGGCCGGGGTCACCCTCGGGGCGAACCCCGACGGCCTGATGCCGGCCTTCTACGAACGGGCAGCATCGTGGTGGTCGGGACTCCTCGCGCGCGGTGCCTGGCTGCTCAGTCGCCGGCTCTCCGGGACCCTCGCGGCGCCGGCCGGCGAGACGACCACAGTGCCGGCATGACCGCGCCCACGAGCACGCGCGAGCGCTCGCCCAGCCACGCTCCCTCACGCACCGCCGAACGCCGCTCCCGACAGCGCCTCTCCACCGAGCGGCACCGCCTCGAGGCATCACGGCGACGCCATCGCACTCGACTGGCCCGTCGTGCCCGTCGCGCGGCCGGGGCGGGCGCAGCCCTCCTCATTCTCCTCGCAGTCCTCGCGTTGGTGCTCACCCAGGAGCTCGCCCCCGCTGCACCGTCTCCGGCCACTCTCACCGTGCTCACCCACCAACCGGCGGTCTCCTCGGTCGCCGTAGGCGAGGGGTCGGGCTGGCTCACCGACGATCGCACCGACACGCTGGTGCGCTTCGACCCGTCCACCGGCCGCAGGCTCGGCCCGAGCCTCTCGGTGCCCGGGCGCCCCGTCGACGTCGTGACGGCGGCCGGCCATGTCTGGGTGGCGAGCATGCTCACCAACACGGTCGAGGAGATCGCCCCGGATCATCTCCGTCTCGTCCGCACGCTGCCAGTCCCGTCCGGACCTGTCGGGATGGCGTGGGACGGCGGGCTGCTCTGGGTGGCCAGCGTCCTCGCCGGTGACGTGACGGCGATCGACCCCTACGACGGCCGTATCGTGGCGACTTCGCACATCGCGTCCGGCGCCGTGCGGATCGCCGCCGGAGGTAGCAGCGTCTGGGTGACGGGCAGCACGGACACGGTCGCCGAGGTGAGCCCACGTCCGGCCGGCGGCCGCTTGCACTGGCGCACCATCGTCGTGGGTCGGAGTCCCCTCGGGGTGGCCGCAGGGCCGCGGGCCGTGTGGGTCGCCGACGCCGGCGCCGGAACGGTGACCGAGATCGACCCGGCGACCGGACGTGTCGTGGGCACCTACCGGACCGGACCGGACCCCGTAGCCGTGGCGCCGATGCCCGGGACCGAGGGAGCGACCGCCTGGGTGGCCGACGGGCAAGCCGACGACGTGCGCGCCGTGGGAGCAGGGGCAGGCAGCGGCGGCGTGGGGCCCGTGGCGCACCTTGGAGGCACGCCTCGCCAGATGGTCGTCGCCGGAGCGGCGGTCTGGACCGCAATTGGCAACCCCGGCACGGTGGTCTCCGTCCAAGGCGGCTGAGCGTCGCGCAGCGGGGCGTCCTGGCGCCGCGCAAACAGGACCGGAACCGGGGCCCGCGATCGCGACCCCGGTCGCGATCTCAACCGGTCGGTGATGTTGTTGTGTCCTTCTTCACGTTCGTCGGCACCGGGATCTTGGCAACGCCGCCGATCGAGTCGATCGTGAACGAGTAGGTGACGTGGTGGTTCGAGGTGCCCACTCCCGAACCTTGGGCCCCGAGCGCGTACGAGAGCAGCGCGCCGCTGCTGTTGGAGATGCACGCGTTGGCCAGCTCGTTCAGCACCTTGGAGTTCAGCTCTTTGGACTCGATGGTGAACGTGGTGCCGGCCTGTCCGGCTTCGCTGCACGACGCGCCCTTTGTCACCGTCGCCCCGGCCACCTTCAAGTACCCGAGGAACCCCTTGACCGCTTCCGGGTACGGACTTGTCGAGTAGTGCTGGACGTTCGCCGGCTGTACTGTCTCGTACCAGGTTGTGCCCAGCTTCGAATAGGTGGCTGTCGCGGTGTGGAGCTGAACGTTGGGCTGTGTCGTCTGGTAGTCCGTCTGCGAGTACACCTCGCCATGCATGGCGAGCGAACCGTTGTCTGTGAAGTTGAAGGTGTAGTTGGTGAGCGAGCCGAGCTTCGCCTTGGTCGGCAGGGCTGACGCGCCGGGCACCGAGGTCGAGTGCGGTGTCGGGGCGGGTGTCGAGTTGTGCGTGGCAGAGGACGGCGTCGTCGATCCGGTGGCCGCGGTGGGGCCCGAAGGGCTCGACGAGCCGCAGGCGGCCAGGGCCAGGGAGAATGCAGTCGTCGCGAGCAGCGCACCCACGCCTCGCCACGTCCGGGCCGAGTGCCTGCCGGGGAGGGCGGGGGGAAGTGTGGCGGCTTTGGGCCGATCGGTGGCTGTCGTCGCTCGGGCGGTCGTATTCATCGTCTCCTCACGGTGTCCAGTGGCCGGGGCGAAGGTGTCCAGTGGCCTGGGCGAAGCGGCCATGACGTTCGCCGAAACTTCAAAACGGGAAAACGCTGCAAAGCCTGCAAGATACCACCGGCGAGAAGCCCGAACCACGCACGCGGCACTGGGGTGCGGCGGCGGGGGGGTGCGGCGGCGCGGCAGTACGGCGGCGGGGGGGTGCGGCGGCGCGGCAGTACGGCGACGCACGCGGTGCACACGGGATGGCGCCACTCACGCCGCCTCCTACTCCTGGACGAGCTCGATGAGGGTCCCGAACGCGGTCTTGGGGTGCACGAAAGCCACCGTGGTCCCTCGCGAGCCTGGCCGCGGGGCGGCGTCGATGGCCCGGCCTCCGTGATCGACGATCGACGCGAGCGCTTGAGCGCAGTCGGTAACGCGGTACCCCACGTGGTGGAGACCTTCACCTTTGGCTGCCAAGAACTTCGCCACCGGGGAGTCCTCCCGGATCGGCGTGAGGAGCTGGATGTAGGAGTCGGCCACCTTGAGGAGGGCCTCTTCGACGCCGTCGGACTCGACGACCTCTCGGTGGGCAACGCTCGCCCCCAGGTTCTCGGCGTACCAGGCGGCCGCGGCGTCGAGGTCCGAGACGGCGATGGCGACGTGGTCGATCTCGGTCAGCAGGCCGCCCGTGTCCTGCCCGCGTCCGTCGCCTGCCCCAGCTCCGGCCGCAGTCCCGGCCCCAGCCCCAGCCCCGGCCGCAGCCGCAGTCCCGGCCCCTGCCCCTGCCGCGCCGCTCATGCCTCGTGCCGCCGGAACAGCGTCAGCCGGTCCTCGCCGACGCGTTGGCGCATCTCGGGATCGTCGATGCCCAGTCCTTCAGACGGGGCGAGGCACAGCACACCGATCTTGCCCTCGTGGAGGTTGTGATGGACCTGCGCCGCCGCCTCCCCGACGTGCTCGAGCGGGAACACCGCCGAGAGCGGGGGGATGATCTTCCCCTCGCACACCAGACGGTTGGCGTCCCACGCCTCGCGGTAGTTGGCGAAGTGCGAGCCTTTGATGGTCTTGAGGCGCATCCACAGATGCCGGTTGTCGTACTCGATCATGTAGCCCGAGGTAGCCGCACACGTGACGATGGTCCCGGCCCGTTTGCAGGCGAACACCGAGGCTCCCATCGTCTGGCGACCCGGGTGCTCAAAGACGATGTCCGGATCCTCGCCCACCAGTGCCCTCACGTCCTTGCCGAACCGGCGCCACTCCGTCTCGTCCTGGGTGTGCTCGTCCTTCCAGAAGCGGTACGCGGCAGCCCGGCGGTCGATCACCGCCTCGACACCGAGGTCGTGCAGCAGCTCGACCTTCTCGGGAGACGAGACCACGCCCACCGGCGTCCCCCCGGCGTTGAGCACGTACTGAACGGCGAAGCTGCCGAGCCCGCCGCTCGCTCCCCACACCAGCACCCGGTCGCCCTGGGTCACCGGCGCACCGTTGTGCGAGACGAGCATCCGGTACGCCGTCGAGTTGCACAGCGCGTTCACCGCCGCCTCCTCCCAGCTCAAGTGGGCCGGTTTGGGCATGAGCTGGTTGGCCTTGACCACCGTGATGTCGGCCAGGCCCCCGAAGTTCGTCTCGAAGCCCCAGATGCGCTGGTTCGCCGCCAGCATCGAGTCGTCGTGGGCGGTGGGGTCCTGGTCGTCGACGTAGTTGCAGTGGATCGTGACCTTGTCACCGGGCTTCCAGTTGCGCACCAGCGACCCGGTGCGCAGCACCACTCCCGAGGCGTCGGAGCCCACGACGTGGTAGTCCAGCGCATGGCGGGCGCCCCAGACCCCCTCGCGCCCGAGCCGGTCGAGGAACCCGAACGTCGGCAGCGGCTCGAAGATCGACGTCCACACCGTGTTGAAATTGATCGACGAGGCCATGACCGCGACGTACGCCTCGTCGGGGGCCAGCTCGGGCAGCTCGACGTCGCCCACATGGAGCGACTTGCGCGGGTCCTTGTCGATGGAGGGCACCCCGTCGAACATCCCGATCTCGTCACGGCTCACGAACGCGGCCCTGTAGGTTGCCGGGAGCGGCAGGGAGGCCAGTTCGGCACCCCCGGCCCCGGCCACGACGGCTTCGAGTATCTCGTTCATGGGCGCCGAGGATAGTGGACGCCGTAGTATGAGGTACCGGTCGGTAACCGCCGTCCGGAGAACCCAGTGGCCGGTGACCCCGGCGGAGGCCCTTGCATCGACGCGGGGGCCGGCGTCGGCGGCCCGCCCGGGGCCTGCTGCGCCCCGGGCCCGAACGTGAACGTGGAGGTCAGGCATGCCCGGATCGGTGATCGTCGCAGGGGCCAGGACGCCCATCGGCAAGCTCTCGGGAGCCCTCGCCGGGTTCTCGGCCATGGACCTCGGGGGGTTTGCCATCGCCGCCGCCCTGGAGCGGGCCGGCGTGCGGCCGGACGAGGTCGACTACGTGTTCATGGGCCACGTGATCCAGGCCGGTCAGGGCCAGATCACTGCCCGGCAGGCGGCGGCGAAGGCCGGTATCCCCATGTCGGTGCCGGCGACCACGGTGAACAAGGTCTGCCTCTCGGGCCTCAATGCGCTCTACCTGGCCGACCAGATGATCCAGGCCGGCGACGCCGACGTCGTGGTGGCGGGGGGCATGGAGTCGATGACCCGTGCCCCGCACCTCCTGGCAGGCGCCCGGGCCGGGTACCGGCTGGGGGACGGCACGCTCGTGGACTCGATGATGTTCGACGGGCTCACCTGCGCGTTCGACGAATGCGCCATGGGGCTCGCCACCGAGCGCTTCAGCCGCCAGGCCGGCATCAGTCGTGAACGCCAGGATGCGTTCTCGGCCGCCTCCCATGACAAAGCCGCCACCGCGGCCAAAGAGGGTCGCCTGGCAGACGAGATCGTCCCGGTCACCATCCCCCAGCGCAAGGGCGACCCCCTCGTCTTCGACACCGACGAGGGGGTCCGGCCCGGCACCACCGCCGAGTCGCTGGCCTCGCTCAAGCCGGCGTTCGACAAGGAGGGCACCATCACCGCGGGGAACGCGTCGCAGATCTCCGACGGGGGCGCGGCCCTCGTGGTGATGTCGCGTGCCCGCGCCGAGTCCGCCGGGGTCGCTCCTCTGGGCGAGCTGGTGAGCTACGGGCAGGTGGCGGGACCCGACACGTCGCTGCTGACCCAGCCGAGCCGGGCGATCGCCCGGGCGCTGGAGCGAGCGGGCAAGTCGGTCGCCGACGTGGACCTGTTCGAGATCAACGAGGCGTTCGCCGCCGTGGGCCTGGCGTCGGCAGACGAGCTGTCCGTCCCCGAGGACCTCCTCAACGTGAACGGCGGGGCCATCGCCTTGGGGCACCCGGTCGGGATGTCCGGCACCCGCCTCGCGCTCACCGCGCTCACCGAGCTCCGCCGGCGCGGCGGTGGGATGGCGGCGGTCGCCCTGTGCGGTGGCGGCGGCCAGGGGGACGGGGCCCTGCTGCGCTCACTGGCCTGACCGCACCTCGCGATCGGCGCCGGTCGGACCGGCACCGGTCGGACCGGTGCCGGCTGCCGCCGGCCCGGGTGCCCCGGATGCCGCAGCTCCGGGGCTGGTCCTCACGCCCGGGAGTGCTCCGGGGTGATGGTCCCGAAGATAGGCCACCAGCTTCTCACGCACGTCGCACTGCAGGATCCACCCCGCCGAGCTGTCGCGCGCGCTCATGACGGCTCGGAGCTGCATGCACGACGGCCCGGTGCCGGTCACCTGGAGGCTCCAGACCGCGCCGTCCCACTCCGGCGAAGCGCGCAGCACCTCGAGCAGATAGGCCCGGAGCTCCTCGACCGGTGCCGAGTGGTCCACGTCGATGTGGACGTACTCGAGGAGGTCGGCACTGGTCCGGGTCCAGTTCTCGAACGGATTCGTGATGAGGTACGAGATGGGCAGGACCAGGCATCGGCGGTCCCAGATGCGGACCACCACGTAGGTCAGGTTGATCTCCTCGACCCGGCCCCAGTGGCCTTCGACCACCACCACGTCGTCCACACGGATCGGCTGGGAGATGGCGATCTGGATCCCGGCGAGGAAATTGGTGGTGACCGGCTTCGCCGCCAGGCCGATCACCACGCCCACCACGCCGGCCGAGGCCAGCAGGCTGGCCCCGGCGACACGCACCGCCCCGAAGCTGAGCAGCACGATCGCCGCGCCCACCACGACGATCACGGCACCGCTCAGGCGGCGGAACACCTGGATCTGGGTCTGGACCCGCCGAGCCCGGAGGTTGTCGGCCACGTCGATCCGCAGCCGGGCCAGCACCACGTCCTCGAAGACGTAGGTCCCGCGAAAGAGCAGCCAGGCGACGGCGGCAACCACCAGGATGAGCAGCACATGGGACACGGCGGCTCCCGGACGGCCTCTCACCGGCTCGACCGCCGCGCCGACGGCGACGCCCACCAGGCCCACGATGATCGCCAGCGGTCCTTTGAGGCGGGTGAGGAGCGACCGCTCGGCGATCGCCCCGGAGCGGGGCAAAGCCCGCCGCAGCAACATGACGGCGAACGCGGAGGCGGCGAGCCCGATGGCCCCGCCTCCGGCCAGCGCAGCGATCTGCCTCCACATGTGCACCACCTCGGCGTGTGCGCCCGTCGTGTCGTCGGTCTTCTGGCGTCCCCGTCCGCCGGCGCACCACCGGGCGGGGCTCTCGGTCCTGCGGAGATTCAGTACGGGGGCGCGAACCGCCCCAGCTCGCTCGCAGTGCCCTGGCCCACATCCTCCCATCGATCGAGCCCGAACCGGTAGACGGCCACGCCGGCGGTCGGGAACGGCGAATCGGCTCCGCCGGTCGCCAGGAGTGCGGCCAGGGCCATCATGGTCGGGTTGTGGCCGACGACCATCACCGACGCGGTCTCGTCTGGCATGCCCCGCACGACGTCGAGCACCTGGTCGGGCGATGCCCCGTAGAGGTCCGGACGGGGGACCAGCGGCGGACGCTCGTCCTCCGGCCATGCCGCCAGCAGCCGCTCGGCCGTCTCGAGAGCGCGGGCCGCCGTGGAGCACAGCACCAGGCCCAAGCCCCCGCCTGCGTCGCTCGGCAGTCCGAGGTGGTCACCTCGGGGTCCGAGACGGCGGCCCAGCGCGTCGGCGTCCTGGCGACCCCGGGCCACCAGGCGACGGTCCCGATCGGCTCCGCCGGCCGGGGGGTCGGGCGCCGTCTTGGCGTGGCGCACGAGCCACAGGGCCCGGCCGGCTCCGCTCACGGCGCGTTCAGTCCCCGACGTCCCGCCGGCCTTCGAGGGCCCGGCCGAGGGTGAGCTCGTCGGCGTACTCGAGGTCGCCACCGACCGGCAGCCCGCTGGCGAGCCGGGTCACCCGCACGCCGAGGGGTTGGACCAGCCGGGCGACGTACATCGCCGTCGTCTCGCCCTCCAAGTTCGGATTGGTGCACAAGATCACCTCGGTGATCCCTTCGGCGCCGATCCGTTCCACCAGCTCGCCGACCCGGAGCTGCTCGGGCCCCACGCCTTCCAAGGGGTTGAGCGCGCCTTGGAGGACGTGGTAGCGGCCGCGGAACTGGCGCGTGCGCTCCACGGCCACGATGTCGCGAGGGTCTTCGACCACGCACACCGTCGTGGCGTCCCTCCGGTCGTCGGCACAGTAGGTGCACAGCGACCCGCCTTCGGCCACGTTGAAGCATCGCTCGCACAGCGTCGTGCGCTGCTTGACCGCGTCGATGGCAGCCGAGAGCCGCAACGCGTCCTCGGCCGGTGCCTTGAGGATGTAGAAGGCGATGCGCTGCGCCGACTTCGGTCCGATCCCCGGCAGCCGGCCCAGCTCGTCGATGAGCGAGCGAAGTGACCCGGTGTACACCTAGCCGGAGACCTCCTCGGCACCGGGGAACGCGTCGAGCAGGCGAGCTTCGGCGACCGATTCGACGTCTTGCGCCGCTCCTTGGCCCATCTCGTCAGGGTCGTCGATCTCCTCGTCGTCCGGGCGGACGCCCCGAGCCTCGCCGGGAGGTCCGCCGGGAGGTCCGCCGGCGACGCCGTCGCGGGGTCCCCCAGGAGGTCCGGTCGGGTCGGGCCCGCTGCGAACCCCCCGTGACGGCGCATCCTTGGATCTTGTCGGACCGCCGGGAGCCTCGCCGGGCCCTGGAGCACGCACGCCACGTCCCCTGGCACCCGAGCTCGGAGCACTTCGCCCGCTCGCCGCGCCGTCCACCACCAGCTCGAGGCGGACCGGCGCACCGAAGTAGCCGGCCAGCGCCTGCTCGACCACTGCGCGCACCTCCTCGCAACGCTCGAGATGGGGAGCGTTGGGGAGAGCGAAGACGGCGGTTTCGGCGGTGACCGAGACGTACCGCCCGCCCGTGTAGAGCGCCCGGGCCCGGGCCGGCAGCGCTCGCAGGATGTGGTCGCCCCAGGCTTGCACCAGGTGGTCCCGGTCGAGCTCGCCCGCCGGGCCAGGCGCGATGTCCTCGGCCGCGGGCGCGATGTCCTGCGGGGGCGCGATGACCTCGGCCGCGGGTGCGATGTCCTGCGCGGGCGCGGCGGCCGGCGTGCTCGAGGACGCGGGCGTTCCTGCCTTCGGCGCACCGAGTCCCGGGGCACCCCGGGTATGGCCAGGCGTGGACGCGGGGGCGTGGGGCTGCTCGGGGCGGCCGGCCGGCATGCCGGCCACAGCCCGTTCCACGCGGGCCAGGCGTTCGAGGAGTGCGGCCGGCGAGTCGTCCAGATCGGCTCGGGCGAGGCGGACCAGCGCCACCTCGAGGACGACCCGGGGGTCGGGCGCATCGCGCATGTCCACCATGGCCCGGCCCAAGACCTCCATGCACCGCACGAGGAGGGAGAGACCGAGCCGATCGGCCTGCGCAACCAACCGCGGCCGCTCGGCATCCCCGACGCCGGCCAGCTCCGGCGCGAGCGCCACGAGAAAGGTCTGCCGCAGCTCGTCCACCAGCCCGGCCGCGAGCTGCTGGGGCCCGGTGCCGGCCTCGTGGAGAGCGCCGACTGCCACCAGGACCCGTCCGGGATCCTCCTCCGCCAGGGCGTCGATCACCTCCCCCAGCTCCGGCTCGTCCTCGTCGAGCGTCCCCGACGCGGCGGCGCGGTCCAGTGCCGAGAGCGCATCCCGGGCCGAGCCGCGGCCTTCGTGGACCACCCGCGCCAAGGTCCGTTCGTCGAGCGACAGCCCGGCGGCAGTGTTCACGTCGCTCACCAACTCGGACAGGGTCTCGGCGCCCAGGAGCCGGAATTCGAGATGCTGGGTCCGGCTCCTGATGGTGGCGAGCACCCTGTGCGGCTCAGTGGTGGCCAGGACGAAGATGACGTGGCCCGGAGGCTCTTCCAGCGTCTTCAAGAGAGCGCCGGCAGCGGCGTTGGAGAGGGCATGCACCTCGTCGATGATGTAGACCTTCCACCGGCCGGGCGTGGCCAGCGCAGCGTGCGAGATGAGGTCCCGGATGGCATCGACGCCGTTGTTGGAGGCAGCGTCGAGCTCGAAGACGTTCACCGACCGACCGCCGCTGATCTCCTCGCACGAGCGGCAGGTCCCGCAAGGCTCTCCGTCCACCGGATCGGCGCAGTTGAGGGCCTTGGCCAGGATGCGCGCCGTGGAGGTCTTGCCGGTCCCCCTCTCCCCGCTGAACAGGTACGCGTGGGCGACGTGCCCGCTCTGGACCGCGCTCTGCAACGCCCGCACCACGTGGGGCTGGCCTCGCAGCTCCGAGAAGCGCCCGGGCCGGAACCGCGTGTAGAGCATGGAGTGCGGATCGTCGGCCATGACCGGGCAGCCTACCGGCGTCGTGGTTCGCTGCTCCCGGTGACGAGCATCAGCGGTACGCCGGCGCCCGGTGCGGTGGCCAGGCTGACTACGGCACACGTCCTGACCCGCTGAGAGCTGCTGCCTTCCGACCCTGACTCGGTTCACGAGGGGCCGTTGCGCAGGGCCCGGCCACCGCACGGAGCGCCGGTGTCTCGTCGAGACTAGCCGCTGGGGCCCGCGTCGCTTGCCGCGGGAGGGTCGGGTCCGGGTGGGACGGGTCCGGGTGGGTCGGTTGGGCCCGGTGGGTCGGTTCGGCCCGGTGGGTCGGGAAGATCGGTGCCGGCGGGCAAGCGGAACCAGAAGCGTGCGCCACCCGAGCTGGCCGAGCCGACACCCACCGTCCCGCCGTGCTGGCTCACGATGGCGGCGACGATCGCCAGGCCGAGGCCCGCCCCGCCGGTCGAACGGGCGCGTGACGAGTCGGTCCGGTAGAACGGCTCGAAGATCCGCCCTGCGTCGGCGGGCGGCACCCCGGGTCCATGGTCTGCGACCTCGACCACCGCTGTGCGCTCCCCGACTGCCACCCGCACCTCGATCGGGGCTCCCGGCGGCGAATGGCGCCGCGCGTTGGCCAGGAGGTTGTCGATCACCTGGCGAACCCGGTGGCGGTCGGCCACGACCCAGGCGCTGTCGGGCGAGCTCACGTCCACCGGGTGGTCGGGCGCGGCGGCGGTGGCGGCCGCGGCAGCGGTGGCGGCCAGCGCGGCCAGGTCGACTGCTTCGAGCTGGAGCGGGCGCTCGCGATCGAGGCGGGCCAGCAGGAGCAGGTCGTCGACCAGCACGCTCATCCGGTCCGCTTCGTGGCGAATCTGATGCATGGCGGTGGCCAGGTCCTCGGGACGATCGCGCGCGCCCAGGTCGAAGATCTCTGCGTAGCCGCGTATGGAGGTGAGCGGGGTTCGCAGCTCGTGCGACGCATCGGCGAGGAACCTCCGCAGGCGCTCTTCCGACGCGGCGCGGGCCACCAGCGCAGTCTCGATCTCGTTCAGCATCGTGTTGAGGGCCGATCCCAGGCGGCCCACCTCGGTCCGTGGGTCCGACGCGACCACCCTGCGTCCGAGATCCCCGCCGGCGATGGCCCCGGCCGTCGACGCCATCTCCTCGAGCGGGCGGAGCCCCCGGCGGACGATCCACCACGACAGGGCTCCGAGCCCGAGCAGGACTGCCGCGGTGACCAGGACCATGATGACCAGCAGGTGCCCGAGCGTCTGGTTGACGCCCGTGAGGGGGATGGCCACCACCACCGACAGGCCCGGCCGGTGGAGCGGCCGGACCAGGACTCGGTACGTGATCGGCGCCGGCCCGGCCGAGCGGGCGGTAAAGACGACGACCCCTCCGGCGTTCGCTGCCGGGAGCGGGCGGGGCAGCACCGGCGGCGCCGGGGCCTTGCCCGAGTAGAAGAACGTCACGACACTGCCCCGGACCCGCTCGCCGGGACCGAGGAGCTCGCCGACGGTCCCCGCCGGGAACAGGCCACCGTGGTCCTTGGCCGAGCCGGGGGTCTGCGAGTGCGCCGGCAGGCGCCCACCGGCCGCAGATCGATGGGACGGCGGGACGTACGGGATAGGAGTGGTGAGGCCGTTGCGCGAGAGCACCGCTTCTTGCACCGGGAAGGAGGCCGCCTGGAGCTGCGGGTCCGATTGGGCAATCAGGTAGGAGCGCAACTGGGTGTAGACGGCCAGGTCGGACACCACCAGGCCGACTGCCACGACGCCCACCAGCGCCAGCAGCAGCCGGGCCCGCAGCGTCACGGCTGCAGCATGCCGGGCTCGGGCTCCGTCGCTGGCCGCAACCGGTAGCCCACGCCGCGCACGGTATGGATCTGGCGGGGGCCGAACGCTTCGAGCTTCTTGCGGAGCGAGCTGACGAAGATCTCGACCACGTTGCCGCCCCCGGTGAAGTCGTACCGCCAGACCCGGTCGAGGATCTGCGCCTTGGAGACGACTCGGTCCCGGTTCGTCATGAGGTAGTGGAGGAGCTTGAACTCCGTCGGGGTGAGCGTGACGACGTGGCCGGCTCGCCGCACCTCGTGCTGGTCCTCGTCCAGCACCAGGTCGCCGCAGCTCAGCACTGCGGTCTCGGCGTGGATGTCGTGGACGCGC
Source organism: Actinomycetes bacterium (assembly GCA_021791615.1). Next base: position 29,713 of record JAJYWG010000352.1, read on the forward strand.
CGCAGGATCGCTCGCACCCGCACGACCAGCTCCTCGACGCTGAACGGCTTGGTCACGTAGTCGTCACCGCCCAGCGTGAAGCCACGCAGCTTGTCGTCGAGCCCGTCGAGCGCGCTGAGGAACACGACCGGGGGACGGGGACGCTCGTCGGAAAGCCGGCGCAAGACCTCGAACCCGTCGAGGTCCGGGAGAAGGACGTCGAGCACGATCACGTGCGGGCGTACCAGCGCCGCGGCACGCAGCGCATCACGTCCGCTACGGGCAATCTCCACGGCGAAGCCCTCGTAGCGCAGCGCCATGGAGACGAGATCGGTGATCGCCGGCTCGTCGTCGACGACGAGCACTCTCGGTGCCTGTTCCATGACCATGCCTCCCGCATAGATACTCGCCGCCAATCCTGTGGACTGGCTGTCGATCCGCGCGCTGCCGGCTCGCCGGGCGCGCCACCGTGCCTCCCAGGTACAATTGCGCCACTATCAGGGGAGGAAGCGAGAGGTGATCCTGCATCGCGACACCGCCGGCCGTGGCGCCGGACCCGGTGCCATGCCCACGACCCCAGACGAGCTCGCCCGTTCGCTGCGACGGGTCCGGACCCGTCAGGGGCTCCGCCTGGAGGACGTGAGCGCTCGGACCGGTCTACCCCTGCACCAGCTCCAGGCCATCGAGGCCGGGCGCTACGAGGCGGTCGCGGACCGCGTTGCCGTGCTGAGGACCTTGCGCCACTACGCCGACCACCTGGGCCTGCCCGGCGACCGCTACGTGCTGATCCTCGTGGACCACTGGCCGGCGCCGCCCTCCCCCCAACCCCAGATCGTGGCCCTCCACACCGGCCAGGTCCCCGCCGGTGCCCCGGCGACGGCCACCTTCCAGGCCGCGCCCCCGACTGGCTTCTCCACTGCGGGGATCCCGGGTCTCGCCGACACCGGCGCTGCCACCGCAATGGTGCCCGCGTGGGGCCCGCCGGTCGGCGGCATGCACGACACCGGGGTGACCGATGCCGTCCCGAGCGCCGCCTTCGTCCCGGACTCTCGGACGAGAGAGCCTCGACCCCGGCCGGCCGACCGCTCCCCCCTCGCCCTGCGCCTGGGGGTGGCGCTGGTCGCCCTCGCCATCGTGGCCGGCGTGGCCGGTCTTGTCATCCACCGCTACGAGCCCAAGTGGCTCAGCTCGATCGGCATCACGACCGCCAGGACAACGCCCGGGGGTGGGGGGACCACGTCGCCGTCCCGGCCCGCGTCGCCGAGCACGTCCGCTCCGCGCGACACCAAGCCCAAGACGACCGCGGCCAAGATGACGGTCGACAAAACGTCACCCAGCACGGCCACCCTCGATGTCAGCGCGCCGAGCTTCGTCGTGAAAGTCGCGGTCGCCAGCAGCGACTCGTGGGTGCAGGTGACCGGGCCGGCCACCGCCGGGGCGACGCCCGGCGTGCTGTTCAGCGGGCTGCTCAGCGCCGGGCAGTCCAAGACCTTCACGGTGGACAGCAGTCTCACCGTCGAGATCGGGTCCGTCGCCGCGCAGACGGCCGTCACTGTGGGGTCCACCCTCATCGGGACGTACGATCCGGCGGTCGCCCCGTACACGATGACCTTCCAGACCGCCACGAGCTGAGCCGGCCGGTCCACCCGGCGGTCTACTCGGAGCCCGAGACCGGGGCGACGGCCGCCACAGACTGACCCTCGTCGAGGTTCATGACCCGGACACCGGTGGCGTCGCGTCCTTGGGACGCGATCTCACGCACCGCGGTACGGATCACTACCCCACCGGTGGAGACGAGGAGGATCTCGTCGTCGAACGCCACCATGAACGCGGCCACGACCCTGCCGCGCTTTGCCGTGAGCCGGATGCCCCGGACTCCCTGACCACCGCGCGCCTGGCGATTGAAACGTTCCAGCTTCGTCCTCTTGCCGTAGCCGGCATCGGTCACGAGCAGGATATCGGTGTCGTCGCGGGCCACGTCCAACGACACGACGGCGTCCTCGGCGCGCAGCCGGATCCCTCTGACCCCGGCCGTGCTCCGCCCCATCGGCCGCACATCGTGCTCCGAGAACCGGATCGTCATCCCCGCCCGCGTGACGACGAAGAGGTCGTCGGCACCGGCGGTGACCACCACTCGCACCAGCTCGTCTCCAGGCCGCAACGCGATGGCGATGAAGCCCTCTCGCCGTGACTTGTCGTACTCGCTGAACGGCGTCTTCTTCACCTGGCCCTGCGCGGTAGCGAACACGAGGTACTGGTCGGTCGGGAAGTCACGGGTCCCGACGATGGCCTGGACGGTCTCGCCGGACTCGAGCGGCAGGAGGTTGACCAGGGCCGTGCCCTTCGCGGTGCGTTCTTTCATCGGGATCTCGTGGCCCCGCAGCCGGTAGACGCGTCCCCGGTTGGAGAACAGCAGGAGGTACGAGAGGGTGGTCGTGTGCACAACGTGGGTGACCAGGTCCTCTTCCTTCAGGCGCGCGCCCTGCACGCCGCGCCCGCCGCGGCCTTGGGTGCGGAACGCGTCGGCGGCTACCGACTTCACGTAGCCAGCCGCCGTCATGGTCACCACGACCTCCTCGTCGTCGACGAGGTCCTCGACGCCCAGCTCGCCGGGGTCGTGGGTGATCACCGAGCGCCGATCGTTGGCGAAGGTCTGGCGGACCAGGGTCAGCTCGGTCGAGATCACCGATCGCAGGCGAGCCGGGTCGGCCAGGATCGCCTCCAGCTCGGCGATCGTGGCGCGCAGCTGGGTCATCTCGTCTTCGAGCTCGCTGCGTCCCAAGCGGGTGAGCCGCCCGAGGGTCATGTCCAAGATGTGGTTCGCCTGCTCCTCGCTGAACGAGAAGGGCTCGCCCATGAGAGCGGCGCGCGCGGCTGCCCGGTCGTCAGAGGCGCGGATGGCGGCGATGACGGCATCGAGCATGTCGATGGCCCGGAGCAGGCCTTCGACGATGTGCGCCCGGGCCCGGGCCTTGCGGAGCCGGTACTCGCTGCGCCGGGTGACCACCTCGACCTGGTGGGCGACGTAGTGCCCGAGGAGCTGGGCCAGGTTGAGGGTCCGCGGCACACCGTCCACCAGCGCGAGAGCGTTCACCCCGAAGCTCGTCTGGAGCGGGGTGTGCTTGTAGAGCTTGTTCAGCACGACATTGGCGTTGGCGTCGCGCTTCAGACGGACCACGAGCCGGGTCTGCTTGCCGGCCGAGGAGTCCAGCACCTCGGCGATCCCGTCCAGCTCGCCCGACTTGACCAGGTCGTCGATCTTCTGGGCGATCACCCCGACCGAGGTCTGGTACGGCAGCTCGGTGACGACGATCCGGGTGGCGTCACGGCCCTCGTCGATCTCGGCGACGGCGCGCATCTTGATCGATCCCCGGCCGGTCCGGTAGGCGTCGAGGATCCCCTGGCGTCCGAGGATCTGGGCCCCGGTCGGGAAGTCCGGCCCCTTCACGAACGCCATGAGGTCGTCGGAAGAGGCGTCGGGGTGCTCGAGGAGGTGGATGGTGGCGTCCACCACCTCACCGAGGTTGTGGGGAGGGATGTTCGTTGCCATGCCGACGGCGATGCCTTGGGAGCCGTTCACGAGCAGGTTGGGAAACCGGGCGGGGAGCACGGTGGGCTCCTCGGCGCTGTTCGAGTAGTTCGGCACGAAGTCGACGGTCTCCTCGTCGATGCCGGCCATCAGGTCCAGGGTCAGGGATTGGAGGCGGCACTCGGTGTAGCGCATTGCCGCCGGACCCTCGTCGGGACCTGGCCCACCAAAGCTCCCGTGCCCGTCCACCAGGGGGTGGCGCATCGAGAACTCCTGGACCATGCGGACCAACGCGTCGTAGATCGCGCTGTCGCCGTGGGGGTGGTACGTCCCCATGACCTCCCCCACCACCGCCGCGCATTTGACATGGGGGCGGTCCGGACGGAGGTTCTGGTCGAACATCGAGTAGAGGATCCGGCGGTGGACCGGCTTCAGCCCGTCCCGCACATCTGGGAGCGCCCGGGAGACGATGACCGACATCGAGTACTCGAGGAAGGAACGCTCCATCTCCTCTTGGATCTCGATCGGCTCGATGAAGCCGAGCACCGCGGTGTCAGCGCCCGAGCCGTTGCCGGACGCGTCGGCCGCTGCGCCCCTTGGCCTGTCGCTGCTGCTCATGACGCCCTTTCGCCCCTGGTCAATGGATGGGTCCGCTCATCTCAGATGTCGAGGAAGCGGACGTCCTTCGCGTTCGTCTGGATGAAGTGCCGACGCAGCTCGACGTCGTCGCCCATGAGCACCGAGCACACGTCGTCGGCCAGGGCCGCCTGCTCCACGCTGATCTGGAGCAGGGAGCGCTTGGCCGGGTCGATGGTGGTGTCGCGCAGCTCGCTGAAGTCCATCTCGCCCAAGCCCTTCAGCCGCTGGAAGTCCTGCCGGTGGTCGGGGCGGGCGGCGAGGAACGCATCCTTGGCCGCGTCGTCCTTCAGATAGACCTTCTCCTTGCCGACCAGCGTGGAGTACAGGGGCGGTTGGGCGACGTAGACGAAGCCCCCTTCGACCAGCGGCCGCATCTGCCGGAAGAAGAAGGTGAGGAGCAGGGTGCGGATGTGGCTGCCGTCGACGTCGGCGTCGGCCAGCACGATCACCTTGTGGTAGCGGATCTTGGCGGTGTCGAACTCCTCCCCGAGCCCGGCGCCGATGGCGGCGATCAGCGCCTGGATCTCGGCGTTCTTCATCATCTTGTCGATCCGGGCCCGCTCGACGTTCAGGATCTTCCCCCGGATGGGCAGCACGGCCTGGGTGCGCGGATCGCGCGCGTCCTTGGCGGAGCTCCCGGCCGAGTTGCCTTCCACGATGAACAGCTCGCACTCCCGCCGGTCCCGGGAAGAGCAGTCGATCAGCTTGCCGGGAAGCCCGGCCCCGTCGAGCCCGGACTTGCGCCGCGTGAGATCGCGGGCATGCTGCGCGGCGATGCGGGCCCGCTGGGCCAACAGGGCCTTCTTGACCGTCTGGTTCGCCTCGGTCGGGTTCTCCTCCAGCCACTCGGCCAGCTTCTCGTTGGTGGCACGCTCGACGAGCGACCGGATCGGGACGTTGCCCAGCTTGGCCTTGGTCTGGCCTTCGAACTGGGGGTCCTTCAAGCGGACCGAGACGATGGCCGTCAGCCCTTCTCTGATGTCCTTGCCATCGAGGTTCTCCTCTTTCTCCTTCAAGAGGTTGCGCGACCGGGCGTAGCGGTTGACGACGTTGGTGAGTGCCTTTTTGAAGCCCTCTTCGTGCATGCCGCCCTCGGTCGTCGAGATCCCGTTGGCGAACGAGAAAATGCTCTCGTGGAACCCGGTGTTCCACTGGAGCGCGACCTCGACCTCCTGGGTCTCCTCGATCTGCTGGAACGACGCCACCTTGCGGAAGAGCGACTCCTTGGAGGCGTTGAGGTGCCGGACGTAGTCGACGATGCCACCGCTGTACTTGAACGTCTCCTTCTTGGAGGCCCCGGGCCGCTCATCGGCGAACCGGATCTCGAGCCCGCGGTTCAAGAACGCCATCACTTGGAGCCTCTCGGTGACGGTCTGGGCGCGGAAGTCCACTTCCTCGAAGATGGTCGGATCGGGCCAGAAGGTGACGATCGTCCCGGTCCGACCGCGCGGGGCGGGGCCGACGACCTTGAGCGGGCCGGCCGGCTGCCCCCCGTCGACGAACTCCATCTGATGGCGGTTCCCCTCGCGGTCGATCTCGAGGACGAGCCGGGTCGACAGGGCGTTCACCACCGACACCCCGACGCCGTGCAGCCCCCCGGAGACCTTGTAGCCGGCCCCGCCAAACTTCCCCCCCGCGTGCAGCGTCGTGAGGACGACCTCGGCCGCCGATTTGTCCGGGTACTGGGGATGAGGGTCCACCGGGATCCCTCGGCCGTCGTCGGTGACCCGGCATCCGCCGTCGGCCAGGAGCGTCACGTCGATCCGGCTGCAATACCCGGCCATGGCCTCGTCGACCGCGTTGTCGACCACCTCCCAGATCAAGTGGTGAAGACCGGTGGGACCGGTTGAGCCGATGTACATCCCGGGCCGGATCCGCACCGGGTCGAGCCCCTCGAGCACGGTGATGTCACTCGCCTCGTAGGACACGTTGTCAGGTCCCACCGTTCACCACCATCGTCTGCCGCACGGGCGCGTCCCTTCGCGATCTCTGTTCACAGTGCGCTCCGGGGTCCCGATCCAAGACCTGGCCATCTCTCCGGTGCGGACGGCTCATTCTACCCGACCGGGCCACTGCGATACGCCGACGCTGCGGCCTCACGAGGGCGGGCGTACGACCACGCGAACCTCGTCGACGACGACCTCCTCGCCCGCCTCGCCGGTCGCCTGTCTGAGACGTCCGATGAGCTCGGCGCCGAGGAGGCGTACCTGCGTGGCTCGGGCCGAGTGGTCGGCCGCCACGACGAGCGTGCTGCCTTCGAGCTTCAGTGGCCGCACGTGAGGGGCGAGCCCGGGTCCTGCGATCTCCTCCCAGTGCGACACCACCTCCGCCAGCGCGAGGACCCGCGGAGACCGCCCGCCGTGGTGGGGACCCAGCCGTTCGACGGCTCCCTCGATCACCTCGCGCAGCGGTCGCGGCCCTGGATCGATTCCGGGCGGGCGGCGACGTCGCCTCGGGTTGGGCGGCGAGGGGTTCACCGCGCTGTCTCGATCCGGCCGGGCAGCTCGTGAGCTGCGGCGCAGCTCACGGACGCCCCTGCCAGCTTCCCGATGTCGACTACCTCGGCCACCTCGAGCCCGCTCGGGAGCTCGGCCGCCGTCGTGAGCAGCGCCTGACCCGCCGGCAGAGCGCGGACCAGGGCCCTGGCTCGATCGGGGTCGAGCTCGGAGAACACGTCGTCGAGCAGGAGGATCGGCGCGGTGCCCGCGATCTCGGTCACCAGGTGGTGCCCCGCCAGGCGCAGCGCGAGCGCGAGGCATCGCTGCTCTCCTTGCGAACCCTGGTACCGAGCGTCGCGGTGGTCGAGGACGATAGCCAGGTCGTCGTGGTGTGGGCCGACGGTGGTCGCCGCCCGACGCGCGTCCTCGGATCTCGACGTAGCGAGGGCGTCGAGGAGGTCCTCGGACCACGACCGGCGGTAGGAGATCTCGACGCCCACCGCACTCGGCGACTGGGAGGAGCCGCGACCCGCCAGGGCTGCGTACGTCTCGGCGACCAGGGGGCGGAGCATGCCGGTGGCCGCCTCCCGTGCGTTGGCCAGCGCGGTGCCTGCCTCGGCGAGACGGCTGTCCCATACCTCCAACGTCGTCACCACCTCGGCCGTGAGGTGCCCGCCGGCCTGACGGAGGAGCGCGGCGCGCTGGCGCAGAGCCCTCTCGGTGTCTTCGATCGCCCGCGCTCCTTGCGGGTCGATCAGGTGGAGCAGGTCGTCGAGGAGCTCTCGCCGGCCTGCGGGGGGACCCTGTACGATCCCGACATCGTCAGGGGTGAACGCGGTGAAGGGGACTGCTGCGGCCAGCTCCCGCCGGGTGCGGGCTACCTGCCGGTTCACTTGGGTCTTCGGTCGACCGGTGATCGGGAGGAGCGCTTCGACCAGGGTGGTCGACCCTTCCCGCTCCAGCTCGGCCCGTAGGAGGGCTTGGGCGGTGCCCGTGCGCACGAGGTGCTCGCGTGCGGCGTTGCGAAACGACCGCTGGGCTCCCAGGTAGGCGACTGCTTCGAGCAGCGTGGTCTTGCCGGTGCCGTTGGCACCGGTGATGGCCGTGACCCCTTCTGGGCTGGGGCGCAACTCGGCGCTGGAGAAAGAGCGAAAGTCGGCGAGAGTGATCCAGACCAGGTTCACGGTGCTGCGCTGAGGTGGATGCCGGCCGGGTCACGCACGCCGGGTCATGACACCCGGACTGGCATCAGCAGGTAGCGAAAGTCGTCCTCTTCGGCCGAGCGCACGGTCGCCGGTTTGGACGCATCGGCGGTCTCGATGATCACCTCGTCTCCCACGACCGCGTCCACGCCGTCGATCAGGTACGCGGGGTTGAACGCGATCTCCAGATCCTCGCCGGTGAAGTCGCCGTCGACAGTCTCGCTCGCGTCGCCGACCTCTTGGGAGACCACGGTCATGTCCACGCCACCCGACCGCATCGAGAGCCGCACGGGGGTCGTGTTGTCTCGGACGAGGAGCCGAACACGGCGCAGCGCCGCGAGAAATGACTCTTTTCCCAGATGGAGACGGTTGGGATAGTGATCGGGGATGAGCTGGCGGTAGTCGGGGTACTGGCCGTCGAGCAGGCGGCTGCTGATCTTGACCGGTCCTCGGATGAACGTGATGTCATTCTGTCCGGGTACGACGCCGATGTCGTGCCCGCCGGGCTGCTCGTTGCCGCTGGCACCCGTCGACCCCGTGGACGCCAAGCGCTGGAGCTCGGCCAACGCACGCGCGGGCACCAGGACGTCCTGGTCGTCACCAAGGCCCTTCACTTCGGGCATGTCCCGGAGTGCCAACCGGTAGGAGTCGGTCGCCACCATGCGGATCGCACCTTGGTGGTGAGTGAACAACACCCCGGTGAGCAGTGGCCGAGCGTCGTCACTTGACGCGGCGCGTACAACTTGGCGCAAACCTTCTGCAATGAGCTTCCCGGGGAGGACGAATGACACGTCGTCGGCCATCGAGATCACCGGGTACTCCACGACTTGGTAGGCGCGAAGGCTGAACTGCGACCTCGCCGCGGAGATCTCGATCTTCTCGTCGTCTCCTTCCAGGGTCACTGCACCTGGCTCCAAGCTGCGAGAGATGTCCGCGGTGAGCCGAGCTGGAACGACACATCTCCCGTCCTCCACTCCGATCACCTCGTGCTCCACGCGGATGGTCAGGTCGAGGTCGGTCCCGGTGACGACGAGTTGGTTGCCTTGGCATTCGAGGAGCAAGCCCGAGAGGACCGCCGCCGACAACCCCCGGCCCCCTACCGCTCGAGCCGCCGACGAGAGCACCTCTACGAACGAGTCCCGTTCGGCACGGAATTTCACGGGTACAGATCCTTTCGCTCAGTTCGCACAGACTGGAGATAGAGAAGGGGAATTGAATTCTCTTCTATCGGTAGTAGTGGTGTGGATTGTGGAGAAGACTTCTTTCCGGCAGGTCAGACGACGTCATCTCGTCCACAGTCGTCATCGGCGTGGTGGAAGGTAACGAGCCCGGTAGCTCTGCTGCGGTTGGCACTGTGGAGAACTGCACACATGTCCACAGAATACGCAGACCTTCGTCCCCAAAGGGAGAACCGAGGTCGATCGGGGTGCCTGGGCGTGGACGAAGCGGCTTGAGTGGCCATCCTTGTCAACAGCCGCTCTTTATGTGCACCGTGAGATCAGTCACCTGCTGGTAGATCTGCGGCCGTTCCTTCATCTGTTTGGAGATCTTGTCGACGGCATGGATCACGGTGGTGTGGTCCCTTCCGCCGAACACACGGGCGATTGCCGGGTAGCTGTAGTCGGTCAGGTTCCTGACCAGGTACATCGCCACTTGGCGGGCGGTGACCAACGGCCTGGTGCGACTCGGGCCGCAGATGGCGTCGATGGTGAAACCGTAGCTGGTGGCCGTGGCTTCGAGAATCATCTGCGGCGTGATCCGCCGAGGTTCACCTGCGTCGACGATGTCAGACAGGACTCGTTCGGCAAGCTCGAGCGTGATCGGTTCGTGCGTAAGGCTGGCGAACGCGGTGACCCGGATCAGTGCTCCTTCGAGCTCCCGGATGTTGCTCGTGACGTGGGTGGCGATGAACTCGAGGACGTCGTCTCCAATCACCTCATGATCTGCCTCGGCTTTGGAGTGGAGGATGGCCAAGCGGGTCTCGATGTCGGGAGGGTCGACTTCGGTGATGAGGCCGGAGAGGAACCGGCTCCGCAAGCGCTCTTCGAGAGTCTCGATGGATTTGGGGGGTCGGTCCGAGGTCAGGACGATCTGCTTGCCGGCACCGTGGAGATCGTTGTACGTGTGGAAGAACTCTTCCTGGAGGCCCTCTTTGTTCTCCATGAACTGCACGTCGTCGATCAGGAGGACGTCGCACACCCGGTAGCGGCGTTTGAAGGCGATCGTGGTCGACATCCGGAGCGAGTCGACGAAGTCGTTCATGAAGGTCTCGGTGGTTACGTAGAGAACGTGCTGACCTGGGAAATTGTCGTGGACGTAGTTGCCGATGGCGTGGAGCAAATGGGTCTTGCCGAGACCCGAGTCACCGTAGATGAATAGAGGGTTGTAGGAGCGTCCCGGGGTCTCCGCCACAGCCTGGGCCGCAGCGTGAGCGAGGCGGTTCGACGACGCCGTGACGAACGTCTCGAACGTGAAACGGCGATCGAGCGCCACCGTCGGGGTCTCCGAGGAAGGGGTGGTCCCTGACGATGCGCGCGTCCCCTTCCCCTTGTCTGTTCGTGTCCCCGTTCGTGCTCGTGTGGCGGCCAGGTGGGGAGAGGAGGTCGACGCGTGAAGAGATGCGGCTCCGCCGGCAGCGTGGGAGTTGGCGCCGGCGCCGTGGGAGTTGCCGGCGGCGGTGGAGTTGTTGGAGCCGGTGGAGCCGACATTGGTGGTACCGGCGGCGGGCTCGTCGTTGGCGAGGAGGTCGCGGTCGCGGTCGCGGGCTGTCGGACGGTCTCTGAGGACATCTGCAGGATCGGCGAGGCGGAGCTGCGCGGTGATGGGACGTCCTGCCGCGGTGGTCAGCGTCTCTTGGATCAAGGGGAGGAAACGGCTCTCGACCCGCTTGTGGACAACCGAATTGGGCACTCCCAGGACCATCACGTCGGCAGTCAGCGAAACGGGACGCAGGCCTGCCAACCACACCTGCCAGGTCGCCTCGGACACCTGTTCTCGGAGGGATGCTGTGCAACGCTTCCACAGCTCACTGACGTCGTTCACCAGGACCTCCACCCCACGCAACCGTCGTTGTCCACAACTTGATCCACAGGTGTGGAACACCTTGGATCCACCACCACCGCTCCCGTCCTCACGCACCCTCGACCCCTTGGCGGGTCCCAGACCCACCCGCGTAGCGGGCCCGTCCCGCCGATCAGACCCATACGCCGACCGGGCCCATGCGCCGACCGGACCCGTCCCGCTTTCGATCACCCCCGCCTGCCTCGATAGGGGTGTCTGGGATCGCGACGGTACACCCCGGTCCCGCCAGAGACGAACGGAATTCATCCTTCCTGCTCGCGGCGACAGGATGCCTGTGAGGGGTGATGCGAGAGTGAGCCGTGCCACCGGCGGGGCTCGACTAGTGGCCGGAGCGAATCTCGCCTAGCATCGGATGTACCGCCGTGGCGGCCACGAGAGCACACCCGAGGAGACACGATCTCTCGGGGGAATCTTGACGGTGTGACCCGCACAGGGGTTCGAGCGCTCTCGGGCGACGAAGCCCTCTGGGAAAGATCCCAGCCAGGGCGCCACGAACAGGAAGCGATGACAAGGAAGGCCTATCCAGGTGAAGCGAACGTACCAGCCGAATACGCGTAAGCGGGCAAAAACCCACGGCTTCAGGCGCCGGATGTCCACTCGGGCGGGGCGGGCGATCTTGCGGTCGCGGCGGCTGAAGGGCCGCCGCCGCCTGACGGTCTGAGCGTGCCATGTCCGGACCGCGGGCAGTGGGAAGGATCCGTGACCGGAAGACCTTCGACCAGCTCAAAAGACCTGAGGGCCGGGGGCGCCAAGGGCCGCTCAGCGCGAGCTACGTCCGAAGCGTCCATGGGCGTGATGGACCCGACCTGTGCGTCGCGTACGCCGTCGGTCGTCGGTGTGGCAACGCCGTGCAGCGCAACCGAGTCCGCCGGAGGCTCAGGGCGGCGGTGGGCGCGGTCGCTCCGGTGACCCGCCCAGGGTGCTACCTGTTGCACTGGCGGGAAGAAGGCTCTGAACAGGAATTTTCTGTGCTGAAAGACAGCGTCGCCTACGTGATGGGCCGGGCTTCTGACCCGGACCGCATCCGGTGAGCGCCACGGCGTCACAGAGGCGGCAGATCGCCGGAGAGGACGTAGCCGGTGGGTTGACCGCCGCCACCTCATCGGAAGCCATCGGGCGCTCCCCTCACGTCCGAGGCCCGTCAGCGGCAGATGCCGGTGAGGCATCGGCGCGACGCAGCGGCGCGCAACGGGCGGCCCTCGGGATGATCCGCGCGTACCAGGCACTGAGATCGGGCTCGCCTTCCCCCTGCCGCTTCATCCCGTCGTGCTCGGCGTACACCGCCGAAGCAATCGAGCGCTTCGGCCTGTGGCGCGGCATGGGGCTTGGACTCCGCCGGATCGGCCGATGCAGGCCGTTCGGCGGCCGAGGTGTCGACCTCGTGCCCGACGAGCTCCCCCGACCCTCTTCGAGGAAGGGGCACCGATGACCGTACTGGTGGGACTGGTGCCCATGCTCGCCGAGAACTCCCTGTTCAAGCTGATCGGAGAGATCTTTCACCCGCTCTTCGTGATCATCGCCACGGTGCTGGCGTACATCTACGCGGTCATCCCCAACTACGCCGTGTCGATCATCGTGCTGACCATCCTCATCATGGCCGTGCTCACCCCCCTCACGATCAAGAGCACGCGATCCATGATGGCCATGCAGGCGCTCCAACCCGAGCTGCAAAAGTTGCGGCAGAAGTACAAGGGTCCGGAGAACCGAGAGCAATTGAACAAAGAGATGATGCGTCTCTACCGGGAGCAAGGCGTGAGTCCGACCGGTGGCTGTCTCCCGATGCTGATCCAAATGCCCGCGCTGCTTGTCCTTTACGACATCATTCGAGGATTGACGAACACGGTATCAAAAGGGCAGGTGATCTCGTACACTGGGAAGAAGTGCTTGGCTAAGGTATGTGCTGATCCCAGGTATATACCATCGACTTCGAAAATGCATGCCGACCTGGTAGCGACCCCTGGGATAATGAAGTCGTTTGGCTTGAACTTGGCGATCAAGCCACTGACACATCAAGCGCATTGGTTCGGCTACATACCTTACATGGTGCTGGTTGCTCTTGCAGTTGGGCTGCAATATTTCCAAATGTCTCAGATGACGAAACGGAACAAGGCTGCAGCGCAAATGAACCAGCAGATGCAGACGATGCAGAAGGTTATGCCGCTCATAATGGCATATATCTATTTCCTCGTTCCTGTCGGAGCAATGCTGTACATGATCGTGTCGTCGGCGATTCGGATCTTGACCCAAGACCTCATGTTCCGCACGGGTATGGTCCAGCAGGTCGGAGCGAGGGAGATCTCCGGGGGGAAGAGCGCGGACCAGGCGGGTTCGTCCAAGTCGGGACAGGGCAAGCCCGCGAAGGGGATTGTGGGGCAGGGCAATGCAAGGGCCAATGCAGGACAGGGCAAGCCCGCCTCGACGCGGCCCGGGGCGCGCAATGCAGGGACTGCCGCAACGGGCGGTGGTTCGGCCGAAGGAAAGGCAGGCGGAAGACCCGACGCCTCGGCCGCCGGCTCGGCCGCCGCTGGGGGGGACGGCGAAGACGACAAGATCGCGCAGCCCGCTGGTGACGGCACAAGCGGAGACGCCGGGCGTGCCGGTGGTGATTCTGGATCGGAAAACAGCGCAGGGTCGAAAGCACCGAGAGCGAAGACCAACGGGCAGGCGCCAAAAGTCCCCGGTGCTCGACAGGCGGCAAGCAACGGAAGGCGTCGTGGCGGCTCTGGGGTGAGAAGCCCGAGTGCCGGCAAAAGCAATGGCAGCGGGGCGGGCAATGCAGCGGGCAATGCAGCGGGGCAGCAAGATCAACCGACCAAGGCCCATCCCCGGTCGAAATCCAAGCGCACGAGAAAGGCTCGTTGAGAGGTGGAGTGGGTAGAGCTCACCGGGATATCCGTGGCCGCAGCGAAAGAGGCTGCGCTCGAACAGTTGGGAGTCGCGGAGAGCGACGCCGAGATCGTGGTAGTGACTGAGCCGCGGAGCGGTCTCTTTGGCCGGGTTCGGGGTGAGGCGAGGGTTCGGGCCCGGGTGAGACCTGTCGGGCCTCGGCCGAAGCGAGGAGGACGCCCATCGCGTGACACCAGGCGAACAGGGCAGGATCGAGGAAGCGGTGGCCAAGGGCGCGATCGTCAGCGCCGCGAGAGTCAGGGGCGTAGTCAGAACGGACGCAACCGCCGTGGCAACGGGAATGGCGAAGGAGCACGGTCGGGCGGTCAGAGCGCCTCGGACACGTCAAACAATGGTGGCGCGCGCGCTGCTCAACGGAACAAAGCCCAAGGAAGGACGGAGCGGGGCACCGGCGACGCCGAGAGCGCTGGCAACGGTCGCCAACCGGCGGACGCGCAAGGATCTCGGCAGAACGGCGAACGAGGTGCCAGTTCAGCCTCAACGATCTCACCGTCTACCAAGGCCGGGAGGGGAAGGGGTCGCAAGAGAGGGAGCAGAAGCGATGGGGCTGTTCGCTCTCCCGCTGGACGTTCGATGGAGCAACAATTCGATGGGAAGGGAGAGGATCAGATGGCAGAGGCAATGACCCTGGACGAGCAGGCAGCGGTAGGGGCAGAATTCCTGCGAGGACTCGTTGAGGCCTATGGGCTGGATGCGACGATCGAAACGAGGATTCGAGATGCCGAGACGGTGGAGCTGGCAGTAGACGGTGAAGGACTGGGCGTACTGGTGGGGCCGAAGGGCGCCACCCTGGCAGCACTTCAGGACGTGACCCGCTCAGCCGTCCAGCACAGGTTTGCCACCCGCACCGACCGGATACTGGTGGATGTTGCCCGATATCGAGAGCGGAGAACCGACGCCCTGCGCCGCTTCACCGAACAGGTTTCCCGTGAAGTGGTCGAGTCGGGGGAGGAGCGCTTGCTCGAGCCCATGTCAGCAGCCGATCGGAAGGTCGTGCACGACATGGTGAACGAGCTGGACGGAGTCAGCACCCGCTCGGAGGGTGAAGATCCGTACCGCTACGTGGTGATTGCTCCGGCACCCTGAACCGAGCCGGCGAGTATTCGGCCGGACGTGAACGAGGGCAGTCCTCACACGATGCCGCCCGCTGTAGGTGGACAATTCTGGTTCACAGAGACGACTTCCACACGCTGCCTTGTCGACGTGCTCGCTCGTGCACGGACCCTTGGTTTTCTTGGACCTGGTCCGAGCGAAGTCCACATTGCCCATAGCCTCGGCTATCTGGCCGCTCTCGTCGGGTCTGGAAGCGTCGAGGGTTCGAGACTCGGGCAGGGGCAAAGACCTTACCGTGCTCTTGACCTGGGTTCGGGTGGAGGTGTCCCGGGTCTGGTGATGGCAAGTGCATCCGACCAACTCTTCATGGTGCTCTTGGAGAGCTCGCGCCGACGCGCCGACTTTTTGCACTGGGCGCTGGAGGAGCTGGGTCTGTCGTCCAGAGTTGAGGTTGTCAGGGGACGGGCTGAAGAGATCGGCCGGGCGAGTACCCACCGTGGAGCTTACGATGCCGTCGTGGCGCGAGGGTTTGGGCGCCCTGCCGTGACGGTCGAGTGCGCAGCACCGTTCTTGAAAGTCGGAGGATGCCTGGTGGTCTCGGAACCGCCCCGCTCCCCTCAGGCTGGCACTCCCGGCGGGTCTGGCACTCCCGGCGGGTCTGGCACTCCCGGCGGGTCTGGCACTCCCACACAGGCTGGCACTCCCGGCGGGTCAGGTTCTGGCACCAGCCACCGCCCGCCTGCCAGCCATTGGCCGGAAGTGCCGGAAATGGCAGGTGACGGTAGTGATGACTGGAGCGATGACCCGGGAAGCGACGGAAACGCCAGGGATAGCAGCGAGGAACCGAGCAAAGCCGCGCACGACGACCCGACCTCTCCGGACCGCTGGCCGGCGGACAAATTGGCGGAGCTTGGTCTCGAAAGGGCCGAACGGCTGGAAGCCGCGTTCACCTACCAGGTGCTGAGGCAGCGGTCGCTGTGCCCGAGCTCATATCCCCGCCGGACCGGTGTTCCAGCGAAGCGACCACTCTACTGACCGTTTCACTGCTTGGCCGATCAGGTGACCCACGACCGTTCGGGGCCACTCGACAGGCGGGACGCAGTTCGGATGAGCGCTAGGGAATGCTACGAGATGGTAGAAGGCTTACCGCTCTCCTACACCTGGTCCCGAGTCACCTCCCGTGGGCGACACTCGAGATCTCGGAAAGCTGTCTTTCGCGGCGCATTCACGGCGCTACGATCATCGCTGGAGACAGGCAGGTACCGCGGATGACTCATGATCTCCAGAGCTACAGGTGACCACCCGGCTGGCATTCGCTGGGCTCCTTCCGCGGGAGCGCCCACCTGGCAGGAGCGCGTTGGTGTCGGAAGAACGTTTCACGTGAAACCTTCGTAGGCAAGGAAGGGCGAAGGGCTGATGAGCGGACCCTCCGCCATGTTCCACGTGAAACACCTGGTCATCCAAGGGGGGCAAGGTGCCGATGTACCGAGCAACAATCGAAATATTGTCCAATTGAGAGCGGATACTTGACCAGAGCTACTGGGGAGGCAAGGATATGGGGGTGCCGAACCGCGCTCGCAGGCTTTCTTGATGCGAATTCGGAGGAAAGATCGGGAGGAGCCGGTAGCGGCTGGTCAGAGCAGCGGACCCGTAGAGGTTGCTCATGAGGAGCCTTCGAGCTCCGTCCTCGAATCGCCAGACCGCGCAGCTGCACCTCAGGTTCCTCCTGGATCTCTCGATGCCCCTGCACCTCCAGGCTTCTCGCAAGGGGAACGAGGCCCAGAGGGTCGAACGGTACCCCGCGACGAGCCTGGAGAGCCGCCTGGAGAGCTGCCCGGAGAGCCGCCTGGACAGCTGACAGAACAATCGGCGAGTGGTTCCGTGACGGACATTTCTGCTGGAACGAGTGTTCCCGTGCAGGACGAGGCGCCGCCGCAGGAGCCGCTTCAGTCGGAGGATGCTCAGCCAAAGGCAGTTGAAGCTCCGTCGCAAGAAAACGAGGGAAAGAGGGTTGGGCCTCCACCCAGCGAGCCTCATCGCAAATCGCCGGACATGCAGTCCGGCGAGGCCGCAGGCAACGTACTCGGGACTCCGAGTGCCAAACTTCCGCGAGTCTTGGCAATTGCCAATCAAAAAGGGGGAGTTGGCAAGACGACGACCACGGTGAACCTCGGCGCAGCTCTTGCCGAGTTGGACTACAGAGTGCTGGTAGTGGATCTTGACCCCCAGGGAAACGCGACCACTGGTCTTGGTATCGACGCTCGGAGTTTCGAGATCTCGATGTACGACGTCATCATGCGAGAAGCAGCCCTGGAGGACGCGGTCGAACCAACCAGCCTCAAGAACCTCTTCGTCGCTCCGGCTACGATCGACTTGGCGGGTGTCGAGATCGAGCTTGTGCCGGCCTTCAGTCGCGAGCTGAAGCTCAAAAGGGCGGTCGACAGTGTTCTCGAGGACTTCGACTTCATCCTCGTCGACTGCCCGCCTTCGCTTGGGCTCTTGACGGTCAACGGGCTCGCGGCCGCGTCAGAGGTACTTGTACCAATCCAGTGCGAATACTACGCATTGGAGGGTCTAGGACAACTGCTTCGCAACGTGCATCTGGTCTCGGCCAATTTGAACAGTGCACTGAAAGTGACGACGATCGTGCTCACCATGTATGACGCACGGACCCGCTTGGCCGTGGATGTCGCGGCGGAGGTGCGACAACATTTTCCTCAGCAGGTCTGCCGAAACGTGATCCCGCGTACCGTTCGGTTGTCCGAAGCGCCGTCGTTTGGCCAGCCGATCACCGTTTTCGATCCGACTTCACGTGGGGCAATCGCCTATCGTGAATTGGCCAAGGAGGTGAGCAATGGCGCGACGAAGCGGACTGGGCAAGGGACTTAGCGCACTTATCCCGACCGAGGTCGCAGGTGACCGACTCTCGATGCTTCGAGAGGTTCCGCTGTCCAGCATTCGTCCGAACCCTCTCCAACCCCGGGCGCACTTCGACGAAGAGGCGATGGCGTCCTTGGCAGCGTCGGTGAAAGAGCTCGGCGTGCTCCAACCACTCCTCGTGCGCGAGGTGGACGCTGGCAACGAGAGCTACGAGATCATTGCCGGCGAGCGCCGATGGCGTGCCGCCCGCCGGGCGGGTTTGCAGACGATCCCAGTATTGGTCAAGCCCTCGACCAGTGATGTGCACAGTCTCGAGCAGGCCCTCGTCGAGAATTTGCATCGGGCCGATCTCAACGCACTCGAAGAAGCAGCCGCGTACCAGCAGCTCATCGACGAATTCGGTCTGACCCATGAGCAGGTCGCCACCCGAGTTGGAAAGAGCCGAGCAGCGATCACGAACACCCTGCGGCTGCTTCAGCTTCCCGCAGGTGCCCAACGGGCTCTCGCCGACGGTGCAATATCGGCTGGACATGCGCGTGCGCTCTTGGCCACTCCGGATCGCGCACTCCAAGAATCACTGGTGCAGCGCATCGTGGCCGAGAATTTGAGTGTTCGAGCGGTTGAAGATGCCGTCCGCGGTGAACCAGACCCAAGCCTCGATACGGCGGCTTCGCAGCTTCGGGATGATGGTAATACCCTAGGTACTACCGATCGCAAGAGGCCGATACGCGGTCTTCCCGAACCTGGTGTGCTGGAGTTGGAGGAGCTGTTGTCCAGCCACCTGAACACGAGAGTGAAGGTCGAGCTTCGCAATCGGCGAGGTCGCCTGGTCGTGGAGTTCGCCACCCTGGAAGACCTCGAGCGTATCTACAGGGTGATGGTAGGGGAGGGCAGGATGGGTGCCTCCCCTGGAGCAGAGGTCGAAGGCTAACCAGAAAGGACGCTGCGTCGCTTCTCCGAGGGAAGTGAGTATTCCCTGGTCAATGGGCTATTGCGCCACAGGGATCAAGCACTGGTTTATCGTTATCCACAACCTGTGCATGACGTTGTGGATTGTCGATTTCTTCTTCAAGTCGAGGAATTTTTCACCTTTGCGTCACCGAGTCCGTCGCGCAAAGTCGTGCGGTGTCGCCGTCGCCGTCGTGCCGTGCGGTGCAGTGCGGTGTCGCCGTCGCCGTCGTGCCATCGCCGACGGTGTCGAGTGCTCACTGCAGCCTCTCAAGCCCCTCGGCCCGAGAGAGAGGATGCCTCAGCTCCAATCGGCGCTCGCCCATCTCGAGAGCGCGGCCACCAACGCGTCTGCGAGAGCCGCGCCGTGCTCGACGACTGCGAGAGCCGGTCCCAATTCGACCAAGACGGCGGGCATCCGCGTTTCACGCAGGACCGGTACCGTCATCGCCCGGATACCGCCGTCAGGCAGCCCGAGCGCTCGCGGGACTTCGCGTTGGACGAGCTCGGCCAGAGACCTCCCACCCGGAGACTCGTAGCGGTCGTTCCCATAGAACCAGGTAGTGCACCCGGAGCGTGTCGCGTTGAGTTGGAGACCCACGTAGGCGTTGACGTCCGCTGTATTGGCTTGTGCGGCCCGGACCGAGTCGTCCGGGTGGTGGAGCGGAGTCACACGGGCACCGGCCAGTACGAGGCGGCGACGCAGTGCCCGGACCGCGGTCGCCAGGCCGCCGGCTTCGCCGACGGCGATGTGGCGCCCGGCGAGGGTGGGTGGCGCCCGGCGGAGCTGCTCTCGTGCCATGACCGCCGACACCACCTCGCTCCCTCGTTCACGGGCCCGGACCCTCGCGAGCTCGAAGAGGGTGGTCGAACCGACGATCCCGTCTTCGGGCAGCCCCGTATTGCGTTGGAAGTCCGAGACGGCGGTCGCCGTCGCATCCCCAAAGATCCCGTCGACCCTGCCGGCATCGAACCCGAGGGCGCCCAGGTTCTGCTGGAGCTCGGCGACGTCGTCGCCCCTCATCATGGGTGTACGCCGGTACAAGAGGCGATCGCCTAGACAAAAACCGGCCTCTAACAGGGTGTTCCAGGTCTGACGTCCGCAGACGCCGTCGACCCGCAGCCCTCGTCGGTGCTGGAAGCCCTCAACCGCCGTTCGCGTCGCAACCCCGAAGTGACCCGACGGATCGGCGCTCGAGTCGAACCCAAGCCCAGCGAGCCGATCGCGTAGTTCTGTCACAGCGGGTCCGTGGTCTCCTTGCCGAAGGGGGAGAGGGTCGGTCGTGACCGGTGAGGCCGGGACTGCCTCGACCGCTTCCCCACCCGAGCGCGCATCCGGCGATCCCCCGGGCGGCCCGCCTGGTGTCTCAGACAGTCGCTGGCCACGGACTTCGGAATCAGGATCGGCGAGAACCGAATCTGACGCATCGCGGCGGAGATGCGGCTGGGTCAGCCTCCCGTGGGAAGGTAGGTCGCCAGCTCCTGAAGGAGTTGACCCTTGGGTTTCGCCCCGACCAAGCGCACCTTCGGTTCGCCCTCGTGAAAGAGGATCAGGGTGGGGATGCTCATCACGTCGAAGCGCCGGGTGACGTCGAGGTTCTCCTCGATGTTGAGCTTGCCGATCTCCAGCTTCCCGGCCTGCTCCTCGGCGATCTCCTCCAGGATCGGGGCGATCATTTTGCACGGCCCGCACCATTCTGCCCAGAAGTCGACCAAGACGGGAACATCCGAGCGCCTGACATGCTCGTCAAACGTAGCGTCGTCCAGCGTCACAATCTTCCCGTTCGCCATTATCCCTCCTGGTCCCCCCGTGTGATGCACCAGGGCTGCTCCCCTGGGTGCTGTGGTTCGCTGGTTCCAACACGAGAATCCTCGCACCTGTTCCCGCCTGGCGATATCCGGCCCCCCGAGGGGCCTGGACCGGCCAGTTGGAGCAACGGCAAGCCGTCACGAGGCTCGGCGTGATCAGGTAGCTCGGGCTTCCAGCCATCGCTCGGCGTCGATGGCCGCCATGCAGCCCGAGCCGGCCGCGGTGATCGCCTGGCGGTAGATGTGGTCTTGGACGTCCCCGCAGGCAAATACGCCTTCCACGCTCGTGCGCGAGCCGCCGGTCGTCTTGACGTAGCCGTTGTCCAGCAATTCGAGCTGCCCAGCAAGGAGCTCGGTGTTGGGTCGATGTCCGATCGCCACGAACACACCGTCCAATGCCAGCTCCGACTCTTCCCCCGAGACGGTGTCTCGGAGGCGCACCCCACGCACCTGGTCGTCTCCCACGACTTCGGTCACCTGGGTATTCCACCGAAAGGAAATGACGGGGTTGTCCAGCGCGCGCTCCTGCATGATGCGCGATGCACGTAACTGGTCTCGCCGATGGATCACCGTCACCCTGGAAGCGAATCGAGTGAGGAAGAGCGCTTCCTCCAGGGCAGAATCCCCACCGCCGACAACCGCGATCTCCCGTGACCGAAAGAAGAACCCGTCGCAGGTCGCACACGTCGACACCCCATGGCCGAGAAGACGATCTTCCCCGGGCACACCCAGCATGAGGGATTGCGCTCCGGTCGCGACGATCAGGGCATCGGCGGTGTACGTCGGCTCGCTCGCGCCGGACCCGCCTACCCAGACTCCGAATGGCGAGGTGGTCAGATCGAATCCGGTCACTTTCGCCGTGACGAGCTCCGCGCCGAAACGCGCTGCTTGAGCCCTGATGGAGGTCATCAGCTCCGGCCCCATGATCCCCTCGGGAAACCCGGGGAAGTTCTCGACTTCGGTAGTGAGCATGAGCTGTCCACCCGGCTGATCGCTGGTCGACGAGGGCTCACCTTCGATCACGACCGGAGCCAGCTGCGCTCGCGCCGTGTAGACGGCAGCCGTCAGACCCGCGGGACCCGAGCCTGCGATCAGCAGCGAGCGATGTTCGGTCATCTGCTCGACACAGCCTTACCCGTGGACCGACTTCGAGCGGGTCGAACGTCGTGACCAGGCCGCGAGGCCCGCCAAGGTGAACACCGCTCCGAGCACGGCGTCGGAGATCCAGACCCTGCCACCGAAGGCGTACACGTCCAGAATCCTGACGAGCCCGATCGAGACAAGAACCAGGACCACCAGCGAGAGAACGGCCACGATCAGTCCGAAGACGACGACGCGAGCAGCGAGGAGAAGAGGCCGGATCGCCCGGTCGTGAACGACGTCGGCGACCAGGTCCACCAAGTCGGCGGCTTTGGACGGCCAGTCTGCGCCCAACCCGCTTCCCGTGGGGCCGGACTGCGCCGTCTCAGCCGTGGGCTCGGGCGACGACGCGTGGGAGGCAAGGCGGTACCCTGCGTCCGAGTGCCGATCAGCGTCCGTCGTCATGGCCGAGAGGATAGTGGGACACGGCACCGATGCCGGCGCTGCCGGCAATCCGGCGCCACCGGCGCCGCCGGCAATCCGGCGCCACCTGCGCCGCCGTCGGGAGCGAGCAGGAGCCCGGTACGCGGCCAGTACGAGCCCGGTACGCATGTCGCCGCGCCAGACGTTCTGACCAGTGTGTCTTCAGCTCGGCGGCAACTGGTAGCAGATCCCGATCGTCTCAGGCCCGGTGTGCGTGCCCACCACCGGACCGAGGTTCACCACGACGAGCTGATGAGCCACCGTGATATCGCTGAGCGTCGACACCACGGCGTCGATGTCTGAAGCCGCGCCGTTGCAGACGGCCAGACGCTCGAGAGGGGCATCTGCCCTGGGCTTGGCCGCCAGGTACGACAGAGCACGGGCACGGGTCCGCTGCTTGGACTCCTCCTCGACCATGCCATCTCGCACTTGGATGACGGGCTTGATCGACAAGAGGGAACCGAGCATGGCTGCAGCCCCACCGATCCTTCCTCCCCTCTGGAGATGGTCAAGGGTGCCGACGACGCCATAGACCTTCGTTCGACCGATGAGGTCTCGCACAGTCCTGACGACCGCGTCGGTGTCGGCGCCTGCGGCCGCTGCCTCGGCCGCAGCGATGCAGAGCAGTCCCTGGCCCATGGTCACCGACTCCGTGTCGACGACCTCGACGGGGATCCGCCCCGCCATCGAGGCGGCACCGGCCAGCGCAGACTGGTACGTGGCCGAGACACGAGACGAGATCGTGAGGCACACAACGGCGTCAGCACCCTCGGTCGCCGCTCGTTCGTACGCTTCCTGGAACGCTCCGGGAGACGGAGCTGCCGTTTGAGGGAGTGCCGCGGTGCTGTGGCAGCGCTTCCAGAAGTCGGCAGGGGTGAGATCGCGGCGGTCGAGAAACTCTTCGTCGCCAAATCGAATCGTGAGTGGTACGACGAGTATGGAGTTGACGTCCGCCAGCTCTTCGGTCAAGTCACATCCGCTGTCGGTCACAATTCGGACACCGGACATCGTCAGTCTCCCTCCCTTGCGCCGCCTGCATCCCGCACGTCTTGTCCTTTCACTCCCAGTGCAACTCGGTGAGTGATCTCCCGAGTCGCGGCAACCCTGGGCTCGCGTCGGCACCATAGCCTGTCAGCGAGCAGATCTTGGTGGACGTTCGCACCTGCTCCTGGCGCAACGCGTCGGTTGATCGTCGACCGCGACCCCGAGGTCTCGGCCGCCGCCGCGGACATCCACCCGCAGGGAGCGCATGACCGATCGCGCGCTGGTCCCGTCATCGGTAACGAAGGTGACACCGCGTGACCGGCAAAACCGGTGGTGACCGACTCGCATGTGCTCGAAATGCTCGAACGCCACCGAGTAGCGCCGGTGTGACACATCGACGTGCCGCGCCAAGAGATGCCCAAGTGCTTATCGACGCGCTCGCCGGCCAAGCCGTGGACCTCCGACCTGGGAGTGTTCGCCAGACGGCATCTGCCACCTCATGGCGCGGGACATCGCTCGAACTTCGCGAAGCCGATCCGCCCGGAGGGGCGGCTACCGGACCCGGACACCGTGATGAGGCGAGGTCGGTCTCAGGCGGGCCGAGCTACCAAGACCGGGATCTCCCGGGTCGTGGAGCGTTGGTACTCGGCGTAGGGGGGGTATGCGGTGACGGCCCGGTCCCACCACAGCGCCTTCTCCTCGCCGGTGACCTCACGGGCCTCGGCGTCGAAAGGCACTGAACCATCTTGGATCACGAGAGCTGTCGGGTCGGCCTTCAGGTTGGCGTACCAGGCGGGGTGGTCTGGTGCACCTCCCTTGGAGGCGACGAGTGCGTACTCACCGCCATGCTCGACCCGCATGAGACCGAATTTGCGGATCTTGCCGGTCTTCCTCCCGCGAGTGGTGACGATGATGATCGGCATCCCCGTGTCCCTCAAAGTGTTGGCTTCACGCCCGCCGGACTTCTCGTAGGCCTCCACTTGCTCGCGGACCCAGGCTTGCGGGCTCGGTTCGTACTCGCCTTCGAGCGCCATGCAGCCGACTCTACCGGGAACCACTCGGATCCCCGCCGGTCACCACCGGGGTGTGTCGTGGGCAACGAATGGCTCCTGGTTCGAGCCTTGGCAGGGGCCCTGCGGGCCGCCCCCGAGCACCTTGCAGCTTCGGCGGCGGCGTGCATCGGCATGGTGCATCCACGAGCCGGACGCAAACCCGCCTGGTTGTGACCATCCCCCCGCTGGCCGGACACCTCGAATAGGAAGTAGTCACGCCAGTAGTGACCGAAGACCAACCGGCGCCGGTCCGCCGGCGAGGGAGATACCCGAGAGGGTTCCGCCGTGACGCAGCGGCGTGACCATCGTCACGGTGACGGTCACGCCGCCAGTGATCGAGCCAAGAGGCAACGTCGAAATCCTGACGGGCTTCGAGCACCAGTGTGGCCGGCGACGGTGACCGGACAGTCGAGGCTCCCCGTGCCAAAGGCCTGGTGGCCTGCCGAGCCCAGCTCTCGCTCCTGAGGCCGGCCTGGCCCACCTGTCCGCCGCCCAGCGGCGGGCCAAATCCAACGTCGAGCACGGTCTCAACGGAGCTTTCGTTCTCGGCGGATGTTCCAAATGGGGGCGCTTCCGGGTAGCTCGACTATAACTCGGGCAGGATACCTGTCCCCTCTGTCATCAATCGTAGATGTCGCGCCGGTGGCCCATACGAAGGACAAGCACGACGAGTTCACCATCGTTGATCTCGTAGATGATCCTGTAGTTGCCGGTTCGCACCCGCCACTCACCCGATCCGCCAACGAGTTGGGTGGCGGCCGGTGGTCGTGGATCAATAGCCAGCAACTCGATGGCCGCTTGAATCCTTCGCCGCACATCAGGATCGAATTTGCGGAGTTGGCGTGCCGCCGAAGGCACCAACGTGACGTTGTACGTCACCGCAAACCGAGATCGGCCTTGACCTGCTCCCAGGGAATCGGCGCCTCACCGGTGGCCCGCATCTCGGCGCGGGCTTCTTCGGCGGCACGGACATCAGCCATGTCTTCAGCCAACTCCAAGACGGCATCAAGGTCATCGGCATCGATGACAGCAGCTATCCGCCTTCCTCGCCGAGCGAGGTAAACCGGAGTGTGCTCGGAACAGGCGAGATCGATGACCTCCGCCAAGTTCCGGCGTGCCTCGGTGACGGAGACTGGAACTGCTTTCGACATGTACATATTGTGCCACGAAACGTCGTGTTGTACAGGAGTCGGCACCGCCGCCCACCGTTCCTACACACTCAACGGAACGAAGTCCCGCCTTGTGGGTGACCCCGAACGGTCTTGGGCCTGTGGGTGCCGAGAACCCATCCCTCAGGTCACGGGACCAGTCAGTGCACCTGGCCGGACGCGACCGCTGGCGCCACCGGTAGTACCATACGTTCGTGGAGAAGACGACGCTGTACCTGCCGGAGGACCTGAAGGTGGCAGTCAAGCGGGCTGCTGCAGAGCGCGGCGTATCCGAGGCAGAGATCATCCGCGAGTCGATTCGAGTGTCGGTCGGCGGTGTTCGTCCTCGCCCTCGTGGTGGACTGTATGCGAGCGGGCAGCCGATCGCCCGCGATGCCGAAGAGATGCTCGCCGGCTTCGGGGAGCGCTGAACGGTGCCGGCAGTCATCGTGGACACGAGCGCCCTGCTGGCGTTCTTCGATGCCTCGGAGCCTGACCACGACGCGGTATCGGAGGTACTTGGTGCGGCCGCTGTCCTGGTCGTCTCCCCGTACGTCGTGGCTGAGCTGGACTACCTCGTCGCAACCCGCCATGGGGTGGACAACGAGCTGGCTGTGCTCGACGAACTCGCTGGCGGTGCGTGGAACCTGGCCGCTTTCGGCGAGGATGAGCATCGCCGCGCTCATGGGGTCATCGCCAGCTACCGAGACCAGCAGATCGGCGTGGCGGACGCATCGATCGTGGTCTTGGCTGAGCGGTATCGGACGCGGACGATCGTCAGTCTGGACCGCCGGCACTTCGGCGTCCTCCGGTCGCTCGACGGCGGCCACTTCGAGGTGCTCCCGCAAGTGGGTTGACGGGGCGCGAATACCTCGCGCCGTGGCGGGGTTTCTATGGAGGTTCGCTATCCCGGTCGCCGCGTTGAATAGGGCACGCGCCCAGGGTTTCATGACAGCGGACCTGCGCCTGGAAAGAGGTCTTCTCGTCAGAGGAGACGACGAAGGCGCCGTCCTCCAAGGGCTCACCCTCCCAGGCCCCGGCGTACAGCTCGAGCACACGAGACGCCTTCGCCTCGAAGTCGGGGTCTCTTGGAAAGATCCGGGAGCGGTGCTGCCAACAAGCCGCAAACATCGTGGCCTGGACTTGTTCTCCGTCGACAGGG
Source organism: Actinomycetes bacterium (assembly GCA_021791615.1). Next base: position 56,087 of record JAJYWG010000352.1, read on the forward strand.
TGTCGCTGCGTCGCCTCTACGTCCCGTCTTCGTCCATCACGACACGCGACGGATATTCGTGGCCGGCATCATGACGAACCCCACCTGGGCGTGGGTCACCCAGGTGGCTCGCAACGTGACGGCGGAGCTCTGGGATGCCGGCATCGACGTCACCTCCTTCTTGCGCGACCCGGACGCGAAGTTCGCCTTTGCCTTCGACGCGGTGTTGCAAGGCGAGCGTGCCCCGATCCGGCGAAGTCCTGTCCGGGCCCCCGACGCTGGGTGCGAACGGTCTGATCAGTGCACCGACCGTCTCTTCATCGTGAACGAACGTCACCTTTGAGGTGTGGCCGACCGCTACGTGCGCCACGGTGCCGAACACCGCCCCCTGCGGGGCCTTGTGGGATGCATGCGCCGTCGCCTCGTGGAAATGCGACCTCATCGACGCCAGCGAGGATCACACGTATCCGCCGCCACGAGGCCCTGAGCGGGCCGATCAACGAGTATCACGCCGCATGAGCTGTCCGGACGCGTTTTCGGACCTTATGAGCCGGTCGCCCATTCAGGCCTCTGAACTGGACTTATCTGGCGCGCTCGGAGGGATTCGAACCCCCAACCTTCTGATCCGTAGTCAGATGCTCTAGTCCGTTGAGCTACGAGCGCTCGTATCACCGGCCGTCCGGTGGCAGTTCCAACCCACTGGTCAAGCCGGGCGTCCGCATGCCCTGCGTGCACCCGCTGCCGGTGTCCAGTGTACCCGGGCTGGACTCGCGCCCAAAAGCCCCCGGGCAACCCCGTCGCACCCGGAAGCAATCCAGAGCCCACAGTGACAGCGTCAGCCTGCGGTGCCCCCCATCCCTTCGACCTCTGCCCGGATGCGCTCGAGCGTGGTGGTCATGCCGGCCCGGTTCGTCTTTCCGCGTGCCCACCCCAGCAGCGCCCAGTACACGCGCATCATCGGCGTGTCTGCGAGCTGGAACGATTCGGTCACGTCGGTTCCGTCTCCCTGAGCCTCCATCCTGTACGACCACACATTGAGCGGCCTGTCCTTGGGTCCCACGCCAAATGAGAAGACTCTGCCGGGCTCGCACTCGCGCACGGTGCACGTCGTCCAGTACGTGGGCCCCTTCCCATTGCGCTTTACGTGCCCTCGAAATCGGGCGCCGACCGCCGCAGCGGTGGCACCATCGAGCCACTCGGCCTCGAAGGTCTCGGGGCTATAGCTGCCGATACGAGTCACATCGCTCACGAGGCCCCAGATCCGGTCAGGAGGAGCCTTCATGTGAACGGTCACAGAGTCCTTCATGTGCCCAGCCTACGAACAGAAGTGGCGGGTCACCCCTTTCAGTTCGGTTCGCGACGAATTTCCCTTTGCCCTGCAGAGTCTCTCGTCGCCGGATCGCACCGAGGAGAGTCGGTGAGAAGGCGTGCGAAGGCCGGCATGACAAGGGCGTCACAGCCCGAGGTGGCGGTCCTCCCAGAGCTTGATGCCCCCGAGGATTCCAGCTGCGTTGTCCACGAGTGAGGTGCGTTTTGCCAGATCACCGAAGTCGTCCTTCTTGATGCGGGTGGCATTGCCGCCGCCGACGTAGAGGTGATCGTAGAAGAAGAGTGCGTCAAGCGTGTGAAACGCCTTCATCGCTCGCCTTCGCCAACGCTGGTCGCCTGCGGCCTTCCGTGCTTGTTCGCCAAGCTGTTCGTTGTACGTCTGTCCTTTGCGGAAAGGCTGATGCGCGATCTCCAGGTGTGGGAGCAACTGACCATCCAAGAAGAGCGCGGTGCCGAAACCCGTGCCAAGGGTGATCACGAGCTCGAGCCCGCTTCCCGCCACCACGGCGAGCCCTTGCACGTCGGCATCGTTGGCGACTCGGGTTGGGAGGCCGATCGCATCGGTCAAGCCGCGGGCCAAGTCGAAGTGGTCCCAGGCCTTCGCCAGCTCGTCGTCGGTCGGACTACCCGGACCCTTTTCGGTCACGAAGTGGGGAGCGCTGAGGACAAGCCCTTTGCGGACCATGCCGGGGAAGCCGGCAGAGATCCGGTCGGCACGCGGAAGGTTGCGGACCAGCTTGGCCAAGGTCGGCACCATGCCGCTCTCACCGTCGGGAGGCATCGGGTAAGTCGTGGCCTTGCGTACCCGATCGGCCACCATGGTCCCGGAGGCGTCGAGCACTGACGCTTTGAGGCCGGTCCCCCCGATGTCGATGGCAAGGGTGTACGGCCGAGCAGCAGGCGAGTGCTCCTCACCCCGAGATCCCAGCAGTGCTTCTGGGTCTTCGCCCGAGCCCGCCATGTCCATTTCTCCACTCTGCTTCACGGATGGAGCGTACTCCCACCCCTCGCCCATCCTTGGCCGGGCATTCCCGAACGTCCGGTCTCGCACCCGACTCCACAGCACCTCGTAGCGTGCGAGGCCCCGTGCTGCGCTCAAGCGCGCAGTGTGCACGGGATCGCGCGACGCAGTCGTCCTCCCTCTACCCTCCTGATGGCGCGCATTGCATGACCCCGGTATCGTCGTCGCCCGTGACCGACGAACCCTGGCTACTGGACGCATGCTCACTGGTCGACGCATTCCGGGCCGGGACGATCACCCCGACCGAAGCGCTCGAACTCTCGCTCGCCGCAATTGAACGGTCGGATCTCAACGCGGTGGTCAACGTCGACGAGGAGGGAGCTCGTGCTGCCGCAGCGTCGGCGGACATCGACCTTCCCTTCGGTGGGGTGCCCATCGGGATCAAAGAGCTCGATCCGGTGAAAGGGTGGCCACGAACCGAGGCATCGCTCGTGTTCCAGGACAGGGTGAGCGACTTCGACGGGACGATGATCGCCCGCCTGCGAGCCGCAGGGGTGGTTCCGGTCGGCCAGACCACCGCAAGCGAGTTCGGCGGCATCAATCTCACCTACACCCGCCTTCACGGCGCCACCCACAACCCGTGGCAGCACGGCCGCACGCCGGGCGGTTCGTCGGGTGGGTCGGCGGCCGCTGTGGCCGGAGGTCTCCTGCCCATCGCCACCGGCGGGGACGGAGGAGGGTCGATCCGGATCCCGGCGGGCTTTACCGGTCTCTTCGGCCTCAAGTCAACTTTTGGCCGCATCCCCAAAGGTCCCCACACCGAGATCGAGCCCCTCACCGCGGTCCTTGGCTGCTTGAGCAGGTCTGTGCGGGACGTGGCTCGGTGGTTCGACGTGTGCAATGGCGCCGACGAGTACGACCCCTTCAGCCTTCCACGCGTCGAAGGATGGGAAGCGGGATTGGGTACTCACGACCTCTCCGGGATGCGGGTCGTGGTGTCCCCCGACCTGGGATCTGCGTTCGTCTCGAACGCGGTGAGAGCCAAGGTGGAGGAAGCCGCGTCGGCCCTCATCGCTGACGCCGGACTGCGCCGGGTCGAGGTGTCGGTGCGCGTCCCGAGAGGCGGGCTCGAATGGGCAATGGCCGGGACCTCCAGCCTGCTGGTCGGCCTGGGGGACCGCTATCCGGCCTGCGAACAGGAGCTCACTCCCGAGATCATGTTCGCCTGCAACATTGCCACCCGTCACTTCGACATCGACATCGCCAAGGGGGTGGAGCAGTATCGCAGGGACTGCATCCAGGCGATGGGCGAGCTTTTCGATCAGGTCGACTTCGTCATCGCCGCGACCAATCCCGACGTCGCCTTCGATGCGCAGGGTCCCTTGCCGACCGTTCTCGACGGCGTCGACCTAGCCAAGGAGCATGGATTCGACGTCGCGCTCGGGAACCAGGGAGCGCTCACTATCCCGGCCAACACCACGGGGAACCCCGCCGTCGCCATCCCGGCCGGAACCGTCGATGGCTTGCCGGTGAGCATGCAGGTGATCGGTCGCCACCACGCCGAGCAGCTCCTCTTGGAGTTGGGGCACGTGGTCGAGCGTGAGCGCCCCTGGCCCCTGCTGGCTCCGACAGCTCCGCGCTGACGGGCCACCGAAGCTCACCGCGACCACCGACGTCACTGCTTTGGTCCGGCACGGCTTCTCCCCTATCGGCCCGAGGTGCGGGCCGGCCCTGCCGCCCTCAGACAGGAGCTGCTGCCCTCAGACTCGGGCCGGCCCTGCCACCCTCAGACTCAGCCCGGCCCTGTCGGCGTGAGAACAGGCTCAGGCCGGTACCAGCCGCACCGGCAGCTCGGCCAAGCCTCGCAACACGACGTTGCTCCGGTACTCGACCTCCCCAGTCGCGAGCTCCACTTTCGCCGCCCGGCGCAGCAGCTCGGTCAGTGCCACATGGGTCTCGAGACGAGCGAGGGGCGCTCCGAGGCAGTGGTGGATCCCGAACCCGAACCCGAGGTGTCGATTGTCCGAGCGCGACAGGACGAGTGTGCCGGCTGTCTCGAACGCCTCGGGATCTCGGTTGGCGGACGCGATGAGCAGGACGGCGAACTCGCCGCGACCCAGGACTTCGCCGCCGACGCGGATGTCGTCGGTCATCGTCCTGCCCGTGAGCTGCACCGGCGACACGTAGCGCAGGAGCTCTTCGACCCCGCTGCGCGCCAGCGTGGGATCGTCCCGCAACGCCGACATCTGGTCGGGATGGTCGATGAGCGCGAGCACGGACCCGCCGATGAGGTTGACCGTCGTCTCGTGCCCGGCGACCAGGAGCAGGATGGCCGTGGAGAGCAGCTCCCCTTCGCTCAAGGTATCGCCCCCGTCCTCTGCCAGAGCGAGTTGGCTGAGGAGGTCGGGACCGGGATGAAGCCTCCGGTCGGCCAGGAGCTCGAAGAAGTACTCCGCGAATGCCACCAATGCGTCCATCCGGGCCTGCCGGACGTCGTCGGTGAGCAGGAACTCGGGGTCGAGCCCCCGGGCGAGCGCCGCGGACCAGGCCGGGAACCGAGCCTGGTCAGCCGCCGGGACACCCAGCATGTCGCAGATGATCCGTACCGGTAGCGGGTACGCGAAGTCGGCCACCGCGTCGATCTCGCCGCGCTCGAGCCCTTGGTCGAGCAGCTCGGTCACGATCTCCTCGGTCCGCCCCCGCAGGCCTTCGACCATGCGCGGCGTGAATGCCTTGGAGACGAGGCCCCGCAGCCGGGTGTGGTCGGGAGGGTCACGGAAGAGGAAGGGGCGATTGTCCCTCTCGGCCTGGTCCACCATGTCGCTGATGACCGACGCCCGCTCCCGGCTTACGGCGAAGCCATCGGGCAGGCGTTCGGGGTCCAGGTGCGAGCTGTCGGCGGACGCCCGCCGGTCGCGCAGGACGCTCAGGCAGTCGGCGTGCCGGGACAGCACCCAGAACCCCCGCGGGCTGCGGTGGATCGGGGCCTCCGATCGAAGCCGGTCGTAGAGCGGCCACGGGTCGAGCGCGTACTGCACATCGATCGGGTCGTAGGCCGGCATCCCTTGGAGCGTACCGCCGCGGAGCATGCAGCCTCGGAGCGGCGGCTGGCGTCGGTGCGACCCGCCCCGGGGGCCATCGCGGCGAGCGTGGCGCCGATCTGCTTGCGACGGAGTGCGATCTCAGTCAGAATTCCCACGAGCGCAAGCAAAGGGGGCTGGTTCGTGGACGACGACGAGGGTGCTCCGGCGTCCCACACCGGCCTGGACTACCGAGCCGCGGAGCTGCGGGCCGAAGCGCAGTCGGTCGATGCCATGGTGCATGCGCTGGTCGAGCGCCTGTCGGGGATCCCCGGACTGGTGATGAACGTCGCCTACCGTCACGCCCGCTGGCGCCGGTTGGTCGGGGATGTCCCGTTCGTCAACGACCTTCACCGCCGCGCCGACCCGATACGGAATGTCGCGGTCACCGTCGGCGCGATCGAGTACTGGCTTCGCGTGACAGGCGGAGCAATTCGATGCGGTACCGACACGGTCGTGGCTGGCTCTGGCCGGACCACCCAGGAGGTCCCGTTCAGCCGATGGGCCCAGGCGCTCTTCGAGTCGCTCACGCAAGAGACGCGCGCTCACCGCGACGCGCTGACCGCACTGCGAGAGCTCATCGAGCAGAACAGATTCTGATCTTCCAAACGACCACTCAAACCAGTCAAGGAGCAACGAGCGTGCCGATTTTCGATGGTCACAAGGACAAGGGCGTCCAACGCCTCTTCGTCGAGATGCCCGACTCCGAGAAGAACAAGATCGCCTGGAAGTGGCCCGACCATCAGATCCCGCAGCACTCCCAAGTGAACGTGGACTTTGACTACCAAGCGGTCTTCACCAACCTGGGTCGGGTGATCGGTGTCCTGGGGCCGGGCCGGCACATGCTGGGCGAAGGTGCTTCGCTCGCCCTCGGGTGGCTGGTGGACCGCCTGACCGGAGGTGACTACTACGACGCCGAGCTCTACTTTGTCACCACCCGGGACATCGCCGACCTCAAGTTCGGCGGTCCGGTCGACAACCTGGTGGACGGTCCGACCGGCCTCGTCGTCACGGTCCGGGTCTTCGGCGAGCTGGCCTTCCACGTCACCGATCCCACGACGTTGCTCGCCAAGCTCATCGGAACGGATGGGGTCGAGGACTTCAACGGGGAGATCTCCCAGTGGGTGTCCGACCAGACCCTCGCCGCCATCCGGGTGGTGCTCCCGGACCTCGTTGCAGCGCACGGGGTCCTGGCCATGGGCCAGCTCCAAGAGGACACCGCCCGGGCCGCTGTCGGAAAGGCCAACGAGAAGCTCACTCCCTACGGCCTGGCGATCACGACCTTCGGTGAGCTCAACGTCAACCTGCCCGACGCAGACGTCCAGCAGATCAAGCAGCTGGTGGCCACGCGGGCCTACACGTCGATGGCCGGGTCGTTCGACAGCGCGGTGCGAGGGGAAGCGGCCCTCGAGATCGCCCAGGGGGTGGCCGCAGGGAACGTCGGAGCTCAGCCCGCGATCATGGCTGGGATGATGATGGGAGCTCCGATCGCTCCCGCAGTAGGTCCGGTGGCTGCGGCCGCGGGTCCGGCAGTTGCCGCGGTTCCGGCTCCTTCAGCATCGTCGGTGCCCCCGGGGCAGTACTGTTCGCAGTGCGGGACCACCTTGGCGCCGAGTGCGCGGTTCTGTTCAGGCTGCGGAGTCCCCGTCGCCGCACCGGCCGTGCCTCCTGAGCCGGGAGCGCCTCCTGAGCCGGCAGCGCCGCCCGTCGCAGGTGGCCAACCTCCCGGCCCGGGCTATTGGATGGCCTCGGACGGGAATTGGTACCCACCCGAGTCGCTGCCCCGACGGTGAACGCGGGTACCGGGCGGCTTGCCCCGATCCCGGTCACGGTGGACAACGCCTCCGACTGGGGGGAGCTCTCCGCGCAGCTTTCTGCCGCGGAGGGCATGCCTACCGGGCTCAACCTCGAAACGCTGTGCAGGTTCGTCGGCAGCGCGGTCCCGCTGCAATTCGCGGCCGAAGTCTCGGGTTCCACCGACGTGCTGCGCGGGATGTTCTCCGACCAGATGGTCGTCCAGGCCCAGCGCAACATCGGCCGCTTGCAGGCAGCGCAGCCGGTATCGGCCGCGGTCCGCCTGGTGGGGGCGCCGATCCGTGACGGCCGGCCGGAGCTTCGCATCCACGTCAACGTGGCCGCCGTTGCCCCCGACGGGAACCGGCTGGCCTTCGGGGAATTCTGGGACCTCATCTCAAACACCCATGCCACGGTGAGCGCGGGCCGGTGCCCCTCGTGTGGCGCGCCACTCGAGACAGGCCAGCTCATCTGCGAGCACTGCCACGCCGACGCGCGGACCGTGCAGAGCGTCCCACTCCTCGTGACCCGGATGGAGCTCTACTGACCCGAGTGGATCCGGTCAAAGTGGATCCGGCGTCCGAGAGATGTCGCCCTCCACGACGTGAGAGCTCTGGGTCGCGAAACCAGGGGCGCAGCGCGACGAGCACCGGGGGGAGCGCGCCGTAGACGAGCACGCCGGTGCCGGGCTGCATCTGGCGGAGCGCATCGGGAGGGAGCAGGGGACGTCGGGTGGCCGAGGTCGTCACCGTACGCCTTCCCGCGTGGTCGCGGGAGACCGAGGGGACCTGACGTACTTCGTCTCCCACCAGGTGGCTGACATGATCCAACGTCCGAGGGTCGGACGTTCCCGACAGGTACAGCGTCGCCCGGTGGTTGTTCACGACCGTGCCCGATCGCTCGCCGTAGCGGGCAGCGATCTGTGCCAAGTCCTGCCAGACGCTCATGAGCTGGACTCCGTGTCCGGCACACGTCGCCGCGAGTCCGTCGAGGTCGGGGAGTGGCGCGATGTTCGCCGCCTCGTCGAGCACCACGAGGAGCGGTGGTGTCAGCGGAGCACCGCGAACCGAAGAACGGGTGAACGCGGTTTCGACGACTTGCTTCACGAGCGCCGTGAACAACGCCCGCAGCCTCCGCTGGTCGTGTGCGGGGGCACACAGGTACAAGGTGTTCGACCCGTCCAGCAGGGCATTGGGGTCGATCTCGCCGCGGAGCGCCGGTTTGCTTGCGCCGACGGCCGGGATGCCGTAGGGCGGGGTCTGGTCGATGCGATCGCCTCGGGACCGCTGCGGCGGCCCACCCCATGTACGCGACGACGGGACTGGGACTGGGACTGGGACTGGGACGACGACCTCGGCGAACGGTTCTGCGAACGGCTCGAGGACCGTCTCGACCGTCGTGTAGACGGAGCTTCGCTGCCGCTCTTCGCGTTGCCAGGTGGCCCGGGCGGACTGCAGTGCTTCGGGGGTCCCGGTCGCCGCCAGGATGTCCGCAACCTCGACCATTTCCTGGGTGTCCACCCAGCGCACGACGTCGTGCATGGTGAGCTGGGCTATCGAGGCGGCGTACAGCAACGGTGCCAGGAGCTTGGCCGCCGCCGCGTACCAGAACTCGCCGTCGGCGGTCGTCCCGGGCCCCTGCGCCACTTCGGTGAGATCGGCAGCCGTTCGGCGTGCCCCGGCCCACGTGCGCGAACCCGGAAGTGGTGACCAGGGAGTGCTGGGCAGACCGGTAGTCCCGGCTGGATCGAAGCACCAGACCGTGCCCCGGCCCCGCCGCCACTCGAGGGTGTCTCGGACGAGGTCGGTCTTGACGCTGGCGGCGACCACAGGACCCTCCCACCGCAAGATGGCCGGGACTGCCACTGCCGTGGTCTTCCCGCACTGCGTCGGCCCGACGACGGCGACCGACTGGGCTGGCTCGCACGCGAGCAGGAGTCGGCCGGCGCCACCTCTCGGGCAAGCCAGCGTGCCCAGGACGATCCGTCCCGCTGGAACCGATGCGAGCCGGCCTCCGGCTCGGCGGGGTCGAGCGCGGACGAGCAGCGACGCGATGTCATGCCGGAGGGCCCAGCGGGCGCCCGCTGTTCGCCGACCGCCCATGCCAAGTCCCGACCCGGCTCTTGACAGCGCCAGAGCACGGGACCGTCCGCCGGCCTGGCTCTGGCCGGCGTGGGGGCGCGGGCTTCTCCCGGCGGACGGCTCTCGGTCGAAGACGTAGGCCGAGGCGATCACGGCCGCCATCCCGATCGCCAGGCCGAGCCCGATCTCGGCGAGGGTGACGTGAGGGAGCGTGACCACGTCAGTGCGAGGACATCGCCGCATCGGTGTCGACGAGGTCGCGCTCGGCTCCACCGACCGCGTGTTGGACGAGAAAGGCTCGAGAGCCCACCTTCCACAAGGCCACACCCCGCCGGAGCTGAGGGAGGAGATCGGCCTCGGTGGGAGAGAGCGAGAGCAGGTCGGCCGCGCCGGCGACCTCCCCGGGCGGCTGGGAGTAGACGACCCGGGTCTCGGAGTCGGCCAGCAGGCCTCGCGCCAGGCTCACCTGCTCCGAACCCTCGGCCCCGACGGCCCAGAGGTCGCTCAGTCGGTGGAGCACGGCCACGTTCGCGATGCCGTAGGCCCGCGAGAGCTTCCAGGAGGCCTGGAGCCATCGGGCGACGCCCACGTTCGCCAGCACAGCCCAGGCCTCGTCGACCACCACGAGGGTATGGGCGTTGCCTCCCTCCGTGTGCTCCCGAGGGGACGCGCCCCACGCGCCGGTTGCCCGCGTGGGCGCGTCGCGTCCGCTTGCCGCCTGACGGGCGAGGGCCGCCTGGAGCCACGCCGTCGCGCAGGCCATGAGCACACCGAGCGCGACCGAGTTGTACAGGGCCGAGAGGTCGAGCACCACCAGCGGGCCCGAGAGGTCCAGCCCCGTCGTGGTCGGTCCGTCGAACATGCCCCGTAGGTCACCGTGCACCAGGCGGCGGAGCTCCAAAGCGACGTCGCGGCCGTCTTCGAGCAGGATTGCCTGCCTGGTGCGGATGCGCTCGGCTGCCTCCAGCGTCGGGTCCAGCATGGCGTCGACGACCGCAGGGAGCGTGGGGACGGCTCCTCCCGCGACCACCGTCGACAGCGCGAGGTCGACGGCGACTCGCTCGCGCGGCTGGAGCGTCCGTCCGAGGCACGCGCTGGCGAGCGACGCCAGCAGCTCGACCTGGCGGCCATCGGCACCCTGCCCTCCCTCCCGTGGGCTGGCGACGGCAATCTCGGTGTGCGGCCCCGGATCGAGTGGGTTCAGGCGGACCGATCCGCCCGGTACCAAGGCGATGGGCCGAGTGTCCCAGGATGCGGCGAGCGTCGAGTACTCACCTTTGGGGTCGACGACCCATGCGCGTCGTCCGAAGACGGCCTGGCGCCACAGGTAGGTCTTGACGAACGAGCTCTTCCCCCGTCCGATCTGACCGAAGACGATCATGTTCGGGTTGGAGACGATTCCCTGGGAGTAGAGCTCGAAGGGGTCGTAGACGAACGACCCCCCGAGCAGGTCGTGGCCGATCAGCACGCCGCGGTGCCCGAGGCCGGCTTCGGCAACCAGCGGGTACGCGGCCCCCAGGTTGCGGGTCGTCACCTGGTGGGCCGGGAGCGATGGACCCGTACGCGGCCTCAGCATGAGAAGCCATATCCCTCGAAGAGCCCACCACGAGTGGCGCTGTCCGTGAGTGCCGGTCCCATGTAGGTGAACGGTCGCTCTGGATGGAGCGAGTGCTACCGAGGCAGGATGCGCCGGAGAGATCGGGCCGATGTCGAGGCGGCTCCAGGTCCTGGGAGGACCGCCTGCCCCCGGACTTCAGCGACGCCATGTTCCGGCCGAGCCGGGTGCCGGCAATTCTGTGCCACACCTTGGCAATGGGGGACGTGGGGGCACACCTGCTCGGGGCCGGCAGTCGCGGCTGGCATCGGGCAGATCCAACACTTCGCGTACGGCGACCAGACAATCGACGCGGGTGGTGTCACCCCAGCCCACGGCACAACGGCAGCGTGCAGGTGAGCGCTCTCACCTGGTCGCCGTAGAGCCGGCGCAGCTCGAGCCGGCACTGCCCGGCATCCTGCTCGCTCTGTGCGCAGGCGTCTTCGAGCTGCTCTCTGGTCGCGGCCGTCACGGTGAGGTACCCCGAGAACCTGTAGGACGCGTGTCCGTCGACCAGCTCCTCCTCGCGCCGAGCCACGACGTCGGTCTCGCGCGACCGGCGAGCGGTCGAAAGAAAACCACCGCGCCGCCGGAGCTCGGCGTCCGCGACGTCAGCGGTGCGGGCTCGCTCGATCTGGCGGAGGGCTTGGCTGGGTGGAAGCGGTTCCATGACCACGGCGAGATTGCGCCGGACCGGACCCAGGAGTAGGGGCGCGAGGAAGTCGGGCTCGACGTCGATCCTGGGCCATTCCGAGATCCAGTACGTGGCGTGCCACGTGCCGTCCGTGCGCACGCATCCCCACTCCGGCTCGACTGCCATGGGCCACAAGGTGGCGGCACTGCCGGCCTCGTCGAGTCCAGTGACCCGGTCCTGGGCCGTACTTCCGTCGCAGCTGTCGTGCCCAACGCGCCTTTCGTGCCCTTCGCTCCCGGCGCGCCCTGCGAAGCCGCCATGCTGTTCGAGCGGAGGGAGCGGTCCAGGCCGGCCCAGGCGGCGAAGCAAGGCAGTCAGCTCCCGTGGTCCCATGACCGACTCCACGGCGGCGTCGGTGTCGGAGAGACGACGCCGGAGCATGCCCAGCTCGCGGAGCAGGACGCTGCAGGCGCCGCGGTGGCCCCCGCCCGCGGCCCGCACTGCTCGCAAGGTATGACCCGTCGCGCTGACCTGGAGTGCCACGTTGACCTCGTGACGGCAGGTGTGGGCGCCCGTCTCCTCGAGGAGTGCGACATAGGAGCGTTGAGCGGGCGAGTCTTCGTCCAGTACTCCGCGCCGTCCGAGGTGCTCTCGGACGGCGCGCCCATCGTCGGGAAGAGCCGACGCAGTCCACTGGATGCGATGGACGGCCGAGCGTTCCCGCGCGAGCGACGCCAGCACCGCGGACCATTCGCCGACGCGCTGATCCTGGTCGGCCGGACCGAGAAGAGCGAAGCTATGCCCTCGGACTGACAAGACTGCCGTGTACGTGCGCGCTCGCGCGTCGAAGAGCACCCCGACGCGGGCATTGCCGAGTGGGTCGGGCACCGCGAAAAGGGAAAGTCGGCCGAAAGGGTGAGGATGGTGCCGCGGTGCTCGGTAGGTGAGGATCGGGCGCGTGTCCCCGACCCAATGACCTTCAGATGGTGCCGAAGAGAGGTGGCGGCGGGAGCGGGTGAGACCACCCACGCTCCAGCGGGCCACGCTCGGGAGCCACTCCTCGGCAGTGCGCCCTGCGAAGGGCCAGCACGCAAAAGCCAGACCCCCGCCGACAGCGGTCACGGCGACCGCCACCGCCACCGGGCTGGGTCGGGAGTGGAGGACGGCCACGGCCACGACCAAACCGGATGCGACGGCGCCGATCTGGCCACCTCGCCAACCGGCGATCAGCCCACGGCGCTCGAGTGGACCGAATCGATAGCGAGGCCGCTCAACCATTTCCGCTCCCACCCCGCTCGCCGCTCGGCAGCTCCCACTGCATCCGCGGTCCGATCCGGTCGTCCTCTACTCGGAACCGAGCAGGCGGGAGTGCACGTGCGGATGAGCGGCCGCCCATCGCCGGCCCGCCTCCCGAACCGCCCGCGAGCCCGCCTCCCGAACCGCCCGCGATGCTTCCGCCGGTGGAGGTACCGACCGGCGAGGGAGCCGCTCCTGCCAACCCGCTCTCACCGGGGGGCAGACCGTCCGGCGATCCCCACAGCGGGAGGGGGCCGCGTCCAGAGGGATCGCCTCCCTCCGACCACGGGACGAACGCCGGGTCTACCTGCCCCCGGGTCAGAGAAGCGCTGTCCCATTCGGGCATCGGCCGGCCACGCCAGACCTCCACGCCGATCGTCCCGGCGGATGTCGCGCTCCCCCCATCCGTGCCTCGTGCGCCATCGGTTCGTGAGGAGCCCGGCGCGGCGTGGGACCTACCCCCGAACCCCCCACCCTGGCGACGGCCTGGGCCGGCCCTGCCACCGCTGCGACCGCCTGTGCCGGGAGCTCTCCCCTCGCCACCGGCTCGGTGGCCGGCGTCGCTCGAGCCACCAGTCGAGCCACCAGTCGAGCCACCGCCGGAACCTGGCGTGGAGATCGCCGTGTGAAGTCCGGTGCCCGGCGAGCCGGTCTCGAAGGAGGAGGCACGAGCAGCTTGGAGGGCGAACGCCGCGGCAGTGCGCGGCGCGGACCCGAGAGCCTGGCGGGCCCGGTGGCGCATCCCCTCGAGCTGATGGACGGCGCCTGCTTCGACTGCCGGCACGAGGCGCAGCAGCGTGAACGGGGTGAAGGCCGCCAGTAGCAAGAGAGCACCGCCGCCGAGCACCGAGGCGAACCCTGCCCCGGTCCCCGAGGCCACCGCAGCGGCCGCCAGGCTGAGGACCGCCACGATGACGAACTTGGCCAGGATGAGCGCCACCAGGGTGTCGGCCAGGCGCCTGCACCAGTGGGAGATCGCCGGCCACACCAGGCTGGCCAGGGCCAGCGGGAGAAAGAGGACGGCCACGTAGACGGCAGCCGCCCGCACCAAGAGCTCCACCCACAGGGCGAACGCGCCCATGGCGACGAGGAGGCCTCCCAGCAGCAGGACGAACGTGGGTGGCGACTGCGGACCGGCCCCGATCTCGCTCACGATCAGGTTCGCCAGCCCGGTGAGCACGTTCTGGATGGCCCCGCCGCTCCCCCCGGCGACCGCAGCGGACAGCGCGTCGGTGGCGGCCAGGGACATCTGGACGAGCTGGACGGCTGCGGCCGTGAGGAGCGCAGCCAGTGGGAGCTGCACCATGACCGAGTGGACCAGGGGGCCGGGGGTCTGGTGGTACACGGCTTGGACGGCCGACATGAGAAGGAGTGGAAGGACCACGACCCCGGCAAGCCCGGCCATTACCTGGTAGTGAGCTTCAAACCATCCCGCGCCCAAGTCCACCGACGTGCTCGACGACAGGACGCCGCCGATCTGGCCGAGCAGCCAGCTGGCACCGCTGACCACCCAGGAGGCGAGTGCCGAGAGCACGCTGCCGGCGCCCGAGCTCAGGATGCCCGACCCCACGCTTCCTGCTGCGTGACACGCCGGAGCGAGCAGACCTGTGCAGCCGCCTGTGGGCAAGATCGACAGGCCCGAGGTTGCGACGCCGCTCATCTGACGTGACTGCTCGGGCAAACGGCTCTTGTGCGACAGCGAGCGCCGACTCGGTCCCGGCGCTCAGTGGACACTGAGGCCGGTGTGGAAGAAGAAGTTGATCAGCGCCGGAGCGGCACCGATGAGAAGGGCGGCCAGTCCCGAGACGAGCACGGCCCGCCGCCCGAAGAACGACTGCTGGTAGTTCTGGGTGTGCGCGCCCAGTGCCCACGACGCCGCCCCGATGAGGAGGCCGACCAGGGAGAGGATGAGCGCCCAGCCCCCGAGCCCGTTCGTGAGGTTCTGCAGGGCGGTGCCGCCCGGGAGCTGTGTGGGTTGGGGGTTCAAGGTGACGTCGGTGAGTTGGGCGCTCGCACTGGTCCCGGCACTGCGGAAGCCACCCCCGCCGCGGGCGTCAGCGAGCCGATCCAGAAGATGCGCGCCGCCAACGCGGCCGGCCCCGCCAGCTGCGCCGACGTGCCCGGATGCAACGACCTGGCCAACCGCCGCCAGGTGGGATCCCGTCGCAGGGAGCAAAGCCATCGCTGCTGTCGGCCAGCACATCATCACGTCCATCCCGCGTTCGCACTCGACGATCTCGGGTCGTCCGTGCCGACCGAACATCGGGGCCACCGGACCAATCCGGCCCCGGCGTCCGATTCTACAGTGCACGACGGTCATTTTCAAGTAGTGCATGTCAATTTCATGTCATCTCAGATCGCCCTGGCTATCGCCCACTGCGGCGCTTCGCCCTGCCATGCTGGGAAGGTGAGCAGGTTCCTGGTCGGGGCGAGCGCCGCCAAGGTGGCGGGTCTGCCGCCAGACGCTGCCTACGCGTTCGCCGGAGCGATCCTCGTGGTGGCCGTGCTCGTGGCCGCGTTGCTCGGGAGGCGGGCCGGCCGCCGTGCGCTGAGCCAGCGTCTCACCGCGCTGGGTACCCGGCTCGGGATCGACCCGCCCGAGGACGACCGCAACATCGAGACGGCACTGGCCTACTTGGAGCAGGTCACCGGGGGAGCCACCCAGGCGGTGGCCGAGTCGAGCGCCGACGCGATCCGCCTCCGCCGCTCCCTGGACGCGCTGCCCCAGGGCGTGGTCATCTGCGACGAGAACGGCGCGGTCGTGTACCGGAACAACCGGGCGAACGACCTCATGACGAGCCGCCACGGCGACGCCCTTGCCGCCCAGGCGGTGACCGAGCTCCTGGAAGACGCCTGGCACGAGGGGTCCGCCGATCGCACGGTCGACCTCTACGGTCCGCCACGGCGGACGCTCGCGGTCCGGGCGCAGCTCATCGACGACGGTCGCCGCTCGCTCGGGGTGATCGCGATGATCGACGACGTGTCGGAGCGCCGGCGGCTGGAGGAGATCCGCCGCGACTTCGTCGCCAACGTGAGCCACGAGCTCAAGACGCCGATGGGTGCGCTGGGCCTCCTGGCGGAGACCCTGGTGTCCGAGCCCGACGTGGAGGTCGCCCAGCGGTTGGCCAGCCGCATCCACACCGAGGCCTTCCGGGTGAGCCGGATCATCGACGACCTGCTCGACCTGAGCCGCATCGAGTCCGAGGAGGCCCCTCCCCGCGAGCCGGTACAGGTGAACCTCGTCATGGCCGAAGCGGTCGAGCGGGTGCGGGCGAGCGCCGACCAGCGAGGTATCTCGATCGTCCTGATCGAGCCCGAGCCGCCGGTGACCGTGGTGGGCGACCGGCGCCAGCTCGTCTCCGCGATGCACGCGCTGCTGGAGAACGCAGTGACCTACTCCTACGACGGCTCGACGGTGACCGTGATCGGGAGCGTGACCACCGACGACCACCCGACCACCCGATCCCCTGATCGACCGACCGATCGACCCGCCGAGCCGGCGCCACCTGCCTTCTCGCCAGAGGGACCGCCCACCGGGGAGATCGAGGTGGTGCGGCCCGGAGCCGAGCACGGTGGACCGAGCGTCGCGCCCTCGATCCCGGCCAGCGGCCTCCAGTCGGCAGCCGACCAGGAGGCGCCCGGCGCGTCGGAGCGGGCGGTGAGGGTCGCGGTGGTCGACCGGGGGACGGGCATCCCGGCTCGCGACCTCGAGCGCATCTTCGAGCGCTTCTACCGGGTCGACCACGGCCGGAGCCGGGAGACCGGGGGGACCGGGCTCGGCCTCTCGATCGCCCGCCACGTCGCGACGAACCACCGGGGACGGATCGAAGTCGAGTCGCGCGAAGGGGAAGGCTCCACGTTCACCTTGGTCCTGCCGCTGCCGCAGGAGCCGATGCGATGAACGACGCCGTCCGGGTGCTGCTGGTCGAGGACGAGGAATCCTTTGTCGACGCCCTCGTGGTAGGGCTCGGCCACGAGGGGTTCGACGTGACGGTGGCCCGTGACGGAGTCGAGGCGCTGAGGCTCTTCCAGGAGACGGCGCCGGAGCTGGTGCTGCTCGACCTGATGCTGCCACGGATGTCGGGGATCGACGTCTGCCGTTCCATCCGTGCCCACTCCGACGTGCCCGTCATCATGGTGACTGCCAAAGGCACCGAGATCGACACGGTCGTGGCGTTGGAGATGGGGGCGGACGACTACGTGACCAAGCCCTACCGGCTCCGCGAGCTCGTTGCCCGGATGCGAGCCGTGCTCCGGCGAGCCCCGGGTGAGGCCCGCGGTGCCGGGGCCCGGCCCGGTCCCGGCGAAGCCGGCCAGGCACTGGAGCATGGCGCCGTGCGCGTGGACGTCGACCAGCGTCGGGTCTACGTGCGGGGCGAGGAAGTCCAGCTCCGACGCAAGGAGTTCGAGCTGCTGCGGATCCTGGTGGAGAACGCCGGCCGGGTGCTCACGCGCGACGTCCTCATCGACCGGGTGTGGGGCGCCGACTACATCGGCGACACCAAGACCCTCGACGTCCACATCAAGCGGCTCCGGTCGCGGGTCGAGGCGAACCCGTCTTCGCCGACCCTCATCACCACCGTGCGCGGGGTGGGCTATCGGTTCGAGAGGACGGCGGCCGAGCCCGGGGTCGGCGTCACGAGATGACGACGGCGCCCATCCACGGCGCCAGGCACTCGGGGAGCGCGACCGAGCCGTCGGGCCTGCGGCCCGTCTCCACCAGCGCCGCCCAGATGCGGGCCCAGGCCAGTGCCGAGCCGTTCACGGTGTGGACCAGGCGCGGGCTGCCGCCTTCCGACGGGCGGTAGCGGACCTGGGCCCTCCGGGCCTGGTAGTCGCGGAACCAGCTCACCGACGACACCTCCAGCCAGCGGTCGCACCCCGGGGCGTAGACCTCGAGGTCGAAAGTCCGCGCCGAGGATGTCCCGAGGTCGCCGGTGCACAGGTCGAGCACCCGGTAGTGGAGGCCGAGCGCCTGGAGGAGCCCCTCGGCCCGCTCCACGATGTCGGCGTGGGCCGCGGGGGCCTGCTCCGGGGTGGCGTAGGCGAAGAGCTCGACCTTTTCGAACTCGTGGACCCGCAGCAGGCCGCGGGTGTCGCGCCCGGCGGCGCCCGCCTCCCGCCGG
The DNA here is from genome assembly GCA_021791615.1 of Actinomycetes bacterium. The sequence goes on from JAJYWG010000352.1 coordinate 73,961, forward strand.
AAGCACTGGGTGACCGCCGTGAGGCGCACCGGCAGGTCGGACTCGTCGAGGATCTCGCCCCGGTGCATGGACGTGAGGGGGACTTCGGCCGTGGGGATGGCCCACAGGTCGTCGCGCTCGACGTGGTAGGCCTCGTCGGCGAATTTCGGGAGGTGGCCGGTCGAGGTCATCGTGTCGGTCAGGACGAGCGTGGGCGGGCGGATCTCCTCGTAGGTGCCGGCGTGGCGGTCGAGGGCGAAGCAGGTGAGAGCGCGCAGGAGCCGGGCGCCCGCCCCGCGGTACAAGGGGAACATCGAGCCGGCCAGGCGGGCTCCCCGGGCGAGGTCCAAGATACCGAGCTGCTCGCCGATCTCCCAGTGCGGCACTCGCTGGTGGTCGGCGGGCACCGGCGGTGGCGCTCCTGCATCCTGTCCGGGCCACCAGGTGCGCAGGACGACGTTGTCCTCGGGCCCTGCACCGTCCGGCGCGTCGTCGGCCGGGAAGTTCGGGAGCACGAGGAGGGCAGACGTGAGTGCATGGGCCGCGGCTTCGGCGTCCGCGCCGGCCACCCGCTCCTCCTCGCCCAGCCGGCGGCTGGTCTCGGTGAGGTCTCGCGCTTCGTCGTCCCGACCGGCCCGCCGAGCATCGGCCACGCGGCGCGAGAGGGCCTTCACCTCGGCCCGCAGCGCCTCGCGTCGGGCCAGGCGCTCGCGGTGCGCGGCGTCGAGCTCCGCTACCCGGTCGACGTCGGCCGGGTCGACGCCCCGGCGTCCCAGCGCAGCCTTGAGCGCGCCCAGGTCGTCGCGCACCAGTCGGATGTCGATCATTCCGGCGCCAACGGTAGCGTGCAGGCCGTATGCCAGACGAGATCCGCGCTCCCGGCGACGTCGTGATCGGCTGTTCCGATCTGGTCGTCCGATACGGAGACGTCACCGCGGTCGACGGCGTGAGCTTTGCCGTCCGTGCCGGGGAGGTGGTCGCGCTCCTGGGGCCGAACGGTGCCGGCAAGACCTCCACCGTCGAGTGTCTCGAGGGCTACCGGCACCCGGCATCAGGCAGGATCCGCGTGCTCGGCCTGGACCCGATCGCCCAGCACGAGGCGCTCGTGGCGAAGATCGGGGTGATGCTCCAGCGAGGAGGGGTGTACCCGATGCTCGGCCCGCGCCGGGCCCTCCGCCTGTTCGCCGCCTACTACCAGCGGGCGAGGGACCCCGAAGAGCTCTTGGACCTGGTGTCGCTCTCGCCGGTGGCGGGCACCCCGTGGCGCCATCTCTCCGGCGGCGAGCAGCAGCGCCTGTCGCTGGCGCTCGCCCTTGTGGGCAGGCCCGAGGCGGTCTTCTTGGACGAGCCCACGGCCGGGGTGGACGCCGAGGGCCGCCAGGACATCCGCCGGGTGGTGGCCGGCCTCGCCGCAGAGGGTGTGGGAGTCCTGCTCACGACCCACGAGCTGTCCGAGGCCGAGAGGATGGCCGACCGGGTGGTGATCCTCCGGCACGGGCAGGTGGTGGCAGAAGGGACGCCCGCCGGTCTGGCAGCGGGCGGGCAGGAGATCGTGAGGTTTGGCGCGCCGGCCGGCCTGGACGCGGGCAGCCTCGCCGACGCGCTCGGCGTCCCGGTGACAGAGGAGGAGCCCGGTCGCTACGTGGTACGGGCGAGGGCGACCCCGGTGCTCACCGCGACCCTGGCCGCGTGGCTGGCCGACCGGGAGCTCGCTCTGACCGATCTCCGCTCCGGCAGGACCCTCGAGGAGGCCTACCTCGACGCGGTCGGCGAGGGTGACGGCAGCGATACGAGACGAGAGGCGTCGCCGTGAAGGCGCTCGCGGCCCAGATCGAGTCCGAGGTGTACATGACCCTGCGGCGGGGTGAGACGCTGCTGCTCACGATTGGGATCCCCGTGGCGTTCCTCGTGTTCTTCACGACCGTCCACGTGGTGACGACCGGTGCCCGCCATCCGGTGACGTTCTTCGTGCCCGGCGTGCTCGCCCTGGCCGTCATGTCGACGGCGATGGTCTCGCTCGGCATCGCGACCGGTTTCGAGCGCGGCTACGGCGTATTGAAGCGGCTCGGGGCAACCCCGCTGGGCCGTCCACGCCTGATCGCCGCCAAGATCGCCACGGTGGTCCTCGTGGAGCTCGTGCAAGCCGCCGTTCTGGTGCCGGTGGGTTACGGGCTCGGCTGGCATCCTCCTTCGGGGCCGGCAGCGATCGGCGGCGCCGGGACCGCCGCCTTGGAGGCGCTCGCGGTGGCGCTCCTCGCCACGGTGGGCTTCGGTGGCCTCGGGCTCCTCCTGGCGGGCGTGCTGAAGGCCGAGCTGAACCTGGCCGTGGCGAACGCGCTCTACCTGGTCCTGCTCCTGGCCGGCGGGATGGTCGTGCCGGTGGGCAAGCTGCCGTCGGGGCTCCAAACCCTGGCGCGGGCCTTGCCGGCGGCGGCGCTCTCCGACGGGCTGCACGCCGCGCTCGGGAGCGGGGCGCCGGTGCCGCTCGAAGCTTGGGTGGTGCTCGCGGTGTGGGCGGTCGCCGCGCCGCTCGTGGCTGCAGCCACGTTCCGGTGGGAGTGAGGTGCTCGCTGGGCCGGACCTCAGCCGCCGGTGAGCAGGCGGTCCTGCCAGCCGGTGAGCAGCGACGTGCTCACCGGGCCCTGGTGGACGGCGGCGATCACGCCGTCCGAGCTCACGAAGACCGCGTCGGGCAGGCCCGTGAAGCCGAAGTGACCACCCGTCGAGGCGAATGTCTTGTCGACGCCGACCGGGAAGGTCACCCCGGCCGAGCGGACGAACTTCAAGCCGTCGGCCGTCGGGTCGTTCTCGTCGATCCCGATCAGCGCGACCCGCGCCAGGTGGCTGTGGGTCGCCTCCTCGTGGCGGTAGAGCGCCGCCAGCGCCGGGATCTCGGCCTGGCAGGGTCCGCACCAGCTTGCGAAGTACAGCACGACCGCCGGCTTTCCGGCCGAGCCGCCATCGGCGGGGATCCCGACCCGGCTGCCCCCGCCCAGGCGGGGCAGCGTGAAGGCCGGCATGGGACTGCCGGCCTGGAGGCGGGTGGGTGTGCCTTTGGAGCCTCCGGTCCCCACGCCGGTGAAGAGACCGACGCCCAGGCCGACTGCCAGCACCATGCCGACGAGGAGGAACACTGGCCGGGGACGCCGCGCGCCGGCGTGGGGTTGGCCGGGGTCGGGCGAGCCGGTCACCTCAGTGGGAGCGGACGAGGACGTCGCCGGCCATGACGACGAAGAGCACGGCCAGGTAGGTGATCGAGTACCCGAACAGCCGCATGGCATCACGACCGGTGGCCCGGTCGCCGCGGGCTCTCACCCAGAGGCGACCGGCCATGCCGACGAAGATCGCACCCAGGATGGCAGCGGCCACCGTGTAGACGGCGCCCATGTGGGCCACAACGGAGAACACGAGCGAGACCGCCACCAGCGCCACGGTGTACAAGAGGATCTCTCTGGTGGTGCGCACCAGGGATGCCACGGCCGGGAGCATCGGGACGTCGGCCGCCGCGTAGTCGTCGCGATAGCGGACGGCCAGGGCCCAGAAGTGCGGTGGCGTCCAGATGAAGATGATGGCGAACAGCACCACTGGCGGCCACGACAGCGTTCCGGTCACCGCAGCCCATCCCACGAGAACGGGCACAGCGCCGGCTGCTCCGCCGATGACGATGTTCTGGGTAGAGCGACGCTTCAGCCAGAGCGTGTACACGAACACGTAGAACGCCGTGGCCGACACCGCAAGCACGGCCGAGAGGAGGTTCACCAGCGACCACAGCTCGACGAAGGCCACCACTTCGAGGACGACGGCGAAGGTGAGCGCCGCTCGCGGGGTCACGGCGCCCGTGACCAGCGGACGGTTCCTGGTGCGGTGCATGACCCGGTCGATGTCGCGGTCTACGTACATGTTGATGGCATTGGCGCCGCCGGCGGCCAGCGCGCCGCCGGCCAGGGTGGCCGCCATCAGTCCCACCGAAGGAATGCCGCGCCTGGCGACGATCATGGTCGGGAGCGTGGTCACGAGCAGCAGCTCGATGATGCGCGGCTTGGTGAGCGCGACGTACGGAGCGATCCGGGTCCCGCCCGACCGGATACTGCGAAGACCCCGGAGAGCGGGTGCCTGGGATGCCATAGCGACCGCGAGCCTACGGCGCGGGGCCGTCGTGGGACCAGGCGGGGAGCCCGGCGGTGGGGGGGAGCCCGGCGGTGGGGAGGAGCCCGGCGGTGGGGGCACTACGATGCCTGCGGTGCTCGGACCTGCTGTCTCCCCCGGCGCCGGCCGAGCGACCCGCTGGCCGACCGTCTCGCCAGCCGCCTTCCGCCGGCTGGCGATCGCCTCCTTGGTGATGGTCGTGTTGATCGTCGTCACCGGCGCTGCAGTGAGGCTGACCGGCTCTGGCCTGGGTTGCGCCGACTGGCCGGACTGTTTCCGGGGCCACCTCACGCCGCCACTGCGATTTCACTCGCTTATCGAGTTCGGCAACCGAATGGTCACTGTCTTGCTCACCATCGTGGTGGGACTCACCTTCCTCGCGGCCGTCTTCCGCCAGCCCAGGCGCCGCGACCTGATCTGGCTCTCGGGCGGCCTCGTCGGGGGCATCCTGCTCGAGGCGGTCATGGGCGGCATCGTGGTCTACACCAAGCTCAATCCGTACGTGGTCATGGTGCACTTCCTGGCGGCGCTCCCCCTCGTGGTCGATGCCGTCGTCCTCCTCCACCGCTGCAGCCGGGACTACCGACCTGGCTCGGGGAGACGCCTCGTCCCCGACCCCTTCGTGTGGCTGGCCCGGGGGATGGTGGTGCTCCTCGCGATCGTGCTGGCCGCCGGCTCGGCAACGACGGGCGCCGCGCCCGACGGCGGATCGGCCCAGGGGCAAGTAGCGGCCAAGCGAATACCGGTCTCTCTGCGCTCACTGGCGGAGCTGCACGCGAGTCTGGCCATCATGCTGGTCGGGTTCGTCCTGGCGATGGTCGTCGCCCTGCACGCCGTCGACGTGCCCGAACGTGTGCGTCGAGCTGGCCGGATCCTCGTCGTCACGTTGATGTTCCAAGCGGTGGTGGGGTACACCCAGTACTTCACCCACCTACCGGCCCTTCTGGTGGAGGTCCACGTGGCCGGGGCGACGGTGCTCGTGGTCGGCACCGTCCAATTCCTGCTGGCGCTCACTCACCACCCGTCGGAGCGTCTTGAGCAATCGGTGGCCGGGGCTGTAGCCGGGGAGGTTGTGGCCGGGGACGTGGCCGGCGGGGCCGGGGCGGAAGCGACGACCCGCGGTGCTGGGGCACGGGCCAAATCGGCTCGTCAAGCGGACCTGGTGCCCGGAGCGAACCCCGGCGCCTGATAACTTCTCTCGCGTTCCCGGTGTCCGGCGCTCAGGTGGAGTGACGCATTTCGGGATGCTGCCCCCATCGTCTAGCGGCCCAGGACGCTGCCCTTTCAAGGCGGTAACACGGGTTCAAATCCCGTTGGGGGCGCAGCTCCGGCTGCTGCCGGCTGGACCGGCCGGCCGACCCCTTGCATGCGTGGCCTATAGTGGCTGTTCGCCCTTCGGAACGCGGCATGACAGTGCTTCGAAGGACCGATCCCGGGCAGAGAGTGCTCTTCCGAGGACCTGTGGTGCAGTTTGGAGTGCACGCCGGCCTGTCAAGCCGGAGGTCGCGGGTTCAAATCCCGTCAGGTCCGCCGCCCGGTCGCGATAGCGTTGTTCGCCTGGTCGGGTAGCTCAGTTGGTAGAGCGCGCGCCTGAAAAGCGCGAGGTCACCGGATCGACGCCGGTCCCGACCACCAGTTGATGTCGGGTGCCGCCGTGCCGCCCCCGGCCCCCCTCGCTGCCTATCGCCTCCCGTTTGGCCTGCGCCGCCGCCACGCCGACTCCTCCGCCGGGGTCACGTAGCCAGCGTCGGCAGGATCGAGATTGACGCCGGGAGGCACGACTTCGTCGATCCGGTCCAACGTCTCGTCATCGAGCTGGACATCGGCCACAGCAAGTTGGCCGTCCAGGTGCTGGTGGGTCCGGGGCCCGACGATGGCCGACGTGACACCAGGATGTGCCAGCACGAACCCGAGGGACAGTCCGATGAGGGTCGTTCCCGCATCGGCGGCGATCTCTTCGAGCCGAGGGAGCACGTCGACCTTGCGCTGGCTTGCCGGCGTGGTGGGGTCGAAGCGAGGGAGCATGACCGCTCGGCGACTCGGCGGGATGCGCCCGGTCTCGTCCTTCAGGTGCCGGCCTCCCGACAGCCAACCGCCGTTCAGCGGGCTCCACGCGATGACTCCCATGCCGTAGCGCTGGCACGTGGGAAGCACTGACGTCTCGATCCCCCGGGCGAGGATCGAGTACGGCGGCTGTTCACACCGGAAGCGTTCGTGACCCCTTCGCTCAGCCACCCAGTGCGACTCGACGATTGCTTCGGCCGGAAACGTCGAACATCCGGCATATCGGATCTTGCCCGCGTGGACCAGGTCCGAGAGGGCGGACAAGGTGTCGTCGATGTCGGTCTCTGGCTCAGGTCTGTGCACCTGGTACAGATCGATCCACTCCGTCTGAAGGCGCCGTAGGGATGATTCGACCTCGGTGATGATCCACCGGCGGCTGTTCCCCTTCTGGTTTCGATCGGGTCCCATCGGGCCGTGGAACTTCGTGGCCAGCACCACGTTGTCGCGTCGGCCAGCCAAGGCTTTGCCCACGATGGTCTCGGACTCTCCCCCCGAGTACACATCGGCGGAGTCCACGAAGTTCACCCCGGCATCGAGTGCCTTGTGGATGATCGCGATCGAATCATCGTGATCGGTGTTGCCGAACGCCCCGAACATCATGGCGCCGAGGCAGTACGTGCTGACGTTGACCCCGGTGGAGCCGAGAGAGCGGTAGCGCATGAGCTGGGTCTCCTTCGTGTCGGTAGGCCAGTGCCAGTCATCCCTGCAGGCTGGCAGCAGCGTACCGTCCAGTAGTGCTCTGGGAGACGAGGTTCCGTCGGCGCTGGCTGTTGACGATCGAAGCGGCTTGATCGACCCGTGCTTGGTCGATGCGACCGGGGTCGACGGGATCCGATCGAGACCGTCAGCAAGCCTGGCAAGCATCGCCCTCGTGTGCACAGCACGGGCATCGTGGTCCCGATCGAGGAGCGGGACACCCGCTCGGTGAGCCGCAGATCGAGGAGCGGTTGGAGGCGCCGAGGACCTGGTCGCCTTCCCAGTGGCCGACCTCGGCCCGCTCGTCGACCGCTGCAGGGCGAGCCGAGACGGTGGGGAGGGCGGGGTATGTGGAGTCGTAGCGGCTGGTGGACCGGTGACCAAGGCCACAGATCTTCGGCTACTTCGTACCGTCCGGTGTCCCGGCCAAGATCTCCGTCACAGCCGAGAACGCCGCCACACCCGAGAACGCCGCGCCGGCGATCAACTGGGTCGCTTCGACAGACGGCGACACACTCATGGCCTCCTATTCGGTGACCGTCAACTACTCGGCCCAAAAGGGCCGAGCTTGCTAGGCCCGGCCCCAACAACGGGGCTCCGCATCACCAATCACAGTTGCCTTCCAGGCTGTCTGGACTCCTGGTAGCCAGGAGGCCCTTTCGGGCACAGTCCTGTGGTCGCCGTACTAGGCGGCGGGAAGGTCCGTGTGGCGTATGGCAGCGTGACTCACTGCCCAGTCATCTTCACCGCGCATGGCGATGTTGATGGCTGCGTTCCAGTCGGCCGGCAGCGACAGGCCACAACTGGTGCAGAGGAACGTGGCCTGGTTGGGCCGGTTCTTCTTGTGGGTGTGCCCGCATCCAGAGCACTGCTGGCTGGTGTAGGCGGGATCGACGTAGACCACCGGCACACCGGCTCGGACTGCTTTGTAGTCGATGAACGACCCGAGCTGGTGGAAACTCCAGGAGTGCAGCGTTGCCCGCTGGGGCTTGCGGGACCGTACCCGGTCACGGATGCCCTCGAGGTCTTCGAGAGCGATCCCATGCCCGGTGCGTTCAGCCTCGGCAACGATCTTCTTGGAGATGCGGTGGTTGACGTCGGCGGCGAACCTGGCCTCCCGGCCAGACCTCTTCGCCAGGAGGCGTTTGGCTGATCTGGTTCCTTTCTGTTGGAGTTTGCCCCGGAGGCGCCGGTTCCGGTGGCGAACACGGTTGATCTCAGCACCCGACCAACGGGTGCTGTCGGACATGGTGGCGATGTTCACGATGCCAAGGTCCACCCCGATGAACCCGGTCGGCTCCTCGTTCATCGGAGCGTCGGGGACAGATACCGTGGCATACAAGTAGAGGGCGCCGTTGCGGTAGAGCAGGTCACACTCGCCGATCTGGTTCGCCTCCAGCAGTGCTGCCTGCCAGTCGGCGCAGACGAACGGCACCGACTGCGCCCGCCCGTTCACGGTCCAGATGCTCACCATGTGGTTGGCATGATCCCAGGACAGGTTGCGGGCGTCGAAAGGCTGGGCGGTACCCCATCGGAAGGCTCGCTGCCGGGTCCGCCGGAACTCCGGCTTGCCAGAGTTGTAGGCGTCAGCCACTTTTCTGACGACATGTACCGCCGCCTGTGCTCCAAGCCCGAAGCTGTTGCGGACGTCGCCGTAAGTGACTTTTTGCAGGTCGAATCTGCGCCAGATGCGCCGGTGCCACGCCACCTGCGAGACATGGTTCGCCGCGGCGTTGCAGGCCCGCAAGGTGGACACAAGGTCGGCGGTGACCTTTCGATCCGGCACCAGCTTCACCGGAACGACGAGCTTGGACATCACCGTCATTTTATCACAGAGGGTGTGACAGATATACTCAGTCTATGTCACCGAGATGGCAGCCAGACCCCAATGTACGCAGGGGCAGGAGCGTCGTCCACAACCTGCACGCTCATTTGGTGTTCATCCCCAAGTACCGTCGGCGAGTGTTCTCTCAGGCCATGCTCGACCGCATGGGCGAGGTCATGGGCGACGTGTGCGCCGACTTCGGTGCCACACTGACCGAGTTCAACGGCGAGGCTGACCATGTCCACCTCCTCGTCCAATACCCGCCCCAGGTGCGGCTCTCAACGTTGGCCGGCAGCCTGAAGGGCGTCTCCTCCAGGTACCTCCGAGCCGAGTTTGGTCCGCAGCTCCGTAAGCACCTGTGGGGTGACCACCTGTGGTCGCCGTCCTACTTCGTCGGGTCCTGCGGAGGTGCTCCGTTGAGCATCGTGAGGGACTACATCACGAACCAGGCTTCGCCCGAAGCGTGATGTCGCTTGAGGGCGCTCCTCCTCCCGAGCCCCAAAAGGCTGGGATTCCGTCGCTTGCTCCTCCGTTGACACCTGGGGCGAGAGCTTGCACGTGGTCCGCGAACCCGCTGAACTCGGGGCGGTAGCGATGGGAGAGGGTCCCGACGAGAGGGCAACCAACGCGGCAGCCACCACCAGGAATCCCACCACGACCCACCACGGGGTTGAGAGCGGGCGACGGGAATCGAACCCGCGTTCTCAGCTTGGGAAGCTGATGTTCTGCCTCTGAACTACGCCCGCGAGCGGCTGCCACACTATCGTCTTGGGGATCATGGTTCTATCTGACCGCAGTATCCGCGAGGAGATCGCCGCTGGTCGTATCGTCATCGACCCCCTCGGAGACGACTGTGTACAGCCGTCGTCCGTGGATTTGCACGTCGACCAGTACTTCCGTCTCTTTCGGAACCACACCCAGAGGGTCATCGACGTACGCGAGGATCAAGAGGACCTGACGGAGCTGGTTGACGTGGGTACGGAGAACCCGCTGGTGTTGCATCCCGGAGAATTCGTGCTGGGATCGACCGTCGAGCGAGTTCACCTCCCCGACGACCTGGTCGCTCGACTGGAGGGCAAGTCTTCGCTCGGGCGATTGGGTCTTCTTATTCATTCGACGGCAGGGTTCGTCGACGCGGGCTGGGATGGTCATTTGACCTTGGAACTGTCGAACGTGGCCAACCTCCCGATCACGGTCTACCCCGGAATGAAGATTGGCCAGATCAGCTTCCTCAGAATGTCCACCCCGGCAGACCGTCCCTATGGTTCGTCGGGGCTCGGTTCGAAGTACCAGGGTCAGTGGGGTCCGACGCCGAGCCGATACGCCGACAACTTCCGTCGATGAACGATCCAGTGGCGCATCGCCCGTGCGCCATGTTCGCTTCTCGCAAGCGCTCAGCGAAAACGAGCATCGCCAGACGATCGCAATGTGACGTACCAATGGACGAAAAAAAGCCTAAGGAGGGGCAGTGCCGATAAGGATCGCCTTTGGAATGGCCATCACGGTGGTGGCGCTGGCCATCGCTGGCCGGAGGTTCTACTGGCTGTCACGACTGGTGCGTGCTGGCCAACCGGCACCGGATCGGACCCGGGGAAACATCTTCCGGAGGGCCGAAGCCGAGCTGACCGAAGTTGCTGGACAGCGAAAGCTTCTCAAGTGGACCGTACCGGGGACGGCGCACTTCTTCACGATGTGGGGGTTCACCATCCTCCTTCTCACCATCATCGAGGCGTATGGCGACCTCTTTCAGAAGAACTTCCACATCCCGGGGATTGGAAGGTGGGCATGGATAGGGTTCCTCGAGGACTTCTTCGCCGTCGCCGTCCTCTGCGCTCTCGTCGTGTTCACCGTGATACGGATCAAGAACGCTCCCGCCAGGAAGGAACGCCAGTCACGCTTCTATGGCTCCCACACCGGAGCTGCATGGGTCACCCTGCTCATGATCGCCGGCGTGATGGTCACCCTGCTTCTCTACCGCGGTGCGCAGGTCGCCACCCATCCGACCCAGTTCCCCTATGACGATTGGGCATTTGCCTCACACCTCGTGGGGAATGCGCTCCGCCCGCTCGGCAGCGGTGTGAACAGCGTCCTTGCCACCGTCTTTCTGATCTTGAATGTTGCAGTCATCACTGGGTTTCTTGTCTTTGTCTCCTACTCCAAGCATCTCCACATCTTCGCGGCACCGCTCAACGTTGCGTTCTCCCGCCGGCCGCGAGCACTTGGAGCGCTCGACAAGACGCCCGACATGGACATGGAGAACGTGACTGAGGACACCGTGTTCGGTGTCGGTCTTGTCGAGCAGTTCACCTGGAAGCAGATGTTGGACTTCGTCACCTGCACCGAGTGCGGCCGCTGCCAGTCGGTGTGTCCGGCATGGAACACGGGAAAGCCGCTGTCTCCAAAACTCCTGATCATGGGACTGCGCGACAACATGTTCTCCTCGGCGAACCGGCTCCTGGAGGAGTCTGCGGCAGGGAGGGCAGGTGCGGCAGGAGAGGCGAAGGAATGCGAGGTCGGTAACGGTGCCGCCGGTGGCGTCATCGAGGAGCCCAAGACCCTCGTTCCATTCACCATCGACCCCGACGTGCTGTGGTCGTGCACCACGTGCGGATCATGTGTCGAGCAGTGTCCTGTCGACATCGAGCACATCGACGCGATCGTGGACATGCGGCGCTACGAGGTGCTGATGGAGTCGCGCTTCCCTTCCGAGGCGGGCTTGATGTTGAGGAACATCGAAAATCAGGGCGACCCCTGGGGGCTTGGCCAGGCGAAGCGCACCGAGTGGACCGAGGCCCTCGACTTCGAGATCCCGGTGGTGACCGGCACCATTCCCGACGACGTGGAGTACCTGTACTGGGTGGGATGCGCCGGTGCGTTGGACGAACGTGCCAGAAAGGGCGTACAGGCAACTGCCAGGATGTTGCACCGGGCAGGTGTGACCTTCGCCATCTTGGGCCCCAAGGAGTCGTGCACCGGCGATCCTGCCCGTCGGCTCGGGAACGAGTACCTCTATCAGGAACAGGCCAAGGCAAATGTCGCAACGCTGAAAGATGCGCAGACCACCAAGATCGTGGCCAGCTGTCCCCACTGCTTCAATTCGATCAAGAACGAGTACCCGGCGCTTGGCGGGGACTTCGAGGTGATACACCACGCTGAGCTACTGGACCGCCTTGTCGCGGAGAAGAAGCTGGTGCCCGGTTCGGGCTATGCCGGGACCGTCACCTACCACGATCCGTGCTACCTCGGCCGTCATAACCGTGTGTTTGACGAGCCTCGATCAGTCATCGACGCGATACCAGGGGTTCGCCAGGTGGAGATGAAGCGGTGCCGTGAACGAGGGTTCTGCTGCGGAGCCGGAGGAGCGCGGATGTGGTTGGAAGAGACGATCGGGACCCGGGTCAACATGGATCGCACGGCCGAAGCCCTGGGCACCGGGGCCGACGTCGTCTCCACTGCCTGCCCGTACTGCATGATCATGCTCGACGACGCCGTGCGGGCCAATGCCAAGGAGGACGACGTCCGCGTACTGGACCTCTCTCAGCTCGTCGAAGAGTCACTCACGGAGCCCGCCGGGGTGTCGGCTGACCCGGGTCCGGACTGAACCGCGTCCCGAGTCGCTTGCCGGCGCTGAGCTCGTACCGGCGTCCAGTGCCTGCCGACGCCCAAGCGTGGCCGGTCAATCGGATGTCACCCCAGAGTGCGGGGATCGACACCGGACCCGCCGGCTGCGCTGCTGGCGTAGGCCGCGAGGATGAGACGGAGGATCTCCTGGGCCTCCTCACCGCTCCAGAGCAGTGGTCCATGGCCGTCGTGGAGCCAGCGAAGCCAGTGTCGCCCTGAAGCGCGAAAGCTGCTGGCCCAGTCGTCGTCGAGCGCATGGTAACTGCGCGTCTCGCCGTCGACGTACACCTCAAGGCTGGGCTGCTGGATCCCCCGTCCGGTGCATCGGTTGACCCGCGCGAACCCTTTGCGGCCGGTCACCTCCCACCGCTCGTCGTTCGTGTAGTAATCCGACCTCAGGTACATGTCGACTGCCAGCGTGATGTCCCAGACGCCGCGGATCCCGTTCTCGTGCTCCCAGACGATCGACGAAGGAGCATCGAGCGCGATCCCCGGGACGATCTCGGTCGTGCCGATCCAGGCCCGCACCTCTCGGACCGGGCCGAAGAGCCAGAGCGCCGTGGCAAACTTGTGCCAGCCGTCATCGAAGACCAGGATCCCGCGCCCCTCCTGCATGTGGGCGAATTGCCACTGGTACGAGCTGGCTGGGACCTCCCAACCACCCCTTCCGCTCCCGACCATCTTCATGTGATAGCCGGCGACCTCGCCGATCTCCCCGGAGTGCACGATCTCCTTGAGCTTCACGAGTGGCTCGTAGAACACGTAGTTCTCCATCACCCGCAAGACACGGTCATTACGCTCGGCGGCATCGAGCATGAGGCGGGCACCGGCCAGGTCGTCGCACATGGGCTTTTGGAGGTTCACGTGCCAGCCGGCGTCGAGCATCTCCACGACGCCATCGGTGTGCAGGGGGGTGGGGAGCAGGGCTTCGACAGCGTCCACCTCCACACCGCTTGCCGCCAGCTCGGCGACCGACGACATCTGCGCGGCGTGAGGCCACTCGCGCCCTCGATCCGCCCGGCGATCCGGATCGGGGTCAACAAGGGCCACAATTTCGACATCGGGGATGTCCCTGTAGGCCAGCACGTTCAAGTCGTAGATGCGGCCGAGCCCCACAATTGCCGCCCGCACTGGCCGCCCATAGGGGACAGAGCTCATCGGCTCTCGGGATCCTGCTGCAATTCGATGGTGTTCCCTGCCGGGTCGACGACCCAAATCTGGACCGTGCCAGCTCCCTGGACGGCGCGGAGATAGGGGATCTGCCGCTCTTCGAGCTCGGACACCGCCCGATCGAGATCATCCACAGCCACGCAGAAGTGGGTACCGGTGGGGTCGATGCCGCTCCCAGCCGGAGGTGCGGCGACCAGGTGGAGCTCTTGGTCCCCTACGCCATGCCAGTGGCCCGGGACCCCGGGGATCTCCGGTCGAGGAAGGTCGGCGAGCCCGAAGACGTCACGGTAGAAGCGAGCCACGTCCTCAAGCGGCGCGTCGTGGACATTGACCGACATGTGGTGGAACCTGGTCACCTTCATGGCACCAACACCTTTCCCCGTGACGCGTCCTCGAAATCGGTGACTGCGCACTTGCAAGCACCGATCGATGCAAATGTCGCGTGCTCGTGCCTGGCAGGCTCCTCGACCATAGATCCTCCGTACCCTGTCTCGCTGCTTCCCCGAGTGTGCATCGGGCGATCCGCATGTGCTCCTCGTGACACCTCGGAGCCCGATCGTTGGCATGCCCGGTCATCGGACGTCGACGACGGTACACCGTGCCTTGGGGAGCGGGCGAACGCCGGCGACCGCTGGAGCCTCAGGGCCAGTCGTTGGCCCGCCCAGGGTGGTCGCCGACCATCACCTTGGAGCGGATGGCTCAGATTTTGACCAGCTCGAAATCTTCCATGCGCGGTCGCGCCATCTCCTCACGGAACCGGTCGAAGCTCCATGGCCACGCCGCAGGGACGCCGCGGTCATCGAGGTACCAGCTCCGGCACCCGGTCACCCACACCGTTCGCTTCGCTGCTTCCACACGCTCAGCTTCAAACCGCTCGGCCGCGCTCGCGCTGGCGCTCACCAGGTGGAGCCCGTTGGTACACGCCTGGTCGACGAGCTGCATGATGTACGAAAACTGAAGCTCGGCGACATCGATAAGCGAAAAGTTCCCCACAGGTCCGTTTGGGCCGTTGAGCATGAACAGGTTTGGAAAATCCGGGATGGAGATCGCGAGGTACGCGCTGGGACGGTCTGCCCATAGCTGGTCGAGAGCAATGCCGTCGCGCCCGGTCACTTCGATCGGGCGCATGAACCGGTCGACACGGAAGCCCGTCGCAAGGACAAGCACATCGAGCTCGTGGAGCACCCCATCTTTGGTCCGGATGCCGCGCGCCTCGACGTGGTCGATGGGGTCGGTCACCAGGCGCGCATTGGGGTGCTGGATCGCCTGGTAGAAACCGGGGGAGACGATCAGACGCTTGCACGCCGCCCGGTACGACGGCCGCAGCTTCGCCCTGAGCTCAGGATCGCTGACGTTGGACTCGAGATTGGCGACGCACAGCTCTTCGAGGAGCTTGACCTCGGCGGAGTCCGCGTCGACGACGGCATTGGCGAAGTTCGCTTCGAACGTGTGGGCAAGCTCGTCACGGAGCGCCTGCATCGCGGAGGGGTCTTCGCGGAACAACCGGCGCTGCTCTTCTTCGATAGGTGGGTTGGGAACACCGAGCACCCATTGAGGGGTGCGCTGGAACATGGTGAGCTTGCCGACAGTCTCGACGGCAGCGGTGACGATCTGCACGGCCGACGATCCCGTTCCGACCACGCCCATGCGGCAACCTGTCAGGGGCACGCCGTGGTCCCAGCGTGCACTGTGGAAGACAGGACCCGCGAACTGATCCAACCCTGCGATGTCCGGGTACGCAGGGTGGTGAAGGACCCCGGTCGCGGCGATGACGAAGTCTGCTCGATCCTTTTTGCCCGAGGCCGTCTCGACATCCCACCCACCGTCCCGGAACGTGAGACGGCTCACCTCGGTGTCGTACTCGATGTACTTCTCCACGCCGTACCGGCGGGCGACATCTTCGAAGTACGCCGCGATCTCGGGACCGGGGGAGAACACGCGGCTCCAGTCCGGATTGGGTGCGAACGAGTAGCTGTAGAGGTGCGATGGCACATCGCACGCCACTCCGGGGTAGGTGTTCTCTCGCCACGTGCCGCCCAAACGGTCGGCCTTTTCGTACACAGTGAAGTCGGTGAGCCCGGCGTTGTGGAGCTGGATAGCGCTCAGCACCCCGGCCATCCCCGCACCCACGATCACAAAGCGTGGGCTCGAACCATGCCGGGAGCCCTTGGGCGCCCTCGGTGTCGTCATCACGAGCTCCTCCATTTCATTGGTCAAGTGCCCAAAATATTAGGACAAGTGTCCAGCCTCGTCCACTCAACCCGGCAAAGGGTCCACGCCGCTCAGGAGGGCGACATGCTGGACCACGGTCGCGACGTCGACGCCGCGTACGGGCTCTTGCATACCGGCGCCGAACAGGTAGCAGGTCACGACGAGCGAGCGTTCGGAGGCTCCCGACACTCCGGCGTCCGACAGGAGCTCGGCGATATATGAGGTGAGTAGACCGTGCACGGTGCGAAGCGGTTCGGTCCGCCGGGCTCTCGTGCACGCTGCCCAGTAGTCCAGCCACAGAGGCATGAGCGTACGGTCGCCATGGGCAAACGGCTCCAGCGAGGCGATGATCACCCGCCAGAAGCGTTCCGCTGGTCGAGGCTGAGCTGGTGAAGCCTGCGCAGCGGCACTGCGTAGCCACGAGATCCATCCCCGGGTCGCTTGCGCCATTGCCATATCGACGATCTCGTCCACATCACGGAAGTAGTAGTGGACGGCGCCCTTGGAGACACCCGCGGCACTTGCGATGGCGCGGGCCGTACACCGGTGCACCCCATCTCGCAGCAGCACCTCCACCGCAGCCGAGACGATCTCGTCTCGCTTGGCCAGGTGGTTCGGCGAAGGACCGGCGCGCCCACGATCCCGTGGCGAAAGCGCCGCGCGTGCTTGCGCAACCCCTGTTTGCGACACGGCCCAGGGTATCACGGGAAGGCCCCCATTTGTTGGGCAGGTGTCCAATTCGATGAGCTCGTGGCCGGCAAATGTCCCGGGCTCCCTGAGCAACCGGGATCGCCATGGGCGGCCACCAGGACATGGCAACGGACCCGGTCGCCGGACGTCGAGCAAAGGTCGCAGCGGCGGCGCTTCGCGCAGCCCGAAGCGCCGCTCAGCGGCCGATCATCCCGTAGGCGCGTTCGATCCGGAGGCTCGCGACCAACCTGCGCTCTTCGACCATGACCTTGCGGTACTCGTCCCAGTCGGAGTGCTCCTCACCGCGTATTCGCCTGTACAAGGCGATCAGCTGCTCGACGGTGGCATCACGCGGCTCGTTGGCGACCTCGGAGAGCTCGACATCGCCGTCGAGCACCACGTACGACCAGAAGTTCTCCCCCACCACGTAGAGCGACGCCCGAGGATCACGTTGGAGGTTTCGAGTCTTGGCTCGGGTCTCGGTCACCGAGATCCGAGCGAACCCCTCGTCGATGGCATAGAGGATGTTCGAGAGCTGCGGACGACCGTCGCGCCGGATCGTTGCCAAGACGCCCTGATGCCGCTGCTCGGCAAATGCCAACGCTGCGGGCAGGTCCACTGGTCCGAGCGATTCTCAGTGCGAGATGAGTGATGCCGCTTTGGCGTCGGACTCGCGGAGCCGGGTGGCCGTCGCAGCCAGCAGTTTGCGGGCCAGTTGTGGGACGGCATCGAGAACTCCGTTGAACTGACGTTGGCCAAGCACCAAGAGGAGCATCTCGGTCTCCGAGACGACCGTGGCCGAACGTGGCCGACGGTCCAAGAGCGCGAGCTCGCCGAAGTACTGCCCTGGGCCGAGAGTGGCGATGCGCCGTCCTCGCCGACGCACCGCCGCCTGCCCTTCGACGATGATGAAGAACTCCCGTCCGATGGTCCCCTCTTCACAGAGCATCCGACCCGGAGGGACGGCGACCTCTTCGAGGGCTCGGCGGATCGTTCGCAGCTCACGTGCGGAGCACGTGGAGAACAGCCAGATCTGCGAGAGGTCGAGGTCATGGGGTCCGTTCGCCATGGAGAGAGGGTAGCGCCACATCGGCGCGCATGCTCGGCCGACTGTGCTCCCGCCCCCCGGGCACGTTGCCGGCAACCTCGAGCCCGTGCGCCGAGGGCCGAGGGCCGAGGGAAGCCGAGATCGCCGAGGGTGCCGGAGGCCGCTGTTCACATGCTCGAAACATCGACGTAGCAGGCCGGAAACCAGCCCTCTCCATACTGTCGGCGGCAAGCGAAGTTCAGCGGTGGGTGATCCGGGTGTGCTCTTGCCACTGGGGCATCCACCCGTCGCCAGAGCCACTGAAGACGACTGAAGACCACTGCGAGAGGAGCTCGAGGCGTGCAGACCGTGGCCGCGTACATCCCCTATCCCCACTGGCTGAATTCCGGCGACAATACCTGGCAGCTCGTGGCGGCGACCCTGGTCGGCCTCATGAGCTTGCCGGGCCTGGCCGTCCTCTACGGAGGGCTCGTCCAGCGGAAGTGGGTGGTCAACACCATGCTCATGGCCTTTGCCGGATTCAGCATGGTCCTTATCGTCTGGGTGCTCTGGGCATACAACATGGGGTTCTCCAGCCAGACGTTCGGACTGTTCGGCGCTCACGGGACCGGCTTCTTCAACAATCTGGTCGGCAAGCCGTGGCCGATCACCAGCCACTTCGGCGAACAGAACCAGGCGACTTCGTTGGCGCAGACCGACGTGCCATTCCACTTCCCCAACGCAACCCTCGCGTACTTCCAGGTGGTCTTCGCAGCGATCACCCCGCTGCTGTTCCTCGGAAGCATTCTCGGGAGGATGAAGTTCAAGGCGTGGTTGCTGTTCGTCCCCCTGTGGATCACCTTCGTCTACGCGGTGAACGCCAAGCTCTTGTGGGGTGGCGGGTTCTTCGCCATGAAGGGCGCCGTCGACTACTCCGGCGGGTACGTCATCCACCTGGCCGCCGGGGTCACCGGGTTCGTCCTGGCGTGGATGGTCGGGCCTCGACTGAAGCGAGACCGTGACCACGGCGTCCCCCACAACCTCATGCTGGTGGCGGTGGGGGCCGGCATCCTGTGGCTGGGCTGGAACGGGTTCAACGGCGGCGACCCGTTCTACGCCGGAGTTGACGCTGCTTCGGCCGTCCTCAACACGAACTTGGCGACCGCGGCAGGCCTTCTCACCTGGATGTTCTGGGACATGGTCGGCACCCGCCAGCGCAAGCCGACCTTCCTCGGCGCCATCAACGGGATGATCTGCGGTCTGGTCGGGATCACCCCTTCGGCTGGGTGGGTGGACGGCTATGGCGCCATCCTGGTCGGTCTCATCTGCTCGACCATCGTGTGGGTGGCCTGGAACTACCTCTCCCGTGTCCGCCCGTTCTCCAAGGTGGACGACGCCCTCGGGGTGGTCTACACCCATGGCATCGCCGGACTGGTGGGTGGTCTTCTCGTCGGCTTCCTGGCCGATCCGGGAATGGTCGAGTACATCGGTGTGGGCAAGACGCCATCGGTCGTCGTGAACGGACTGTTCTATACGGGTTCGTGGCACCAGGAGTGGGAGCAGTTCCTGGCCGCGGTGTGGATCATCTGCTTCACGGCAGCAATGACGGTGATCCTGGCCACGATCACCAAGCTGGTCTGCCGGGGGCTGCGAGAAAAGGATGCAGTCCTGGAGATCGGTGACGTGGCGATCCACGACGAAGAGGTCTACCCCCAAGAGACCTTCGCCGAACGAGTCTCGGCCATGACCTCCTTGGTCGACCGTGAGTAGTCGGGGACGCACGGTGGATGTGGGTACGGTTACGGGTGGGCAGCGCTCGGAGAGGTGGGGAAGTGTGTCGAGGAATGAACTGAAGGGAGCACAGGCGTGAAGCTCGTGGTTGCCGTTCTGAAGCCGTTCAAGCTGGACGACGTGAAAGAGGTGCTAAAGAACATGGGCGTGCACGGCATGACGCTCACCGAGGCACAGGGGTTTGGTCGGCAGCGAGGGCACACCGAGGTGTACCGCGGTGCGGAGTACGAAGTGGACTTCGTGCCGAAGATCCGGATCGAGATCGCCGTCGACGACGAGCAGGCCGACGAGGTGGTCGACGCGATCGTCGGTTCGGCCGCCACCGGCAAGATCGGTGACGGCAAGGTCTGGGTGCTCCCGATCGAGACGATCGTACGGGTCAGGACCGGCGAGCGCGGAACCGACGCGCTCTAGACCAGTGGGTTCGGCCCACCCGGTCCAAGTGGGGCACTAGCGGGGTTCGGCCCACCCGGTCCGACTGGGGCACTCGGGTTCTCACGGGTCTGGTCAGTCGCTGCCAAGGTAACCGGCGTCGATCACCGAGAGGTCGCCGTCGAGGCGGTAGCGGTAGGGCAGGCCGGTCGGTATCTCGAGGTCCACGATGTCGGCGTCGGGGATGCCGTCGATGTGCTTGCGTAGGGCCCGCAAGCTGTTGCCGTGCGCCACGACCAGTACCGCCGAGCCTCGAGCGCCGGCGACGAAGAGGTCCGGGACGATGACGTCCTGCCAGTAGGGCAGCATCCGGCTGACGACGTCGGCCAGGCATTCGGTCGATGGCAGCGCCTCGGCCGGGACATCGCGGTAACGAGCATCGAGATCCGCGCGGCGCGGGTCGCCCCCGGGGAGCGGGGGCGGGGGGGTGTCGTAGCTGCGGCGCCAGATCCGCACCTGGTCGGCCCCGTAGGCACGCGCGGTCTCTTCCTTGTTCTTGCCCTGGAGATCCCCGTAGTGGCGCTCGTTCAGGCGCCAGTGCCGGCGAACCGGTAACCAGCTCAGCCCGGCGGTGGCGAGAGCCAGCTCGGCCGTGCGGATCGCACGGGTGAGGACCGAGGTGTGGACGGCGGCGAGGTCCAGATCGACTTGCGCAGCCAGGAGCCGGCCCGCCCGGATGGCCTCCGCCTCCCCGGCGGGCGTGAGCCCGACGTCGTGCCAGCCGGTGAACAGGTTCGCGGCATTCCATTCCGATTCGCCGTGGCGGAGGAGCACCAGGTCGGGCACTTGACAAGCGTAGCGCTCCGGCAGGATCCGACCGCAGATCTTCCGGAAGCAGTGGGAAAGATATAGAAAACATGCATCAGCCCGGCTCAACTTTGCTATACTGCTGGTTAGTAGAGTCGGCGCAGCCGGCACACAGGCAAGACAGACCGGAAAGATGGGAGTAGCGATGCCCAAGGCAGTCGGAATCGATCTCGGGACCACGAACTCGGTGGTGAGCGTTATGGAAGCCGGGGAACCGGTCGTCATTCCCAACGCCGAGGGGGGGAGGACCACCCCGTCGGTGGTCGCCTTCTCCAAGACCGGAGAGGTACTGGTCGGCGAGGTAGCGAAGCGTCAGGCGATCACCAATCCCGAGCGGACCATTCGTTCGGTGAAGCGCCACATGGGGACGTCGTGGAAGGTCGACATCGACGGGAAGGGCTACACCGCCCAGGAGATCTCGGCCCGTATTCTCGGCAAGCTCAAGCGGGATGCCGAGGCCTACTTGGGAGACACTGTGACCCAAGCCGTGATCACGGTGCCGGCGTACTTCGACGATGCGCAACGAACCGCCACCAAAGAGGCAGGCCAGATCGCCGGGCTGGAGGTCTTGCGCATCATCAACGAGCCGACCGCGGCCGCGCTCGCCTATGGCCTCGACAAAGAGGAGAGCGACCGCACCGTCCTCGTGTTCGACCTCGGCGGTGGGACGTTCGACGTCTCGGTGCTCGAGATCGGCGAGGGGGTCTTCGAGGTCAAGTCCACGTCGGGCAACACCCACCTCGGTGGGGACGACTGGGACGAGCGCGTGATGGACTGGCTGGTCAAGACGTTCAAGGACACCGAAGGCGTGGACCTGTCGGGCGACAAGATGGCCATGCAGCGACTCAAGGAGGCCGCCGAGAAGGCCAAGATCGAGCTGTCGAGCGTTCAGGAGACCCAGATCAACCTGCCCTTCATCACCGCGACCTCAGAGGGACCCAAGCACCTCGACGTCAAGCTCACTCGGGCGAAGTTCAACGAGCTCACCGCCGAGCTGGTCGCGTCGTGCAAGGGGCCGTTCGAGGCTGCGATCAAGGATGCCGGGCTCAAGACCTCGGACATCGACCACGTCGTGATGGTCGGAGGTTCCACGCGGATCCCCGCCGTCCAGGAGCTCGTCCAGTCGCTCACCGGCAAGGAGCCGCACAAGGGCGTCAACCCCGACGAGGTGGTCGCCGTCGGTGCTGCAGTCCAGGCTGGTGTGCTGAAGGGCGAGGTCAAAGACGTCCTCCTCCTCGACGTGACGCCGCTCAGCTTGGGGATCGAGACGAAAGGCGGAGTCATGCACCGCCTCATCGAGCGGAACACGACCATCCCGACCAAGAGGTCCGAGGTCTTCACCACTGCCGAGGACAACCAGCCGTCGGTGGAGATCCACGTGCTCCAAGGCGAGCGCGAGATGGCCATGTACAACAAGACCCTGGGCAAGTTCCAGCTCGTCGACCTGCCACCGGCTCCCCGCGGCGTCCCTCAGATCGAAGTGACGTTCGACATCGACGCCAACGGGATCACCCACGTGTCGGCTCAGGACAAGGCCACCGGCAAGGAGCAGTCCATGACGATCACCGGGCAGTCCTCCTTGGCCAAGGATGACATCGAACGCATGGTCCGAGATGCCGAGGCTCACGCCGAAGAGGACCGCCGCCGCCGCGAGGAGGCCGAGGTCCGCAACAGCGCGGACACCCTCGTGTACCAGACCGAGAAGCTGCTACGGGATCAAGGCGACAAGTTCGAGGGCACCGAGAAAGAGGACGTCTCCGCGGCGCTCCAGGGTGTCAAGGATGCACTGGCAGGTACGGACGTCGAGGCGATCAAGACCGCGACCGAGAAGTTGCTCACTGCCAGCCAGAGCTTCTCGCAGCGGCTCTACGAGCAGGCCTCACAGTCGGCGTCATCTGCCGGTGAGACCGATGCGTCGGCCGGGTCGGGCGCCTCTTCCGACGAGCCGTCCGAAGACGAGGTGGTCGACGCCGAGATCGTCGACGAGCCATGACCTTCCGCTCTGAGCCGGCGCCCGAGGACAGGGCCGCGGCCCACCACGAACGCGGCCCGGAGACCGGTCTATGGCCGGAACGGACCGAGGACCTGGCGGACCCGGTCGACGACGGGATCGCCGTCGGGGTGCCTGCCGGACCCGAGGCCGAGCACGGCGCCCGAGAGACCGAGGGGTTCTCTTCAGGCGACAGCGCGGCCACCGTCGATCATCTGCGGGCTGAACGAGACGAGTACCTGGGCGCGCTCCAGCGTCTCCAGGCGGACTTCGAGAACTACCGCAAGCGGGTGCAGCGCCAGCAGGAGGAGCAGGAGGCGCGTGCGGCGGCCTCGTTGGTGGCCAAGGTCTTTCCGGTCCTCGACACGCTGGACCTGGCGCTCGCCCATCTGACCGGCGCCACCGAACGGGACCCTGCCGAGGAGGCGGGGGCCCTCGAGCAGGCACGGTCCCAGATGCTCGACATCCTGGGAAAGGAAGGCCTCGAGCGCGTGGACGCCGCGGGGGTCGAGTTCGACCCCGAAGTCCACGACGCCGTCGCCCACGCGGCGGAACGTTCCGACGCGCCCGGCGCCCCCGACCACAGCACCGGCGTCCCCGAGCAGGCCGGCGCACCCCACCACAGCACCGGCGCACCCGACGATGGAGATACCCCAGCACGTGAGCCCGAGCCGGCACCGGTCCCGGCGCTGGCCGTCGACGAGGTGCTCCGAGCCGGTTATCGCTGGAGGGGACAGGTGCTGCGGCCGGCGATGGTGCGCGTCCGGGGGTGAGCTGAAGCGATGGCGGCCCAGCGCGAATGGTTCGAGAAGGACTATTACCAGGTCCTCGGCGTCTCCTCGACGGCCTCGGCCAAGGAGATCACCAAGGCCTACCGCCAGCTGGCGAAGCGCTACCACCCCGATGCCAATCCCGGTTCCGAAGACCGGTTCAAGGAGATCTCCTCGGCGTACGACGTCCTCGGCGATCCGGTCCGGCGCAAGGAGTACGACGAGGTGCGGCGCCTCGGCCCGATCGCCGGCGGGTTCGGAGGGACCGGTGCCGGGGGGTTCGGCCGTCCAGGGGGGACCGGGGGCACGTTCCGAGTCGAGGACCTCGGCGACCTGGGTGATCTCTTCGGCGGTCTGTTCGGCGGGAGCCGCAGCACGCGAAGGCGGACGCGCGCCCCGCAGCGGGGCGCCGACATCGAGACCGAGCTGCACTTGGAGTTCGCCGACGCCGTGCGCGGGGTGACGGCCACGGTGAACGTGACCGAGGACGTCGTCTGCCACACGTGCTCGGGTAGCGGCGCCGCACCGGGGACGGGGACCCATCCGTGTGAGCGCTGTGGAGGGAAGGGCACCCTCGACGACAACCAGGGCCTCTTCTCCCTCAGCACCGTGTGCCCGGTCTGCCACGGACGGGGTGTCACGGTCGACACCCCGTGCCCGACGTGCAAGGGAACCGGGACGGAGCGCCGGACCCGCAAAGTGAAGGTGCGCATCCCCCCCGGCGTAGAGGACGGCCAGCGGATCCGGGTCAAAGGCCGTGGCTCGCCGGGCCAGGGTGTTGCTCCGCCGGGTGATCTGTACGTGGTCGTGAGAGTCGGGAAGGACGCGCGTTTCGGGCGCCGTGGCCGGAACCTGACGATCACCGTGCCCGTCACGTTCCCCCAGGCGGCTCTCGGCAGCACGATCACGGTGCCCACGCTGGACGAGCCCGTGACCCTGCGAGTGCCGCCGGGAACCCAGCCCGGGACCCACTTGCGTGTGAAGGGCCGGGGCGTGCCGAGCGGGGGAGGGCGCAACGGAGCCGGCCCGGGCGATCTGCTCGTGCGGGTGGAGGTGCAGGTGCCCAAGGCGATGACCGATGAGCAGCGGGCCGCCGTCGAGGCGCTCGACCAGGCGCTCGACGGTGCGCGTGACGGTGCGCGTGACGCCAACCGCGCCGGCTCGGGTACCGCTCCCGGCGGTGAGCGCGATGCAGCGGGCAAGGGGAAGTCCCGATGACGGCGGGGCAGGCTCCTTGGCGCCTCCGGACGGGTACCCCCGGCACAGCTCGTACCCCATCGACCGACGACGGCAGGGCTCTCTACGTCATCTCGGTGGCAGCCGAGCTGGCCGGCGTCCATCCCCAGACGCTCAGGGTCTACGAGCGCCGGGGACTGCTCGACCCGTCGCGCACCAGCGGGGGCAGCCGGCGCTTCTCCGATCGCGACCTGGAGCGCCTCCGCCGCATCCAAGAGCTCACGGCGGCGGGTCTCAACCTCGAAGGGGTGCGGCGGGTCCTGGCCCTCGAGGCCGAGGTGTCCCGCCTCGAAGCAGAGCTGAGCCGGGTGCGAGCCGAGGCCCGCGAGGCGGTCGAGCGCACCCACCGCCAATATCGCCGGGACCTCGTACCCGTCAACCAGGCACCGGTCCCATTGGATGTCGCCCGCCGCCTGCGGGCGCGGAGCTCGAGGAGCTGAGGGCATGGCGCTCGACCCGGAACGCTGGACGGTCAAGACCCGGGAGGCCTTCTCGGCCGCCACGCAGCGAGCCGCGGCTTCGCACCATGCCGAAGTCGCGCCGGCGCACCTCCTCGCAGCGGTGCTGGCGCAGCCCGAGAACATCTCGCGTCCATTGCTGGAGAAGGTGGGCGTGGCGCCCGACCAGGTCGTCGGCCGCCTCACACAGGAGCTCTCCCGGCTGCCCCGGGCCGTGGGCGGATCGGAGCCCACGCTGTCTCGCGATGCGCGCGAAGGGCTGGAGCAGGCCGACGAGATGCGGCGGGACATGGGCGACGAGTACCTCTCGGTCGAGCACCTCCTCCTGGCCTTTTCCGAGCTGCTCGGGGTGCCGCGCCCGGACCTGCTGGCCGCCCTGCGCCAGGTGCGCGGCAGCCATCGGGTGACCTCGACCACCCCCGAGGAGACCTTCCAAGCGCTGGAGAAGTACGGGAGGGACCTGACCGAGCTGGCCCACCAGGGGAAGCTCGACCCGGTGATCGGCCGGGACGAGGAGATCCGCCGGGTCATCCAGGTCCTGTCGCGCCGTACCAAGAACAACCCAGTGCTCATCGGTGAGCCTGGCGTGGGCAAGACGGCCATCGTCGAAGGCCTCGCGAACCGGATCACCGACGGCGACGTCCCCGAGGGGCTGAAGAACAAGCGCGTCATCGCGCTCGACCTCGGGTCGATGGTTGCCGGCGCCAAGTACCGGGGTGAGTTCGAGGAGCGGTTGAAGGCGGTCTTGAAGGAGATCACCGACGCCGAAGGAGAGGTCGTCACGTTCGTCGACGAGCTGCACACCATCGTCGGGGCCGGCGCGGCCGAAGGGGCGATGGATGCCGGGAACATGATCAAGCCGCTCCTGGCCCGCGGCGAGCTCCGCCTGATCGGCGCGACTACCCTCGACGAGTACCGCCAGTACATCGAGAAGGACGCGGCGTTGGAACGGCGATTCCAGCAGGTTTTCGTCGACCAGCCCTCGGTCGAGGACACCGTGGCCATCCTCCGGGGGCTGAAGGAGCGCTACGAGGTCCATCACGGTGTGCGGATCCAAGACGCCGCACTGGTGGCGGCGGCCGTGCTGTCCGATCGCTACGTCACCGGTCGCTTCCTCCCGGACAAAGCCATCGACCTGGTCGACGAAGCGGCGAGCCGTCTGCGTATAGAGATCGACTCGATGCCGACCGAGCTCGACGTCGTGGTCCGCCGCATACGCCAGCTCGAGATCGAGCGGGTTGCCCTGCAGAAGGAGTCCGATCCCGCCTCGGCAGAACGGCTGGCCCGTCTGGAAGAAGAGCTGGCCGAGCTCACCGAGCAGTCCGACGCCATGACCGCACACTGGCAGGCCGAGAAGGAGGCTATCGGCGTCATCAGAGGACTGAAAGAGGAGATGGAAGAGCGCAGGGCGTCCGCCGAACGACTCGAGCGCGACGGTGACCTGGCCGGCGCCAGCGCTGTTCGCTACGGCGAGCTGCCCGATCTCGAGCGGCGGGTCCAAGATGCCACCGACGAGCTGGCCCGCCTCCAGGAGTCACAGCGTTTCTTGAAGGAGGAGGTGGACGCCGAGGACGTCGCCGAGGTGGTGAGCCGCTGGACCGGGGTGCCGGTCACCCGCCTGCTCGAAGGAGAGGTGGAAAAGCTGGTCCGCCTGGAAGACACCCTCCACGCCCGCGTGGTGGGCCAGGACGAAGCAGTGCGAGCGGTGGCCAACGCGATCCGGCGAAGCAGGGCCGGGCTCTCGGACCCTCACCGGCCCATCGGGTCGTTCCTGTTCCTCGGCCCGACCGGCGTCGGCAAGACCGAGCTGGCCCGTGCGCTGGCCGAGTTCCTGTTCGACGACGAGCGGGCGATGGTCCGCATCGACATGAGCGAGTACATGGAGAAGCACACCGTGTCGCGGCTTGTCGGAGCCCCCCCGGGTTACGTGGGCTACGAGGAGGGCGGCCAGCTCACCGAAGCGGTGCGACGCCGACCGTACGCGGTCGTGCTTCTCGACGAGATCGAAAAGGCCCATACCGACGTGTTCAACATCCTGCTCCAGGTGCTCGAAGACGGCCGGCTCACCGACGGCCAGGGGCGCACCGTGGACTTCACCAATGCGGTGCTCATCATGACCTCGAACCTGCCCGGCGATCCCGCCGCCTACTTCAAGCCCGAGTTTGTCAACCGCATCGACGACATCGTGCGATTCCGGGCGCTCACGCCTGACGACCTCGCGGTCATCGTCGGCATACAGCTCGGCCGGCTCCGCACCCGGTTGGCCGAACGGCGCCTGTCTCTCGCGGTGACCCCCCAAGCGGAGTCCTGGCTCGCCGCCAAAGGGTACGACCCCGACTTCGGCGCCAGGCCTCTGCGGCGGGTGATCCAACGGGAGGTGGAGGACCAGCTCGCCTTGGCGTTGCTGGAGGGGCGGTACCTCGAAGGTGCCACGGTGACCGTGGACGTGCTCGACGACGTGGTCGTCCTGCGCTGACCGTCGGGAACCCGATCGAGCGGAACCATGCGAGCATTCTCCCGGCGCGGTACACTGCCGTGTAATCCGTAGTCACGAGCGGAGGAATGACGCGTGCCGGCAACGGTGGTCGTCGGGGCCCAGTGGGGCGACGAGGGCAAGGGAAAGCTGACCGACCTGCTGGCCGCCGGCATGGACGTCGTGGTGCGCTACCAGGGCGGCCACAATGCCGGGCACACCATCGTCGTCGGCGGGGAGTCCTATGCGCTGCAGCTCTGCCCGAGCGGCGTGCTCTACCCGCACATCACGCCGGTCATCGGCAACGGTGTCGTTGTGGACCCGGCGGTGCTGCTTGAAGAGATCGACGGGCTCGGTGCCAGGGGTGTGGACACCTCACGCCTGGTGGTGAGCGGCAACGCGCACCTCATCATGCCCTACCACCAGGAGCTCGACCGGGTGACCGAACGGTACCTGGGCAAGAACGCGCTCGGGACCACGCGCCGGGGCATCGGGCCCGCCTACGCCGACAAGGCGGCCCGGGTGGGGCTGCGGGTCCAGGACCTGCTGGATCCCAAGATCTTCCGCCAGAAGCTCGACGTGGTGCTGAAAGAGAAGAACGCCGTGCTCTCACGGGTCTACAACCGCCTGCCGATGGACGCCGACGAGATCGCGCGCTGCTACCTCGACGAGTATGCGCCCCGCCTCGCCCCCATGGTGGGGGACACGGTCGGGGTGGTCCACGACGCGCTGGCCGCGGGACGCAACGTCCTGCTGGAGGGCGCCCAGGCCACGTTCTTGGACCTCGACCACGGGACGTACCCCTTCGTCACCTCGTCGAACCCGGTGGCTGGCGGGGCCTGCACCGGGTCGGGGCTCGGGCCGCGCGACATCGAGCGGGTGATCGGGATCGCCAAGGCCTACGTGACCCGTGTGGGCGCCGGCCCGTTCCCCACCGAAGTGTCCGGAGCACTCGACGACCTCCTGGTCGAGCGCGGGAGGGAATTCGGCACCGTGACCGGACGGCGCCGGAGGTGCGGGTGGTTCGACGCCGTGATGGCCCGCCAGGCGGTGAGGCTCAATTCGCTGTCCGAGGTTGCCCTGACCAAGCTCGACGTCCTGGACACCTTCGAGACCGTCCGGGTCTGCGTCGCCTACGAAGCCGGCGGCGAGCGCTTCACCCACCCCCCGTACCACCAGTCGGTGCTCCACCAGGTCACGCCGGTCTACGAGGAGCTGGAAGGCTGGAAGACCGATCTCACCGGGGCTACCTGCCTGGGGGACCTGCCGGCTGCCGCCAGGGACTACGTGGGCTTCTTGTCCGAGCAGATCGGCGTGCCGGTCAAGCTCGTGGGCGTGGGACCCGGCCGCCAGCAGTTCGTGTCGTTCGCGGCAGCGTGAGCAGCTCGGGGCCCGTGGCCGAGAGCGCCCGAGGCGGGTCGGTCCGTTGAGCTCGGTGGTGTGCGTGGTGGGCTCGGGCGGGCGGGAGCACGCACTGGCCCGAGCGCTGGCCCGGACGGCCGACGTCGTCGTCACCCCGGGGAACCCGGGCATGCCCGCGCGCCGTGCCGATGGCGGCACGATCTCGGTGACCGCAGCGCCACCCGAGGAGGTCGAAGCGGACCTGGTGGTGATCGGTCCCGAGGCGCCGCTGGTCGCCGGGTTGGCGGACCGACTCCGGGCCGCCGGTCGCCTGGTGCTTGGACCCGGTGCCGACGGTGCGCGCCTCGAGGGGTCCAAAGCCTTCATGAAGGAGGTCTTGGCCGACGCCGGGGTGCCGACGGCCCGCTACGGGGTGTTCGACCGGGCCGAAGAGGCCAGGGCCTTCCTGCGATCGCTGCCTGGTCCCTGGGTGGTGAAGACCGACGGCCTGGCCTCGGGGAAGGGCGTGCTCGTGACCGGCTCGCTGGAGGAAGCCGAAGCCGACGTGTCGGCCAAGCTCTCGGGCGATGCGTTCGGGCCGGCTGGCCGGCGGGTGGTGATCGAAGAAGGGCTCGCCGGGCCCGAGTGCTCGCTCATGGTGCTCTGCGACGGGCGCCGCGTCGTCCCTCTGGCTCCGGCCCGGGACGCGAAGCGCCTCGGTGACGGCGACGTGGGCCCGAACACCGGCGGAATGGGTGCCTGCTCTCCCCTCGCGGACGTCGGCGAGGAACTGGTGGACGAGATGGTCGGCACGCTGGTCGAACCGGTGGTGGGTGCCCTGCGCTCCCGGGGCATCGACTACCGGGGGGTCCTCTACGCCGGGCTCATGCTCACCGCGGACGGCCCCAAGGTGCTCGAGTACAACGTGCGCTTCGGCGACCCCGAGGCCCAGGTCGTGCTGACCCGCCTCGACGAGGACCCGGTGGAGCTCCTGACCTCGGCGGCCGCAGGGAAGCTGTCGGAAGCGCGCGGACGGCCGGCGTTCACTGCGGACCCGGCGGTCTGCGTGGTACTGGCCGCCGCTGGCTACCCCGCCGACCCCGAAGCCGGTGCGATCGTGCCCGGCCTCGCCCCCGACGGGCAGCCGGCCGACACGGTCCCTGGCGTGACCGTGTACCACTCGGGCACGGCCCAGGACCGCCCGGGCGGTCCGTTCCGGGTCGCCGGTGGTCGAGTGCTCTCGGTGACGGCGCTCGGTGCCGACCTGGGCGAGGCGCGGCAGCGGGCGTACCAGGTGGTGGACGCCCTCGCCTGGGAAGGCGCCCAGTACCGCCGCGACATCGCCGCCACGGGAGGTGACGGCCCGTGATCCCCCGCTACAGCCCGGCCGACATGGCAGCTCTGTTCAGCGACGAAGCGAGGCTGGCACGCTGGCTGGAGGTGGAGGTGCTGGCGCTCGAAGGGCAAGCGGCGGTCGGCGCGGTCCCCCGCGAGGTGGCCGTTGCCGCGCGCGCCAGAGCCCCCCGGGTGGACGCTGCTCTGGTCGCAGCAGTTGCCGAGCGCGAGCGGGTGACCGACCACGACGTCGCGGCGTTTGTCGACGTGGTGCAGGAGCGGGTGGGCCCTCCCGAGGGCTCGTGGATCCACTTCGGTCTCACCTCGTCCGATGTCGTCGACACCGCCCAGTGCGCCACCCTCGCGGCGGCGTGCGAGCTCCTCATCGAGGCCTCGGGCGAGCTGGTCGGGGTACTGAGGGAGCGAGCCCGCGAGCTGATCGACGTCCCGGTGACCGGCCGGACCCACGGGATGCACGCAGAGCCCACGACCTTCGGGGCCAAGCTGGCCCTCTGGGCGCTCCAGTCCGACCGTGACCGCCAGCGCCTCGCGGCTGCGCGCCAGCGGGTCGCCGTCGGCAAGCTGTCGGGTGCGGTCGGCACGTACTCGAACATCGACCCGGCAGTCGAGGCATACGTCTGCGAGGCGTTGGGCTTGCGACCGGTCCCGGCCACCCAGGTGATCGCCCGGGACCGGCATGCCGAGTACCTGTACGCGTGCGCGTCGGTGGGCGCCACCGTCGAGCTGATCGCCACCGAGGTTCGCCACCTGGCCCGCAGCGAGGTCGGTGAAGCCGAAGAGCCGTTCGCCTCGGGGCAGAAGGGGTCCTCCGCGATGCCGCACAAGCGCAACCCGATCCTCTCCGAGCGCCTGTGCGGGCTGGCGCGAGTGCTCCGCGGCTATGCCGGGGCCGGCCTCGAGGACGTCGCCTTGTGGCACGAGCGGGACATCTCCCACAGCTCGGTGGAGCGGGTGGTGTTGCCCGACGCCTCGCTGCTCGCGTGCTACGTGCTCCGCCAGGCGACGCGGCTGGTCGGTGGCCTGGTGGTCCACGGCGATCGGGCGCTCGACACCCTGGTCAATGGGAGTCGTGGCCTGGTGTTCAGCCAGTCGGTCCTGCTCGCGATGGTGGCAGCGGGCATGGGGCGCGACGAGGCGTACCGGATCGTCCAACGCGACGCGCGCCGCGCTGTCGAGGAGCAGGTGCACCTGCGAGCCGTCCTGGAGGCGGACCCCGACGTGCCGCTCGACGCCGAGGCGCTCGACCGGGCGTTCGACCTCGACCGGGTGCTCGTCCACCGCCGCCGCGCGCTCGACGCGCTCGGCGGCATCGACGACGGGACGGCTCGTTGAACGCGATGGCGCCCGCTGCCGGCCGGAGCACCTGCTGCTACGGTTCCCGGCGATGAGGTTCACCGCTCGGGTCGAGGTACGGCTCCGGCCCGGGATCGCCGACCCCGAAGGGGCGACGATCGAGCGCGCGCTGCCGGCGCTGGGCTTCACCGAGGTGAGCGGCGTACGGGCCGGGCGGATGTTCCGCTTCAGCCTGGAGGCGGCCGACGAGGCGGCGGCTGTCGCCCGGGCGGGCGACCTGGCACACCGCCTGCTGGCCAACCCGGTCATCGAGGAGAGCTCGGTGGAGATCGTGCCGTCCGGCGACGGGGGACAGTGACCGCTCGGGTCGGCGTGGTGGTGTTTCCCGGCACCAACTGCGAGCACGACGTGTGCCGCGCAGTGGAGGCGGTCGGCGGCCAGGCCGAGCTCAAATGGCACCAGGACCGCGGGCTGGGCGACCTCGATGCCGTGGTCCTGCCCGGCGGATTTGCCCACGGGGACTACCTCCGGCCCGGCGCGTTGGCGCGGTTCTCGCCGGTGATGGCCGCCGTGGAGCGCTTCGCCTCGGCCGGCGGGCCGGTCGTCGGCATCTGCAACGGCTTCCAGGTGCTCACCGAAGCCGGCCTCCTCCCGGGGGCGCTCCAGAAGAACCGCCGGCTCCGCTTCGTGTGCGCCACGGTCGGGGTCCGGGTGGCCTCGTCGTCGTCGGTGCTCACCGCCGGCGTCGCGGCGGGGACCGGTCTGCAGATACCGGTCAACCACTTCCTGGGCAGCTACACGTGCGACCAGGCGACGTTGGAGGAGCTCCGTGCCAACGACCGGATCGTGCTGCGCTACGAGGAGAACCCGAACGGCTCGGTCGACGACATCGCCGGCATCGCGAACGCCGGGGGGAACGTCGTCGGCCTCATGCCGCACCCCGAGAGGGCTGTCGACCTGGACACCGGCACCGGCGAC
This sequence comes from Actinomycetes bacterium, assembly GCA_021791615.1. The sequence continues at coordinate 106,315 of JAJYWG010000352.1, forward strand.
GGCGCCGTCCTGCTGGCCGCCCTGGTCAGCCGCGGGTTCGGGTGATGCGGGCTTTCTCCAGGGTCGCCGCGCTGACGCCCGCGGCCCGCCACGTCCCGTAGCTGATGCCCTTGCGCTCGCCGTAGGCCTTGGCCACTTTCACGAACTTCTTCTCCAGATCGGAGACGTCCTTCACGTCCGAGCGTCTCGACAGCTCGGCCTGGAGGTTCTTGCGCTCCTGGAGCAGGTGGAGGTGGGACAGCGGGTCGGCTGCGGCGAGCTCGCTCTCGATGGCGGCCAGCCGCTTCTCGATCGAGGCCGGGGTGCGCTGGCGGCCGCGCCGACGCTTGGTGGCGGCCAGGGCTTCCAAATACTGGCGTACCGCCCGACCCTCTTCTCGCCCTTTGGCCAAGGCTTCCTTGTGGGCCTTGGTCATCGGACGCTGGGCTGCTTTTGCTCTCTGGTTCGGCATGACATGATTCTTTCGCGACGATCGATCAAATTCAAATCGAAGGTGCGCGATACCTCTCGTTGAGTGTCGTGTTTTTCGTCACAAGCCTGCCAAAACATGTTTTTGCATTGAAAATGCCGATGCAAGGTCGCTGCCACCGCCGCTACGGTGTGGCACGTGAGCGACGCGGCGTCCGGGGCTGAGCCGCTGCACCGTGCCCTCGGCTTGACCGACGACGAGCTCGCGGAAGTCGAAGCCGTCCTGGGCCGGGAGCCGAACCATCTCGAGCTCGCCATGTACGCGGTGATGTGGAGCGAGCACTGCTCGTACAAGTCCTCCCGCCTCCACTTGCGGCGCCTGCCCACCGAAGGGAGCCGGGTCCTCGTCGGACCCGGCGAGAACGCAGGGGTGGTCGACGCCGGCGACGGGATCGCCATCGCCATCCGCATCGAGAGCCACAACCACCCGTCGGCCGTCGAGCCCTCCCAGGGGGCGGCGACCGGGGTCGGAGGCATCCTGCGGGACATCTTCACCATGGGTGCGCGGCCGCTCGCGGTCATGGACCCCCTCTTCTTCGGGACGCTCGACGACCCCCGGCAGCGCTGGCTCATGGAGGGCGTCGTGGCCGGGATCTCGGGGTACGGCAACTCGGTCGGCGTGCCCACCGTCGGCGGTGAGCTGACGCTCGATGCCTGCTACGCCGGCAACCCGCTCGTGAACGTGCTCTGCCTGGGCGCGCTCCCGGTCCACCGGCTGGTGCTCGGGCGGGCCTCGGGACCCGGCAACCTCGCGGTGCTGCTGGGCGCCACGACCGGGCGGGACGGGATCGGCGGTGTCAGCGTGCTGGCGTCGGCCGGCTTCGCCGGTTCGGACGGGCCGCAGGGGTCGAGCGCGGCCGACGATGCCAAGCGGCCCAGCGTCCAGGTGGGGGATCCGTTCGAGGAGAAGCGGCTGATCGAGGCCTGCCTCTCCCTCCTCGACGAGGGGCTCGTCATCGGCATCCAAGACCTGGGCGGCGCGGGGCTCACCTGCGCCGCCAGCGAGACCGCGGCCCGCGGCGGGGTCGGCATGGACGTGGACGTGAGCGCCGTACCCTGCCGGGAGCAGGCGATGGCGCCGTGGGAGGTCATGACCAGCGAGAGCCAGGAGCGGATGCTGGCCATCGTGGCGCCCGAGAGCTGGCCGGCGGTCGCCGACGTATGCCGCCGCTGGGAGGTCCGGGCCACGGTGGTCGGCCATGTCACCGCACCGTTCGTCGACGCTGCCGGAGGTCCCCCGGTGGGCAGGCTGCGGATCATGGAGGGGTTCGACGGGCCGGTGCTGGCCGACGTGCCGGCCGCTTCGCTCGCCGACGACGCGCCGCTGTACGACCGGCCTCGCCGGGTGCCGGCCACACTCGCTGCCCGGCGGGACGACGACCCGACGGACGACGAGCCCCCGGGTGACTGCGAGGGCGAGCTGCTCAGCCTGCTGGCCGATCCTTCGTGGATCTACCGTCAGTACGATCACCAGCTCTTCTTGAACACGGTAGAAGGGCCGGGCGGTGACGCCGCGCTGCTGCGACTCGCCGGCCCGGGTCTCCCGCCGAGCCGGCGGGGCATGGCAGTCACCACCGACTCGAACCCGAGGGCCTGTGCGCTGGATCCGCGGGCCGGCACTGCGCTTGTGCTTGCCGAAGCCGTCGCCAACCTGGCGTGCGTCGGGGCCCGGGCGGTCGCCGTGGTGAACTGCCTCAACTTCGGGAGCCCCGAGGAGCCCGAGGTGATGTGGCAGCTCGCCGAAGCGATCGACGGACTGGCCGAGGCCTGCCGGGCGTTCGACCTTCCGGTGATCGGGGGGAACGTGAGCCTCTACAACGAGCGTGCGGGGCGGGCCATCGACCCGACCGTGGTCCTCGGCGTGCTGGGCCTGGTCGACAAGCTCGTCGCCCCGCCGCCCGGGGTGGGTTGGCCAGCCGGGGCCGATGTCGTCCTGCTCGGTCCAGCCGTGTCGGCAGGAGCGGCGCCGGCGTCGGCGGCGGGGACAGCGCCGGCGGCCGCGGCCTACCCCCTCGGCGCGTCCCGATGGGCCGTGGAGTGTCGCGGCCGGCGAGGGGGAGCGCTGCCGCCGCTCGACACGGTGCTCCATCGCCGGGTGGTCGAGCTCGTGGCGGGCATGGTGGCCGAAGTGGTCGCCGGAGAGGTCGCCGGAGAGGTCGCCGGAGAGCCGGCCCTGGTCTGCGGTGTCCACGACGTGTCCGCCGGAGGGCTCGGCGTCGCGCTCGCCGAGATGGCCGTCCGCTCGCGGATCGGCGTGGAGGTCAGCCAGCGGACCGGTCGCCGGCTGGCCGGGCACGCCGAGCTGTTCACCGAGCTCCCGTCGCGGGTGGTGGTGGCCACTACGCGGGCCCGAGACGTGATCGAGCGTGCCGACGCGGTCGGTGTGCCCGCAGAGGTCGTGGGCCGCACCGGCGGCGTTGGCTTCGTGCTCGACGGATTGGTGGACCTTCCCGTGGAGCGCCTCGTTGCGGCATGGCAGAGCTGCGTGCCTCGCGCACTCGGCACAGACGCCTGATCGGCGCGGGCTCTTTGAGTCCGGGGGTGCGCCAGGCAGGACTGCACGCGGCTCAGCCGGCGGGGGTGGTCGTCGACGAGGCCGCGTCCGACGACGACGGCCGCCGTTCCAAGAGTTGCCGGAGCACGTCGTCGGGGACGTCGAGGTCTCCGCGGCCGGTCCCGACGGACAAGCCGACCTTGACCGTGCCGTGGAAGTCCGACCCGCCGGTGGAGACCAGGTCATGGCGGCGCGCAAGCTCGGCGAGCTGCGAGCGCTGGTCGGGTGAGTAGTTGCCGTAGATCGCCTCGATACCCGAAAGGCCGGCGCCCGCCAGCTCCCCCACGGCCCGGTCCAGGTCGTCCCACGCGAGGTCGAGGGACAGCGGATGAGCGAGCACGGCCACCCCGCCGGATGCCGAAGCGAGCGACGTGACCGTGGCCGGGGAGACCCGAGCCTTTGGTACGTAGGCCGGCCGGCCCTCTCCGAGCCATCTGTCGAACGCATCGGGGATGGAGTCGGCCGCTCCGACACGCACCAGGAGGGCAGCCACGTGAGGTCGCCCGACGGACTCCTCGCCGGCAGCCTCGGCCACCATCTGCTCGTAGGTCACGGGGAGACCCAGTTCCGAGAGCCTCCGGGCCAGGTGTCGGTTGCGGGCCACGCGATCGTGTCGCAGGTGGACCAGCTCGTCTTGGAACGGCCCGTCACCAGGTTCCACGAAGTACACCAGCACGTGGGCGCTGGTCCCCATGAACGAGCAGGAGACCTCGCACCCGGCAACCAGCTCGACACGGAGCTCGGCGGCACGGCGCCTGGCCGTTTCGATCCCCGCCAGCGTGTCGTGATCGGTGAGGGCCACAGCCGAGCACCCGGCGGCTGCGGCCAGCTCGGGGATCCGCTCGGGGGGATCGGTTCCATCCGAGCAGGTGGAGTGGGTGTGCAGGTCGATCACGCTGGCCGCACCTTACCGGCGGTCGTGGGCGTGCCGAGCCTCCCGCGAGTGTGGGAGACTGGATCGGCAATCAGGCGCCCGTGGACCGGTCCGTGACCGACGGGCGCCGCGCCAGTCGGCGGGTCACGGGCACGAGGGCAGCGGGGCAGAGAACCGAACGGTGAAGGAAGCCTGCGGGGTTTTCGGGGTGTACGCGCCCGGGCGAGCTGTGGCTCACCTCACGTTCGACGGGCTCTACGCACTCCAGCACCGAGGCCAGGAGTCGGCCGGCATGGCCGTGAGCGACGGCGAGACCATCACGGTGGTGAAGGACATGGGCCTGGTCGCCACCGTGTTCGACGAACGCACGCTCTCGGGACTGCCGGGCCACCTGGCGATCGGTCACACCCGGTACTCGACGCACGGTTCGTCGGACTGGATGGCCGCCCAGCCGGTGTACCGGCCGGTGGGGCGTGCCGGCTTCGCCCTCGGTCACAACGGGAACCTCACCAACACCGAGGAGCTGGCTGATCGTGCCGGGATGCTGCCGGGGGTGGCGGGTACCGACAGCGATGTGGTCGCCGAGCTGCTGGCCCAGGCGTACAGCGAGACCGCAGCAGTGACCGATCGGGCGCCCGACGGGGTGACCACCGCGCTTCGACGGGTCCTGCCCGTGGTGCAAGGCGCGTTCTCCTTCGTGCTGCTGGACGCCGCCCGGCTGTACGGCGTTCGGGATCCTCAAGGGTTCCGGCCGCTCTGCCTGGGCCGGCTGGGTCCAGCCGATCGTCCCGAGGGCTGGGTCCTCGCCTCGGAGTCGCCGGCACTGGACGTGATCGGCGCCGCTTTTGTGCGCGAGCTCGAGCCAGGTGAGCTGGTGGTGATCGACGACCACGGTGTTCGCTCGGAGATCCTGTTCCCTGCTGACCGGATCGAGCCCCACCTCTGCATCTTCGAGTTCGTCTACTTCGCGCGCCCCGACACCAATCTCTACGGGCGCGAGGTGCACGACACCCGGCGCCGGATGGGTGAGCTGCTCGCCGACCAGGCTCCGGTGGCGGCCGACATGGTCATGGGGGTCCCCGACTCGGGGGTACCGGCAGCCGAGGGTTTCGCTCGGCGCAGCGGCATCCCCTATGGCCAGGGATTGGTCAAGAACCGCTACATCGCCCGCACGTTCATCGATCCCGATCAGCAGGCGAGGATGAACGCCGTCCGCCGCAAGCTCAACCCGTTGCGAGACAACATCGCCGGCAAGCGGCTCGTCGTGGTGGACGACTCCATCGTCCGCAGCACGACGGCCCGAGCAGTGGTGGCGATGCTCCGAGAGGCGGGCGCAACCGAAGTGCACTTACGGATCTCGTCACCTCCGTTCAAATGGCCGTGCTTCTACGGCATCGACACTCCCGACCGGGGGGAGCTTGTCGCCGCTTCGTCCTCCATCGAGGAGATGGAGCATCTGCTGGGTGTGGACTCACTGGCCTACATCAGCCTGGACAACCTGAAGGCGGCGATCGACGCGCCCGGGGCCGGCTTCTGCGACGCGTGTTTGACTGGGAACTACCCGGTGGCCGTGCCGGTGACGCTGGCCAGCCATCCCCAGTCTGTCGCCGACGTGTCGGCACCTCCCGACGACAGCATCCCTGTCTACCAAGGCGTGCTCCCCGGGGTCTGACGCGCCAGTGGACGGATCGACCACCGTGCCCCCCGGCGGGCCAGCCACCTACGCCGCTGCCGGCGTGGACATTGCCGCGGGCGATGATGCCGTCGAGCGTATCCGCCACATCGTGGCTACGACCGATCGCCCGGAGGTGCTCGGCGGGATCGGAGGCTTCGGTGGCCTGTTCTCCCTCGACACCGCGCGCTACCAGCGGCCGATCCTCGTGTCGGCGACTGACGGCGTGGGCACCAAGCTGATGGTCGCACAGGCAACCGGACACCTGGGCACCGTCGGGATCGACCTGGTGGCCATGTGCGTCGACGACGTCGTGTGCTCGGGGGCCGAGCCCCTGTTCTTCTTGGACTACGTCGCCGTCGGTGCGCTCGTGCCCGAGCGCCTCGAACAGGTGGTCGCCGGCGTGGCCCAAGGGTGCCGGATGGCTGGTTGCGCCCTACTCGGCGGGGAGACCGCCGAGCACCCGGGGGCGATGGCACCAGACGACCTGGACCTTGCCGGGTTCGCCGTCGGGGTGGTGGAGCACGACCGGCGCCTCGGTCCGCAGCTCGTCCGTCCGGGTGACCTGCTGGTGGGGCTCCCGTCCCCAGGGCTGCGCTCCAACGGGTACTCCCTCGCTCGCCACGTGCTCTTGGAGCGGGCGGGGCTCGATCTCACAGGCCCCGCATGGGACGGAGCGGGGCACTCCCTGGCCGACGAACTGCTTGAACCATCGGTGGTCTACGCGCCGGCGGTGCTCGGCGCCATCGAGGCAGGCGTCGTCGGGGTGCATGCCTGTGCCCACATCACCGGAGGGGGCGTGCCGGGCAACGTCGTCAGGGTGCTGCCACCGGACTGCGACGCCGACCTGGACTGCCGAATGTGGACCCGGCCTCGGATCATGGACGAGATCGCCCGCCTTGGCGGCGTGACCGACGACGAGATGGCCCGGGTGTTCAATCTGGGCCTCGGGATGGTCATGGTCGTCGCCCCGGACGCCGTCGACTCGGTGCTCGAGGCATTGACCCTGGCGGGCCACCGGGCAGCGGTCGTTGGCCAGGTGACCTCCGGCACCAGACGAGTGAAGTTGGGATGAGCAGAACCGGAGACGTCGCCGGAGGCGACACGGCGGGTACCCGATCCAAGGCTCGTTGGGAGGATGGGCGTGTGCTGCCGCCGACTGAGTTTGCTGCACTGCGCGACCACTTGCTCGCCCACTCGGTGCGCCGAGGCCACTTCGTGTTGAAATCCGGCCGGCCCAGCACGTGGTTCATCGACTCCAAACAGACGGTGTGCCGTCCAGAAGCGATGCTGTTGGTAGCCGACGGCGTGCTCTCGGTGATGCCCGAGGATGCGACGGCGATCGGCGGGCTGACGATGGGCGCCGACCCGGTGGCCTTCATGACGGCCGGCGTGGCCGCGACGAGGGGGCGGCCCCTGAAGGCCTTCAGCGTTCGCAAAGAGGCCAAGGATCACGGCGCTGGCGGGAGGATCGCCGGCGCGCTGGACCCAGGGGACAGGGTGGTCGTGACCGAGGACACCGTGACCCGGGGCACCTCTCTCTTGGAGGCGGCCCATGCGGTCCAAGACGCGGGTGCCGACCCCGTGCTGCTGGTCGCCGTCGTGGACCGGGGCGGGACGGTCGCCGCGATGGCTGCCGCCGAAGGCATCGCCTTCCGGGCGCTGCTCACCGCACCCGACCTGGGGTTCCCCTACGAAGGGGGATGACCTGACGCGAAGGTCGCCACCAGGTCGGCTCGCCACCGGCGCAGTGCCGGGTAGTGGTCTGATGCAGTCTTCCCCAGGCGGATGACGCAGAGATCGGCGGCGGGGCACAGCGAGATGGACTGGCCCTCGAAGCCCAGCGCGGCAAAGGTGCCGGCACCGTCGGGGACCACCCACCAGTGCATGCTGTGGACCTGGCCGTCGGTCGGGTCCGTCGAGCGCGCGCGCCGGGCGGTGTCCACCCAGTCCGCCGAGAGCACCCGCCGGCCTTCCCACACGCCCCCTCGCAGGTACAAGAGCCCGAACCGGGCGAAGTCCCGGGCCGTGGCGTGCAGGTACGACGACGCGACCCACGTGCCCGACGCGTCCATGCCCGGTCGTGCCGTGGTGATCCCAATCGGGTCGAAGATCCTCTCGGCGAGGAAGCGCTCGTAGGCGTCCCCCGGTCCCACGAGTCGTGCCACGATGCCCGAGAGCACGTTGGACGTCCCGCTCGAGTAGTTGAAGCGTTCCCCGGGAACTGCAGCCAAGGGGCGGTCCGCAGCGAAGTGGGCCACGTCGTCTCGTCCCCGGCCGAAAAGCATCTCGACGACGTCGGACCGGCCCGCGCCGGTGTAGTTCTCGGTGAAATCGAGCCCGTCGCACATGGCGAGCAGGTAGTCGAGGGTGATGTGCCGACGCGGATCTCTGCGATCCTGCCACTCGGGTACTGGCGCGGGCCGATCCAGCGTGAGGGCACCCTCGTCGACCAGGATCCCCACCGCGGCGTGAAGCACGGACTTGGCCATCGACCAGCTCAGCAGCGACGTGGCGGGGCCGATCGTCTCGGGCGGCCGGTCGAGGTGATCGAGCTGTCCGTCATAGCGTTCGACCACGATCCTCCCCCGGTGGACGATCACCACCGCGTGGGTGGGTGCCAACGAGCCCGACGGATCGAAAGCTTGCTCCACGAGCGCGTCGACGCTCGCCGCGATGGAAGAGGGAACGCCTCCCTCGGGCCAGTCGGAGGGCGGTCCGTCCGGAGGACGCCGGCGGGCCTGCGTTGCGGCCGGAGTGCCCGATGCCGGCCAGGGAGTGCCCGATGCCGGCCAGGGAGTGCCCGATGCTGGCCAGGGAGTGCCCGATGGCTGGGGAGGGAGCGGAGGGAGCGGGGGTGTCCGGTCGGCGTCCGCGTCGGTCATGGCGCGACCGATCTCATGGAGCCGGAGGCACGAGTGGGCTCTGTGGCGGCCGTTGGATGGTCAGCACTGCGGCGAGGGCGGCGATCGAGAGCGCGAACGCCGTGTACGCCGCAAGGGTCGGTTGCATCCCGAGGTGCACGGTCAGCGCAGTCTGGGGTTGGAGGGCAGGGAGCAGCCAGCATGCGGCTGCTGCTGCGGCCAGCTCGGTCGCTGCGAGAGCCAGCGCTACACGCGCCGACGATTCGCGACCGGCAAGCCAAGGGAGCAGCCACACGACGAGCCCGGCGATCGCGGCGCCAAGAACGGTGACCTCCAGCGCGGCACGGACCACCGATTCGATCGCAAGCACCTGGTGGGCGCCGGCGACCGCGCGCTGGGTCGCCCCGAGGCCCATGGGCTGCGGCCCGACGGCGCCTGTCGTTGGCGACGCGGAGGTGGTGATGGTCGTGAGCTTCCACGGGAAGAACACGGTCGCCGCCAGGCCCACGTTCACCGGCACCCCCAGCCAGGCACCTCGCCGGCGCTGCGACGCAAAGGTGCTGGTCCCCGGCATCTCGCGTGCAGGCACGGGAGCGGTCGAGGGAGTCAATGACTGAGTGTGAACGTGGCGGTCTCCGTCGACGTCCCGTCAGAGCTCGTCGGCCGACGGAGCGTTCCGGAGAACGAGAAGTTCCCGATGGTCCCGCTGATCGAGAGCTCGTGTGTGGACGCGGGTGAGATCTGCCTGGCGATGGCATGCACGGGCTGGGACCCGAACGTGCCCGAAACCGAGACATACGCGTCCTTCGATGTTGTGGTGAGCGGCAAGTGAAGCACTTCGCTGATGGCCAGTGTGAAGCGCGTTCCTCCGAGGGTGCCGGTCCAGTGGTACAAGGTGATGGTCTCCGTGCCCCCGGGAGTTGTATGCACCTTCGGTGTGAGGAGCTTGCCGACTGTCTTCAAGTCGAGCGTGGCTCGCCCGCTGACGGCCACGCCGCCGATTGTCCCGTTGAAGGGCTGTGGCGGCGTGTGAGTGAGACCTGACGATGTCAGTGTGCCACCGCCCGAACCGCTTCCCGCCGAAGCTCCGTGCCAGGTGATGGTCGCCGATCCAGGACCGGTCGGGATGCCGGCCAGGCCGTTCGTGCGCACAATCGCGCTCACCGCGAAGTACGCCACCACCGACAGGAGCACCGCACCGGCGATCACCAGGTACGGGAGCGGCGGACGTTGCCGGTGGACCTTGCCCGGGTCCCAACCACCCGTCGTGCCGGCAGTGGGCGTCTGGCCCCACGCGGGAGGTGCTTGTGCCGCGGGGGTCTGGCCCCACGCGGGCGGTGCCTGTGCCGCGGGGGTCTGGCCCCATGCGGGCGGTGCCTGTGCCGCGGGGGTCTGGCCCCACACGGGCGGTGCCTGTGCCGCGGGCCCGACCGGCGGTCGGTAGCTCGGGTGCGATTCGGGTGGATACCAGTTGCCGTCGGACGCCTGCCACCACCCAGGTGGGTAACCTCCGTGTCCCATTGCCGCCCCCCTTCCGCTCCGCTGCAAGAGTAGGCGCATGATCCCGCGATGACAATCGTGCGTGCTCGGCCGCCGAGCCGTGAGAAAGTGCAGGATCGGCCCCGAGTGCCGGTGAGCGGAAGCGCTATCGACGCGCCACTCCCGTGACGGGCAACGGTGTCGGCGGGGCAAAGGGGCGGCAGTGTGCCAACCTGGGCGCTGTATGGTCCGACCGACTGCCCGGCCCAGGAGGTGCCACCACCTGCACCGCCGCCGCCACCACCACCACCACCGGCGGCGGCGGGTTCCCGGGTGTGTCGACCAGTGCAAATGGACGCCGGCTCCTGGCCATCGGCCGGCAGTTCCGTGACGGGTGCCGATGCCGCGGGCGGGGACCCGGCTCCCACCGCCGGCGAGGAGCAGGCGAACCTTGCCGTCCATCTGGCGGATCTCTCGGCGCGCTTCTGGATACTGCTCGTCCTCACCGGGATAGGTGCGGGGCTCGGGGCCATGACGATGATGGCCATACTCCGGGCGGTCCAGCATGCGGCCTTCGGGTACCGCACCGGCAATTACTCGGCCGCGGCCGCCCGGAGCAGCGACCTGAGGATCGTCGTGGTGCTGGCTGTGGGTGGTCTGGTCACCGGCGTGGGTCTCTGGCTGATGCGGCGCTCGGGAGGGCTCGGGGGAGAGCCGACCCATGTGGTGTGGACGGGATCAGGCGCGCTGTCGTTGATAAGGACCCTGCTCAGTGGTGCGCTGTCGGAGGTGACGGTGGGGATGGGGGCGTCGCTTGGTCGAGAGGGCGCACCCCAGCACACCGGGGCGGCTTGCGGGGATGCACTGGGGCGCCGTTTCGGTCTCTCGGACGAGCAGCGGATGCTCCTTATCGCCTGCGGGGCCGGCGCCGGCCTCGCCGCCGTCTACAACGTTCCGCTGGCGGGCGCCTTGTTCGCGCTCGAGATCTATCTGGGGACCGTCTCGATAGGGCTCGTCCTTCCGGCGCTTCTCGCGGCCGGCATTGCCACGGCAGTGTCATGGATCACCCTGCCGAACCACGCCGTCTACTCGGTGCCGCACGTTCCCAATCCCACGGTCGCCGTCATGATCTTCGCCGTGGTCGCCGGCCCAGTGATCGGGGTGACCGCGACCGGCTACCTGCGGGCGGTGGCCTGGGCCCGATCCCACCAGCCCCGGGGGCGCCTGCTACTGGTGGAGCCGCTCGTCGTCTTCGCGTTGCTCGGTGCACTGGCCATCAAGTACCCGCTTCTCCTCGGCAACGGCATCGACTTGGCCCAGTTCGCCTTCGTCGGGAGTGCCGGTGTCCTCATGTTCCTGGCCCTCGCCGTCTTGAAGCCGATCTCCACCACGGCGTGCCTGCGAAGTGGCGCGTATGGGGGGCTGTTCACCCCGACCCTCAGCTTCGGTGCCGCACTCGGAGCGTTGGGAGGTCACCTGTGGAGCATGGCCTGGCCCGGGGCTCCCGATGCCAGCTACGTGGCGATCGCCGCCGCCGCGATGCTGGCCGGCGCCCTCAAAGCTCCCATCACGGGCACGGCGTTCCTGCTCGAGCTCACCAGGTCCACCTCTGGGATCATGGCACCGATCGTGATCGCCGTGGTCGGCGCGTCGCTCGTGGCCCGGCACCTTGACCAGCGGTCCCTCTACACCGCCCGGGGATCGGCGACTGCGAGGGCCACGCCAGACATGGGACCCGGCGCCGGGAGCCGATGACCTGCCTTCGCCCAGCGCAAGTCCTGTCAACAGATCACGCTTGCGGTGAGGAGAACCGGCGCTCGGTCGCCAAGGTGCAGACGGCGATGTGGTAGCTGGAATAGAGCCGGTCGCGGCCAGCTCGCTGAGCCTCGCGGTGCTCGGGATGGTCCCGCCACGCCGCGTGGCTGCCGGCGTCGGAGAAGACCACCACCGACACGCGCTCTCCGTCGGCAGACGAGAACGTCTTAAAGTCGACGAACCCGGGCATGGTCCGGGCTATCGCCTCCATCCTGCGGGCGAGTGGCTGGTACTCCGGCTCTGCTCCCGCTCGAAGGCGTGAGCGAAAGATGGTGACGACTGCGCTCGCGGGGAGCGCCCCGGTCTCCCGGATCTCCTGACCGAACGAGGCTCCTGCGCTCACCACTGCATCATGGCGCAAGCCGTCGGGTACCGCACCGACCGCACCTCGCGCTGCTCACGGATTCGCTCGGAGTCCCGAGCCCTCGAGTAGGTAAGCCGTCGAGCCAGTCTCGTCACCCAAAGTTTCCCCAAGCTTCCCGGCGTCTTCGCAAAACGTTCCCAGCGAGTTCATCTCGTCCAGGTAAGACATTCGTCATGAACATCATGACGAATGTCGGCACCCCTGAAACGAGCTGGGGCCGGTGACGCCCGTTCGCCCCGGAGGCGGGGACGCAGGGCAAAGGGTCGCCAGTCCGGTACCAGGTGTGGTCGACCCGATCCTCGACGCCATCGATCCCGATCGAGGACGACCGCCCAACGTGATGGAGGCCCGAGATCTCACGCTGAGCTTCGGTGCCAGGCCAATCCTGTCGGGGGTGACTGCACCGTTCGCCCGGGGCACCGTCACCGCCCTGATCGGTCCCACCGGTTCGGGCAAGACGACGTTCCTGCGGACCCTCAACCGGATGAACGACAAGGTCCGCGGATTCCGGCGCGAAGGATCCGTGTACCTCGACGGCCAGAGCATCTGGTCCTCGGAGCAAGACCTGTTCACCCTCCGGCGACGGGTAGGGATGCTCTTTCAACGCCCGAACCCTTTCCCGATGTCCATCCGCGACAACGTCGTGGCCGGAGTCCGTGCCCATCGAATCGCCAAAGGCAAGCAGCTCGATGTGGTGGCCGAACAGCGCCTTTTAGAAGTGGGCCTGTGGGACGCGGTCAAGAACCGACTCGGCGATTCGCCGTTCAAGCTGTCCGGTGGGCAGCAGCAGCTTCTCTGCCTGGCTCGGGCGTTGGCCATCGGCCCCGAGGTGCTGCTCCTCGACGAACCGACGTCGGCGCTCGATCCGGTCTCCACCGAATTCGTCGAGCACCTCCTGGTGCAGATGACGCCGGCGCTGTCGATGGTCGTGGTCACGCACAATCTGGGCCAGGCCCGCCGGATCTCTCACCAGACGATGTTCCTGTACGACGGGGCGTTGGTGGAGCACGGTCCCACCGCGCAGGTCTTCGAGCATCCGGTGCACACCCACACCGAGCGCTACGTCACCGGAAGGATGGGGTGATGCCCCTGACGTGACTCCGGACCCCGTCATCTCAGAAATCTCAGTGGCAGTGCACAACCTCACTCAACCAATTGCGACATTACCCAAGGAGGACCAGATAGTGGCTCGGAACATCCGAGGAACGTGGATCGCAGCCGTCCTATTGGCGGTCGGTCTGGTTGCCGCCGCGTGCGGGAGCGCCAGTACGACGTCGACTGCTGCCAAGTCGGCGTCGAAGTCGTCGACATCGCCCACCTCGTCGACAGCCTCTTCGTCGTCGAGCACCGGCGTTACCGTGGAGACGCCTCCCAGCGCTTCGCTCACCGAGACCGGGAGCACCCTGCTGTACCCGCTGTGGAACATCTGGGCGCCGGCGTACGAGCAGAAGTACCCCCAAGTCCATTTGACCACGGCCGGGACGGGTTCGGGCACCGGGATCTCCGACGCCGCGACAGGGACGGTGGACATCGGCTCGTCCGACGCCTACCTGTCCACATCACAGAAAGCAGCTCATCCCACCCTGCTCAACATCCCCCTCGGGATCTCGGTGCAGGTCATCGGGTACAACCTTCCCGGTGTCACGGCCCACGTGAAGTTCAACGGCAAGATCCTGGCCCAGATCTACGAGGGAAAGATCACGTCGTGGAGTGCCCCCGCACTCAAGGCGATCAATCCGGGGTTGACACTGCCCGACATCCCGATCGTCCCCCTCCACCGCTCTGACGGGAGTGGCGACACGTTCATCTTCACCCAGTACCTCTCCAAGCAGACACCGGGCGGTTGGGGCACCAACGTCAAGTACGGGACCACCGTCACATGGCCCAGTGTCAGCGGGGCCCTTGCCGAGCAGGGCAACGGGGGCATGGTGACAGGCTGCAAGAAGACCACCGGGTGCATTGCCTATGTGGGCATCAGCTACCTTTCCCAGCTCTTGGGCGACGGGTTGTACTACGGCGAGCTCATGAACGGCTCGGGCAACTACGTGCTGCCGACATCGAGCGCAGTGGCCGCCGAGGCGAACTACTTCACGGCCAAGACGCCGGCTGATGGGACCATCTCGCTCATCAACGGCCCGGTCCCCACGGGGTACCCGATCATCAACTACGAGTACGCGATCGTGAACACCCAGCAGTCCAGTGCGTCGACGGCCAAGGCCATCCGCTCCATCCTGGAGTGGGCCATTACACCTGACAACGGCAACAGCAGCAAGTACCTGAGCCAGGTGAGCTTCCAGCCGCTGCCGCCAAAGGTGGTGGCTCAGTCGGTCAAGCAGATCGCCCAGATCAAGTAGGTGGCGATCCTCGGAGGTGCCACCGGAGCGGCACCCCCCGCCTCTCCGGTGAAGGCGATGCGCCGGGCCTCGTTGGCCCGGCGCATCGCCACCGCCGGGTTGGCCCACGAGTCCCGGGTGTGGAAGATCGGCGGATGGCTGGCGGCCTCGGTGCCGCTGGGTTCTCTGGTGTTCATCCTCGTCGTCTTGGGTCACAAGGCCTGGCCGTCGGTGATCGTGAACGGGACCCACTTCTTCACCGGCTCGGCGTGGAAGCCTGGGAGCACGTACGGGACAACGGTGCATACGCATGGGTTCGCCCACCCCGCCGGCTCCTCCTACGGCGCATGGCCGCTTATCGCAGGCACCCTGCAGACTTCGGCCATCGCGGTGGTGCTGGCGGTACCGATCTCACTGGGCGCAGCTTTCGCCCTGACCGAGCGGCTGCCCGGTTGGCTGTCCCGACCTCTCGGATTCGCGGTAGAGATCCTGGCCGGGATCCCGAGCGTCGTCATCGGGCTCTGGGGGGTGCTCACCCTTGGTCCCATCCTGGCCCAGGACGTCTACCCGGCGATCGCCGACCACATGCCCGACGTGCCGGTGCTGAGCTACTTCCGCAATCCGGTGGGTCACGGTGAGGGGCTTCTCACCACGGGGCTGGTACTGGGCTTGATGATCGTTCCGATCATCACCGCCACTACCTGCGATCTGTTCTCCCAGGTACCGCCTCTGCCAAAGGAAGGCGGCCTGGCGTTGGGCATGACCGACGCCGAGGTGGCCCGGCGGGTGACCCTGCCGTGGGTCCGGACCGGCATCATCGGTGCCACTCTCCTCGGTTTGGGACGGGCGCTCGGCGAGACGATGGCCGTGGCCATGATCTCTGGGGCGGCGCTCAACACCATCAGCCCGAACGTCTTCGGGACCATGGGGACCATCGCCGCGGCCATCGTGACCCAGCTCGACTCGTCGTTCACCGACGGCACCGGGTTCGCCACGTCCGCGCTGGCTGAGGCAGCCGTGGTCCTAGTGGTCATCACCGTGCTGGCCAACCTCGTGGCCAGGCTGATCATCGCCCGCTCGGCTCGCCACGGCGTGCCCGTAGGCCGGGCGGGGTGATCCAGATGGCGGTGATCGGGGAACCCGACCGATCGGCCACCCGCAGCCGGCGCCGGCGAGAAGTGGTGTTCCGGATGAGCACGCTTGTGGCCCTGGTGCTGGTGGTCGGGCCCGCGGCGTGGATCCTGCTGGGAGTGGTCCTGAGGGCCCTGCCCCACTGGCGCTGGTCGGTCCTGGTCACCCCCACCCAGGGGGCGGCCGGTGGTCTGTCCAATGCCATCTTGGGAACCCTGGCACTCATGGCCGGGGTGCTCGTGGTGGCGGGAACCCTCGGAGTCCTCGCAGGGGTGTTCTTGTCCGAGCTGGCGCCCGTGACGGGCAGGAGGTGGTCGGTGACGGGGATCCTGCACTCGGCCACCGACGTCCTGGCCGGCGTGCCCTCGATCACCTTGGGCTTCGTCGGCTACCTGGCCCTCGTGCTGGCGCTCCACTGGGGCTACTCGCTGCTCCCGGCTGTTCTGGTGCTCTCGGTCATGGTGGTGCCCTACATCGCCAAGTCCACCGAGTCGGCGCTCCGACAGGTGCCGACCTCCTACCGGGAGGGAGCAGAGGCACTCGGCATGCGACAGGGCTACGCCCTGCGAAAGCTGGTGCTCCGCTCGGCCATGCCCGGCGTCGCGACCGGTCTGCTGATCGCCCTGGCCATCTCCAGCGGCGAGACGGCACCACTGCTGTACACGGCCGGATTTACCAACACACTCCCCAAGGCGGCGCTGATCCACCACCCGGTGGCCTACCTCACGTACCCGGTGTGGAACTTCTACGACTACCCGACCCCAGCCGCCCACTACCTGGCGTACGACGCCGCGCTGGTGCTGTTGGCCTTGGTGCTGATCCTGCTCATTGCGGCCAGGCTGGTCGTCGCCCGCACCCAGCGCTACGCGGACCGCTGAGCCAGGCTCCGGAGCCACCGGCGCGGCTAGCGTCGTCGCCGGAGGTGCGACATGTTCCAGTGGACTGATGAGCAGCAGGCCATCCGCGACGCCGTACGGAGGTTCGTCGCCGAGGAGATCGAGCCCCACGTCGACGAGCTCGAACACGGCGATCTGACCCCCTACGGGATCATCCGCAAGATGTACGCCACGTTCGGCCTGGACCAGGCGGCCAGGGCGGGGTTCAAGCAGATGCTCGAACGCAAGCAGTCCGGGAGCACCCCCCGCCCCCGCCAGCCGAGCGACAGCCGGGCGGCAATGACCCTCATCCCGATCATCGAGATCTGCCGCTACTGCCCGGGGATCGTGACTGCGCTCGGTGTGAGCACCGGGCTCGCGGCCGGGACCATCATGAAGCGCGGCACCCCTGCCCAGATGGAGCGTTGGGGGCTGGACCTGCTCACCTTGGACAAGATCGGGGCATGGGCCATCACCGAGCCCGACTCGGGGTCCGACGCGTTGGGTGGGATGAAGACCACTGCACGCCGAGACGGCGACGAGTACGTCATCAACGGGAACAAAACCTTCATCACCAACGGTCCCTTCGCGGACACCGTGGTCCTCTACGCCAAGCTCGACGACGGATCGGGCACCCCGCTGCGCGACCGGCAGGTGCTGACGTTCGTGCTCGACCGGGGCATGGAGGGTTTTGAGCAGTCCAAACCCTTCCGCAAGATGGGTCTGCACTCCTCGCCCACCGGTGAGCTGTTCTGCACCGACGTGCGGGTCGGCCGTGACCGGCTTCTCGGGGAGACCGAGGACGAGCCCGGGGGCGGAGGTCGACAGAGCGCCAAGGACAATTTTGTGACCGAGCGAGCCGGTGTGGCGGCCATGGCTCTCGGGGTCATCGAGGAGTGCATGAAGCTCTCGGTCGCCTACGCCCGGGATCGCCTCTTGTGGGGCAAGCCGATCGGTGATTTCCAGCTCGTCCAGCTCAAGCTGGCCCGCATGGAGGTGGCGCGATTGAACGTGGAGAACCTGGTCTTCCGCCACATCGAGATGTCCGAAGCCGGCCAGAGCCTTACCCTGGCCGAGGCCTCGGCCATGAAGCTCTACTCGGCGCAGGCCGCCAGCGAGGTGGCGATGGAGGCCGTGCAGATCTTCGGCGGCAACGGGTACATGTCGGAGTTCCGAGTCGAGCAGCTCGCCCGTGACGCCAAGGCGTTCCAGATTTACGCGGGCACCGACGAGATCCAGGTCACCCATATCGCCAGGGACCTTCTCGGGCGCTGACAGCGGGGTCCTTGCCAGGCTCAGTCCCGGTCACGCCCACCGGTCGCGCACACGTGGTCGCGCACACCTGTCGCGCCCACGTGGTCGCGTTCAGTCCCCTTCGGGCACCTCGATCGCCTCTTTGCCCGTGAGCCAAGGGCGGCCGGCAGACGCGAGGTCGGCCCACTTGTGGAGGTCCTCGCCGGTCTGCCCCAGGTCCTCGGGGGTCGGCCCGATCCGGTCGGCCAGCGGGCGGAGAGCCGCCACGTCGAAGTGGTAGCAGGCAGCAGTGTTGCCTCCGAGCATCTGGTCGGTCTCGTCGACCGGGATGTCGTGGAATGCCTGCCGCAGCCATGTGCGGGTGTGGGGCCAGGTTCCCTCGGGGTGCGGGAAGTCGTTGCCCCACATGATGTTCCCCACCCCGATCTCGTAGCGCTTGGCCAGTTCGCGTCGCCTCGTGTTGGAGGCCCCGATGTAGCAGTTCCGGTCGAAGTACTCGCTCGGACGCATCGACATGTGAGACGTGAGCTGGCGTCCCAGCTTCTTGGCTGCGTGTTCCCGGTCGTAGACGATGTCCGAGCTCCACAGGAGGTCCGGCGCCCAGAAAGCTCCGCACTCGGTGGTGACGAACGTGAGGGTCGGGAACCGCTCGAACACGCCCGACCACAGGAGGAACCACAGTGGACGGGTTGACCACCAGCGGACTTCGGCCACGTAGATGCCGACGTACTCGCCGTAGCTGGCGCGGTCGGCGGCGCCCGAGTGCACGTGGACCGGCATCTCGAGGTCGGCGCACGCCGCCCACACCGGGTCGTAGACCGCGTCGTGGTAGGGAGGATGGGGCTGCCACATCGACGGGATCAGGATGCCGCCGCGCAGACCCGACTCCCGTGCCCGGGCGATCTCCGCGACCGCCGCCTCCACGTCGAAGATCGGGACCACGGCCACGCCGGCCCGACGCTCCGGGCTGGTCGCGCACAGCTCGGCCAGCCAGCGGTTGTGGGCCCGGGCCCCTGCCATCAGCAGGTCGGCAGGAACCTCGGCGGAGGCCGCCAGCCCGGCGCCGAACGGAGCCGATGCCCCGCCCGATACCGCATCGGCATCGGGAAAGATAACCTCCCCGGCAACGCCATCCGCGTCCAGCTCGCGGTCTCGGCGAGCGGCATCCCAGCCGCCGCGCAGACCCTCGGCGTTCTCGGCCTCCCACTCCTCGGCGAACTCGGGGTTCCGTAGTCCCTGCTCGACCAGGCGTGCCTCCATGGCGGCGCGAGCCGCAATGGAACGGTCGAACGCCTCGCGGTACTCCGGGTCGAGCCACCCGCGGTACTCGGCGTTGGGCAGGCCAGCGTGGCAGTCCGATGAGATCACCAGGTAGCGGTGATCGGATCGTGGTGAAGTCATGGTCGCTCCTTCAGGTCGCACACGTCGGGCACATCCCACACGTAGGGCACATCCCGCAGATCAGGCACATCCCACACGGCGCCCAGGTCGCACACGTCTCGGATCGCCGTGGACGCGGTCATCCGGGGACGCCCCGGAGATAGGAGGGATTGGTCCGTTGCAGCATGGAGTCGGCCCGAGCGCGGATCTGGGCGTCCGTCGAGTCGCTCGGGGGCAAGATCCAAAAGGCCCCGCTCCGCACGCCGGCCACCACCTGGGCAGCCACGTCGGACGGCTCGGTGTACCGGGGGGTGATCCCCGCGGCTGCCATCTGGGCCTCGATGTCCTCGATGGTCGGGTATGGAGTCGACCTCGGGCGCTCCTTGGCCAGGTCGGCCGGTCGGTTCCTCCACGAGGTAAAGAGCCCGGTACGGAGCATGTGGGGTCCGGGGAACAGCACGGACGCGCCGATGACCGAGCCCGCATCCTGGAGCTGGGCGTAGAGGCACTCGGTCAAGGTCACCACTGCAGCTTTCGTCACCGCGTACTGGGGCGTGCCGCGCAGAGGCGAGATCCCGCCGTTGCCTGACGAGGTGTTGACCACGTGCCCCTCCTCCCCCGAGGCGACCATGTGGGGGACGAAGACGTTGATCCCGTGGATGACCCCGAACACGTTCACCCCGAAGGCCCATCGCCAGTCGTTCAGCTCGTGCTCCCAGATCGCCCCCTCGGCACCTGCGCCGATGCCCGCGTTGTTGCAGAGGACGTGCACGCCCCCGTAGGTCTCGAGCACCCGGTCGCGCAGTGCCGTCACCGACTCCTCGCGGGACACGTCGGTGACCACTCCGGTCACGTCGTATGTGCGGGCCCGCAGCTCGGCGACGGTCTGGTCCAAGGCGGGTTGCTCGACGTCGGCGAGGACGACCGACATCTTCTCGGCCGCCAACCGCTCGCCCATGGCTCGGCCGATCCCGCCGGCGCCTCCGGTGACCACCGCGACCTTGCCCGCGAGCTCCTCCACCGGGCTACTTCCTCCCCGCCGACGTGAGGTCGTCGTAGCGCTGGTGGACGTAGGGACGGATCCAGTCCGCGGGCACGGCCTGGTGGAGCCGGCCGCGCTGGACGCTGCTTCGCTCAGAGAGGGTGATGCCCCTCAGCTCGAGCACCGGCAGGTCGGCGACCGGGTCGAACCGGGACTCGCGCAGGAGCACCTCGCCGTCGACCCGTGAGATCGTGCGGACCCGCTCGGTCCGCTCGCAGTAGACGAGGTGGGGGTCGCTGTCGAACCCGCGCCCGTCGGGTGCCGGGAGGAACTTGAAGTAGAAGTCGGTCCTCGTCTCCTCGACCGGCGGCTCGAGGTCCCCGGCGATGGTGCCGGTGATCTCGATCACCGTCGTCCCCATCCGTGCGACCGTCCCGCTCACGCGCTCAGTGCTGCGCTCGAGCGTGAGCGCGGCGAGCTTTTTGGGCTCGCCGAAGGTCTCGCGCCCGCCGACGACCGACTGCTCGCTGGTCATGGGCATGAACAGTGCGTAGTACCGTTCCCCGAACTATCAGCGAATATCTCACTGACCTTGAGGCCCGTCTCCGGGCCTCTCGGGCGGCTGGTATTCCAGCCGTGCCACTGTCACGGACAGATGCCAGAGGCA
>JAJYWG010000525.1 GCA_021791615.1 Actinomycetes bacterium
GTGACGCACGTAGTCCTTCGCGTGGGTGATGCGGGCGACACGGGCGGCGGCGTCGGGGGCGCGTTCACGGAGGAGAAGCCACTTCGCCAGTGTAAAGTCGGGGAGCGCGACATTGCCGGTTTCAGCGAGAAGGTCGATCTCAGGATGCGCCCGGACGAACCGCGCTAGCGGCTCAGCGCCTTCGTAGTCCAACCAAAGCAGTGCATCCTGAACCGGTCGCCCACCGTCGTCCAGCGCGACGAGCGCATGCATCTGGCCAGAGAATCCGATCCCTTCCACGGTCTCCGGCAGCTCGAGCCTCGCGAGTGCCTCCTGGCTCGCCGAGACCCAGCGATCCGGGTCACGGCACGGCGTCTTGTCCGCGAAGTAGGCAACTGCCGCGGAGCGAAGCTCTACGGCAATCTCCTCCCTCACCTCGACGAGCGAAGCCTTGACGCCAGAGGTGCCAACATCGATACCGACGACGATTGTCACAGCGGGGTGCGCCACTCGCGAACGGGGATCTTGCGCCTCACGCCTTTACGGCCCCCTCGAGAAGTCCCGCGACGAACCAGCGTTGGACGAAGAGGTAGACCACGATGAGCGGCAGTGCGATCAGCACCAGGATCGCGAACTCTGCGCCGGCGTTCCCCAGATAGGTGCCCGCGTACTGTTCGGGCACGAGCGGGAGCGTGAAGTGATTGCTGTGTGTCATGACCACGAGCGCAAGGAAGAACTCGTTCCAACTGGTGATGAACTGCCACGTGGCAATGAAGATCAGCGACGGCTTCAGCATCGGCATCACGATCCTCATGAACAGCTGCCAGCTGGTCACACCGTCGACTGCCGCGGCCTCCATCACCTCCCGCGAAAGGGTGTCCATAAAGCCTTTCAGGATGACGACCGCGAAGGGAATCCCGAGCGCGGTGTAGGGTCCGATGAGCCCGAGATCGTTGTTGAGTAGGCCGAGGCGGTTGAGCAGGACCGCGAGGGGAACGACGAGGGCCGCGATCGGGACCGTCAGCGTCGTCAAGATCAGTCCGTACATGGCGGCGCCGTAGGGCACCTTCAAAACGCTGACGCCGAAGGAGAACCCCGCGGCGCAGCCGACGACTAGCGCGACGGTGACCAGCGCGATGACGGCGCTGTTGACGAAGTCCTGGCCAAGTGGGTTGCCGGCGATCACCGTCTGGAAGTTGACGAAGGTGATGTGGCCGACGATCAGGCTCGGATTGAAGGTGTCCTGAGGAAGGCGCAGCGAGACGTCGATCATGTAGACGAACGGAACGAGCCAGATGACGGCGACGACAGTGAGCACCAACACGACGATGATGCGCACGCGTCGGCTCCGGCGCGCGATCTTGCTCCCAGTGCTAGTGCCGGTCGGACTCATTCTCTGCGGCCTCCGATTCCGACTCTGCTCCCGAACACACGGAGCTGGATAACGGTTGCGATCATCGCGATCAGAAGGGTGATGAACGACAGCGCGGCTCCGTAGCCGGGCTCGTTCTCGACGAAGGCCTTGGTAAATATGTAGGTCCCGAAGATCTGCGAGGCGTTGTCAGGACCACCGTTGGTGAGGAGGTATACGAGAGGAAATGTCTGAAGCGTGCCGATGATCCCGAGAAGGACGAGGCTCTTGGTTACATTGGACAACAGCGGCGCGAGCACGTGGCGCGCAAGACGCCAACCTGACGCGCCGTCCATCTTCGCCGCGTCAAGGAGCTCTCGGGGAACATTGTAGAGCCCGACCATGTAGAGCAGCATGGAAAAGCCGGTGAACTCCCATATGTTGACAACAATGCACGCGAAGATCGCCGTTGTTGGGTTGCCGAGGAGGTTCCCGTTGTAGTGGATTCCGACGTACCCGAGAAGGTTCTGCAGAGGTCCATAGCTCGGCGCGTATATCTGCTGCCAGACGACCGCGATCACCGAGACGCTCGTCACGACGGGCAGGAAGAAGACCGTTCGGAAGACGACTCGGGTTCGCCGTGTGTAAGTCTCTATCAGGTACGCGAGCACGCCACCGAGAACTGTTTGGATGCCAATGGTGAGGACAGCCCAGTAGGCCATGTCACGGGCGGCGATCCAGAAGACGGAGTCCTCCAGTACCGCGAGGTAGTTGCCAAAGAGGGAGTGGCCGACGGTGGCCGCGTCGTGGGTCCCGAGGCTCGTCCAGACAAGCCACAGGACGGGATAGAGCACGAAGAGGAAGAACAGAGCGACGGCGGGAAGAACATAGTTGAGCCCACGCGACCGTGCCCACCGACCTTCGGTGGGCACGGTCCGCGTGGTTGCACGCTGCCGCGCGGCCGCTGTGTTGCCATTACGCGTGGGACGCCGCACAGCGACCACTTAGGTTGTGCGCTCCTACTCGGTTCCGGGTCCGACCTTCTGCTGGGTTGCCGCGATGCGTGCCAGCGCCGCCTTGGGCGTCAGCGTGCCGGCAGCTACACCAGCCAGTGCGTTATCTACCGCCGTCTGAAGGACAGGTGAGTAGAAGCGCTGGTTCTGCGCACTCGGAAGGGCCTTCATAAACTGATCGTAGTACTTGAGGATGTTCGAGCCGAGGCTCTTCGGCGGGGTGAGATTGTCGAAGGCGGGCAAGTCGTTGAGGTCGTTGTTGAGCACCGCCTGTGCGCCCTCGCCGTCAACGAGCGAAGCCATGAACTGCCAGGCCGCAGGGTTCTTCGCGCCAGTCTTTGTCAGCCCGACACCGACGTCAATCCCGCCAACACTTGGCCCGGGCCCACTCGCTCCCGGAGCTGCAGGGAATGGGAACCAGGCGAACCCGCTCAGGTTTTTGACGAGCGGTGGCACCGGGGGCGGGAGCTGGGGCTCTTGGAGCCACCAGGAGCCGAGCGTCATCATTCCGACCCGTCCAGCAGCGAAGAGGTTGGCACCAGTGGGATACCCCTGGTCACCGAGAGCTCCGGGCTGGAACACGCCGTTCTTGAACAGCTCTCCCCACGCGGTCATCGCCCGTAGCATGGCCGGCGAGGTCCAGCTTGCCTTACCGAGCTGGGCCTTCTCGAACAGGTTGGGGGATTGCTGGTCGGCGAGGATGATGAAGACATTCTCGTTCTGCCAAGCACCGGCAGCACCTTGGTACATAGGCAGGTAGCCATGGGTCGAGAGTGCCTTCGCTACCGTTTCGAGCTGCGCAAACGTCTTCGGGACCGAGAGGTGCAACTTGGCGAAGATCTGGGTGTTGTACCAGACCGCGAGTACCTGCGACTCCTGCGGGAGGATGTAGTAGTTGCTGTCCCCAGGTGGGTTGCCCATCCGCATCTGCGAGAGGTCGACGGGGAAGACGTGCTTGGTCCAGTTCTTGCCCCAAGTCTTGGCCGCGAGGCTGTTGATCGGCACAAGCTGGTCGCGGTACTGCTGGGTGAGCGATCCCGGTTGGAGGCCGATCACGTCAGGGAGTGAGTTCGAGGCTGCGGCCGTCTTGAGCGCGGTGATGAACTGCGGCGAGTAGTTGTAGTAGGTGTAGTTGACAGTGACGTTCGGATGGGTCTTCTCGAAGGCTTTGATCGCGGTCTCCATGTTGCTCTGGACGAACCACGACCATACCGAGACCGTCTGTTTCGCTGTCCGCGGCGCGGCTGACGAGTGCGGAGCGGCCGAAGCCGCGGCGGCGATGCCGCTCCCGGTCAGGGCGGTCAGCGCGACCGTCCCGGCAACGAGGAATCCGAGGCTGCGTCTCTGTGCGTGTGTGAAGGCTCTCATGCCCCCCTCCTGACTACTGTGGGTTGTGACAATTGCTAGCCCTTCCAGTGATGCTCTCGGCACGCGTTGCCGGCGGAGAGGTACCGCTTGCCGGCGGTGGGGTGCCGCTTGGCATCGATTGCAGTGCGTTGTGAGGATCCTCCTCTCGGCGGGGATGGTTTCGCGTGAGCCCCGCCATCACTCTTGTAGCGCGCCACCGTTGGACTTACTTTCCGCCCATTTCTGTAGTCGCTCGCGGAGCGGGTCGCCCGCGAGGCCGAGGTGCTCGAGCAGCGCTCGTGGCGCCCCGGATTCCCCAAATCTGTCGGGTACCCCGATCCGTTCGATCCGGTGGACGAGGCCAGCTGCGTCGAGCGCGGTACTCAGCGCGTCGGCCAGTCCTCCGTGGACGTTGTGCTCCTCGACCACCGCAAGGTGCTCCGCTACGGGTGCGAGCGTTGCGGCGAGATGTGGGTCGATCGGCTTGATCTGGCGGACTCCGATGACGGCGACCGGTTCGCTTTCCACGACAAGCTGGTCGACGGCTTGGAGCACCTCGGCGGCGATCGTCCCGGTAGTGAGGACTACCGGCCCCGATCCCGTGCGAAGGTAACGGTAGCCCGCCGATTCGACGGCGTCGCCGAGGTGGCGGGGGGAGGGGAAGCGGGCGAGACGGATGTAGGTCGGGCCAGGTGTCGCGAGCGCGGCGCGCATGCACCAGTCGAGGTCGATCGCGTCGACAGGCGCGTAGACGCGAATGCCGGGGATCGCCTGCATGATCCCGAGGTCCTCGACGCTCTGTTGCGTAGCTCCGTCTTCACCCAGGTTGACACCTGCGTGGAAGCCGAAGAACTTGACGTCTAACTCGGGGTAGGCGACCGACAGGGCGATCTGGTCGGCAGCCCGCCGAGTCAAGAAGGCTGCGAAGGTGTTCACGAATGGGATGCCCTTGGCCAGAGCTATTCCGGCTGCAAAGGACACCATGTTCTGCTCCGCGATCCCGACGTTGACGTAGCGTTCCGGATGGCGAGCCTTGAAGGCCGCTGTCCGCGTGGACTGGGCGAGATCCGCGTCGAGGACGACGATGCGGTCGTCGGCCGCGGCGAGCTCAAGTAGCAGCTCGCCGTAGGCATCGCGAAGAGAGATCGCGTCGGTCGGCATCATCGCGAACTGACCTCTCTGGTTGCCAGGGCGAGCTGCTCGGGAGTGAGACCGTGGCTGTGCCACTCGGGCCGGCCTTCCATGAAGGAGACGCCCCGCCCCTTGATCGTGTGTGCGACGATTGCCGAAGGCGCGTCCTTGCCAGACTCACTCCAGTCGAGCGCTTCGAGGATCTCGTCGTGGTTGTGGCCGTCGATCTCCTTGGTCCGCCACCCGAAGGCCGCTAGCTTGGCTGGATAGGGGCGTAGGTCGAGGATCTGCTCGACCGGCCCGTCGTTCTGGATGCCGTTTGCGTCGATCACCGCGACGAGATTGGCAAGGTGCGTAGCCCCCGCGAAGGCAACGGCCTCCCAGATCTGCCCCTCATCGAGCTCGCCGTCGCCAAGCACAACGAACGTTCGGCCTTGCACCTGTCGTCGTGACATCTCCCAGGCGAGTCCGCAGCCGGTCGAGAGACCCTGTCCGAGCGAGCCGGTCGACATCTCGACGGCAGGGAGCCGGGTGCGGTCGGGGTGGCCCTGGAGGCGGGTCCCGAGTTGGCGAAGGGTGTGGAGCTCGTCGCGCGGAATCGCGCCGACGGCAGCCAGCGCCGCGTAGAGTGCTGGCGCCGCATGGCCCTTCGAGAGGATGATGTGGTTGCGTTCTAGGCGGTCCTCGAGCAGCGCCCGCGGGTCGACTCGGGTCGAGAACAAGCATGCAAGCAAGTCCGCGCAGGAGAGGCTGCCGCCAGGATGGCCAGAGCCGGCCTCGAAGATCTCATCGAGGATGTCGAGACGCATCTGTCGAGCGACGTCGGTCGTGCGGGGAGTTGTGGTGTTAGTCCGAGCCAAGTGTCCGTCCTTCCTGCCTGACAAGTTCCGCTCCCGGGTCAACCGAAGCGCGGAGCTTGAGGTCGCCGAGTGACGCATCAATGGCCTCGGCGCTCGCGAGCCGCTTGGGATCCCGGAGGGCGAGGCAGTGGAAGAGCACGTCGCTGAAGGCCATCTGAAGTAGGCGCGTCAGCGCCGCGTCGTTGCCGAACAGGCCGATCCCTGGCGGGGTCGTTAGCGTGAGCTGGGCGCAGCGTGCGAGCGGCGAGTCGACATCGGCAGTGAGCGCGACGCAGTAGCCACGCGCGGCCGCGGTCTGGGCCGCGCGTACGACACTGTCGGTGCGCCCGGAATAGGAGATGCAGATCGCGACATCTCCCTGCTCCATGAGCGAGACGTGGGCGAGCTGGGTGTGGGTGTCCTCGGAGAAGCGGACGTCGAGCCCCAGTCGTAACAACCGATGGTGGAGGTCGGTCGCGACCATGGCGGAGAGACCGACGCCGCACATGACGATCCGGTGTGCCTGGTCGAGCACATCGATCAGCTGTGCCAGGCGTCCGTCGGCCACGAGCAGCTCTGCGAACGCCCGCATTCGGGACGAGACGGAGGACAGCACCTTCCATGCGACCCGCTCAGCGCTATCGTCGGTATTGATCGTTGGATCGAGCGCGTCGTCGTGCTCGGTCGCGGTTGGGATCACGAGGGCTCGACGGAGCTTCGAGAACCCGGCGTAGCCGAGCTTTCTGGCAATTCGGTCGAGGGTGGATCGGCTGCTGCCGGTGTGCTGAACCACGTCGTAGGTGGTGACGTTGCCTCGCTGCGCCTCTGGGAGGGTGAGGAGGTACTCGATGATCTTGCGCTCGGCAGGGCTGCAGCGCATCGCTGCGAGCTCTGCCAGCGGCGTTGGACGTCCCGGTGTTGGGACATAATGTGTCGGCACTGGCTCATACGATGCTTGTGCTGAGTCAGAACGCGTCATTGCCCTTGTGCTACACCCGCCGCGAGGGGGATGTCAAGCCGGTCGGTGGACGCTTGGCCTCGAGTCCGATCCGCCCCTCCAGCGAGCGGCTTTCCGTACCATAAGAGACAGAAGGTCGTGGTCTCGCGTGCGGGTGACGAGCGCAGGCCTCTGGCGCGTTCCTGTCCGGCGCAGGGCTGCGCGCACGTGGTTGTCGATCACCGTGGTACCCCTGCGCATCACCCATAAGGACTGCGAACCTGACCTAGCGGTGGCGACGTCAACCGCCAGATTCAGTCGCATAACCATTGCCTTTCCAGGAGTTCCGCAGCACGCATATCCGCGGATGGACTGAAAGGGCGCGTGAACATGGAGTTCGTCTCGCTGGCCTCGAGAGCGCGTGGTACTACGCGCCGGCCTCAGCTCGCTTCACCGAGCTCCGGGGCTGACGTGAAGTCGTAGAAGCGGGGTGGCTCGGACACCTTGAGCGCCGAGAGGACGGCCCGCTGGGCGGGCGTGAGGTCGCTTCGCTGAGAGACGGTGCTCTTGCTCGTCACCATCGTGACGAGATGGAGCCACTCGAGTTCGTTGCGCAGGTTCGCCCAGGTGTCGCTCGCCCCGACCTCGGCTACGCGCGCGAGGAGAAGGGCCAGCCAGCACAGCTGGACATGCGCGCGGATGCTGTCCTCGTCCGGGTGGAAGACCGGGCGGAGGTCGATCGTCGACATCAAGTCCCGCCAAGCCCGCTCGGACTGGTAGAGGGCCTTGCAGCAGGTGGCGATCTTTTCGTCCGAGAGGGCCTCACCCGAGCTTCGCAACAAGGACTTGCCGTCGAAGTGGGCCCTGCGTCGGATCGCCGCCTTGTCGATGCGCAGCTTCGCGTCCTTCGTCAGGTGCAAGAAGCGCTTGAGGCCGCACTTCGTCGACAACGCCCCGTAGAGCTCGAGGCACTTGTCGGGGCTCGGGCGGTCGGATCGCTTGATGCGGGCCTCGAGGTGGGCGACGATGCGGCCCCGCACCACCTCGTCGCGCCCGGCGCGCTCGGGATTGTGGCAGATGACGAAACGCTCGGTGTTGACGCGCACGTCCTTC
>JAJYWG010000065.1 GCA_021791615.1 Actinomycetes bacterium
GTCCACCTGGACCCCCCAGACCCTGCCGACAAAGGTGCAAACACTCCGTGGGGTCTCGTGCCCCTCCACCAGCGTCTGCGAGGCAGTGGGCTTTGGCTCCTCCGGTGGTGTCATCCTCGGGACCACCGACGGGGGCTCTACCTGGTCCACCCAGGCCCTGCCGACAACGGTGCGAGGGCTCCTCGGGGTCTCGTGTGCTTCCACCAGTGTCTGCGAGACGGTGAGCTTTGCTTCACCAGGTGAAGCCATCCTCGGGACCACCGACGGGGGGTCCACCTGGACCGCACAGGCCCTCCCGGCCACACAGACCTCCCGGACAGGGGTGCGCACACTTTCCGGAATCTCGTGCCCCTCCACCAGCGTCTGCGAGGCGGTGGGCTCCAGCCCCTCGGGTGGTGTCATCCTCGGGACCACCGATGGGGGGTCCACCTGGTCCACCCAGGCCCTCCCGACCCCACAGAAATTCCCGACGACAACGGGGACGCTGGTGATAGCACCCAGCATCTCGTGCGCCTCCACCAGTGTCTGCGAGACGGTGGGCTTCGCTTCACCAGGTGAAGCCATCCTCGGGACTACCGACGGGGGATCCACGTGGAATGCCCAGACCCCGCCCTCGACGTTTCACTATTTGCACGGGATCGCGTGTCCCTCGATCAGTTCCTGCGACACGGCGGGTATCGGTACCGGCGAGATCGGGGCCTTCATTCTGGTCGGCAGCCATCTCAGCACATTGACCGTCTCCACCGCTCCACTCCCCTCGGCCACCGTTGGCAGTGCCTACTCGGCCACCCTCCACGCCATCGGGGGCACCCAGCCCTACACCTGGTCGCTCACAGGGAGCACCCTTCCGTTGGGATTGACACTGACAAGCTCAACCGGGGTCATCTCGGGCACGCCCGCGACTGCGGGCAGGGTGACATTCACGGTCAAGGTCAAGGGGGCGTCGACATCGGGCACGGCCACCGCCAATCTCTCGATCACCGTCGACAAGCTGCTCCCCACCGTCACGGCGTCCGTGACGCCAACTTCCACGATCTTCGGTGACAGTGTCGAGTACAAGGCCTCGGTCACGGGCGGTGGCCCGGCTCCCACAGGCACGGTCACCTTTGAGATCGGAGCCACGGGTCTGTGCGCGGCAAAAGTGACAACGACCTCGCACTTGGCTTCGTGCACATCGGCGGCGGCTCCGACGGGGAACATGACCGTGACCGCCTCCTACGGAGGCAATGCGACATATACATCCAGGTCCGCTTCGACCAGCCTGTCGGTCACAAAGGCGCGCACCACCACGACCGTCAAAGTCACACCGCCGACGGTGACCTTCGGCACGAGCGTCACCTACACCGCCACGGTTGCTTCTTCGGTCACATCCCACGTGGCCGTCCCGGCGGGCACCGTTGCCTTCACGAACGGGTTTACGCGGATTTGCACAGCCGAGCTCACATCGACCACTCCCATCGCTTCGTGCACCTCGACGGCGGCCCCGGTGGGCAACGTCACCGTGACCGCCACCTACTGGGGGGATGCCGACTTCACAGGGTCGGGAGGATCTGCGCCGCTGGACGTCATACCAGCGCCGCTCCGGGTGCTCGGAGGCGAACTGCCGGTAGGCACCGTGGGCAGTGCCTACACCGCCACCCTCACGGCGACCGGGGGCACAACGCCCTACACCTGGTCGCTCACCTCGGGCACTCTGCCCAAGGGGCTCTCGCTCGATGCTTCGACCGGGGTGATCTCGGGGACGCCCACCACGGCAGGCACGAGCGACTTCGAAGTGCAGGTGAGAGGGACCACAGGCCAGACGTCCTCTGCCGGCCTGTCGCTCGTGATCGATGCCCCGCCATCTCCGGGGTGCTCGTCTGGCGGGGTGGGCTCGGCCTCGTTCCTCGGCGGCTACTGGATCGCCGGAGCAAATGGTGAGGTGTGGTCGTGCGGGGATGCTCCCTTCTACGGCTCGCTCGTCACCTTGGGGGTGACCCCGGCCAAGCCGATTGTCGGGATCGCGGCCACGCCCGATCACCGGGGCTACTGGCTCGTCGCCTCCGATGGTGGGGTGTTCGCCTTCGGTGACGCTCACTTCTACGGCTCGATGGGCGGCAAGCCGCTCAACAAGCCGGTGGAGGGGATGACCGCCACCCCCACAGGGGGCTACTACGAAGTGGCTTCGGATGGCGGGGTGTTCGCCTTCGGTCCCGGGGCCCGTTTCTACGGCTCGATGGGGGGCAAGCCGCTCAACAAGGCGGTGGTGGGCATGGCCGAGACCGCGGCGGGCGGCTACTACGAGGTGGCCGCCGACGGCGGGCTCTTCGCCTTCGGTCCCGGGGCCACCTTCTACGGCTCGATGGGTGGCAAGACCCTCAACAAGCCGGTGGTGGGGATGGCGGTCGACCCGGCTGGTGGCTACTACGAGGTGGCCGCCGACGGCGGGATCTTCAGCTTCGGCGTCCCCTTCCACGGTTCGACGGGATGTTTGAGCTTGAACGAGCCGATTGTGGCCATGGAGGTCTCTTTGAACACCACGACCGTGGGGACGGGCACGGCGTGTGGGTTCAACGCCCCCCAGGCCCCCGGTGGCTACCAGTTCGTTGCTGCCGACGGCGGGGTGTTCAGCTTCGGCAGCGCTGTGTTCGCCGGGTCCCTGGGCGGCCAGGGAGTGACCGACGTCGTGGGGATGGCGAGCGCATCACCTTGAAGCGCTGGGCGAACCATCGGGGGTGAGCCCGAAATCCTCCGCGGCAAAGTCAGACGCAGAACACCAGCTTGGACGGCTTCTTCGAGAAGTTCGGCGCCGAGGAGCGCAGTCGGATCGAAGCGGTGGCGATGGACAAGTGGGACCCCTCCATCACCTCTGCGCGTGAACACCTCGAAGATGCAAACGACAAGATCGTCTTCGACCGCTACCACTTGATGAAGTACCTGACCGGCGCCGTCGACACCGTGCGCAGGAAGGAGAACCGAGCACTCGCTGCTGGGGGAGACAAGAGCCTGTCTGGGACCAAGCACCTCTGGGTCTACTCAGCGGAGAACCTCCCCGAGCGCCACCAGGACCGCTTCGCCATCCTTCGTGGCGGTGACTTGAAGACCGCCCGAGCGTGGGCGACCAAAGAGAGCCTGCGGCACTTCTGGTCCTACATGCGCCGTGGTTGGGGCGAGAAACACTGGAAGCGCTGGTACTACTGGGCCACCCACAGCCGCATCCAGGCGATCCGGGTCTCTGCTCGCGGGTATCGCAACCGGGAGCACTTCAAGACCGCCATCTGGTTCCACCTCGGGGGACTCCAGCTCTACCCGATCACCCCGTGAACTGGGCGACCCACAAAGAACCCGGAAGCGCCCAAAATAGATATCAGCACCTACCACCAGCGTCATCCGTCGGACCCAGGGCCCTGCATGGAGGCACGGCTCGGGCAGTTCAGAGGTTCTCCGCGGAGGTCCGTGCACTTGCCACACCTCCGGCCGCACCTCCGGTCGCGGCTTCGTCCACTCCGTCCACTCCGTCCACGGCAAATGCTGCGGCCCGACAAGTGCTCTCGCACTCCGGTCGAGCCTGTGGTCCCGATAGCCTCAGCTCCCCACGAGATCGGTGTCGCTGCTCCTCTCCTCGCCGAGGGGGAGCTCCACCGGGTCGATATGGAAGAGGCGCTCGTAGATCAAAAACTTCACGATCCACAGGATGGCGAAGGACACGAGATTTGCCGCGTTCACCAGTAGGCTCGTGACGGGATGGCTCAAATGGTGGTCTCGGGAAAAGTCCCCTGCGAGCCACACTGCCAAGCTGGAAAATCCCAATCCGACGAACGAGAGCACCCAGAAAGGCACGACCTCTCGCCAGAAGTGCGATTGACCGCTCTTGCCCCAGACCCATCTACGGTTGAGCGAGTAGGACGGCACCGTCCCCACGACGTTCGCGAGGACGTTGGCCGGCACCTCTGACATCACCCGGAACACTCCGAAGGTGAGCAGGAGCACGACCTGCGAGCAAACGGTGGAGATCACCGAGACCGACGCGTACTTGATCAGCTTCAAGCTGGACGGGTGCCGGATGACATGACGCACACGCTGGATCAATGGCGCGTCGGATCCCCAGATATGGGCGATCGAGGGATTCGGTGGTTCCGGCTCAGCCACGCCCGCACATGCTATCTGCTCATCGGGCTCGGTCAGCGACCATGAGAAGGCCCCGAGCCAATGGGTCCGAGGCTGTTGGTTCGAGCAACTTCCCCAAACCAGAGCGCACTGGGCTTCGGACGCCGCTCGAACGTCGTACGGTCCACGGCGACAAGGCCGAACTTGGGTCCGTACCCGAGAGCCCACTCGAAATTATCCAGGAGGCTCCAGGCGAAGTACCCCCTCACGTCCACGCCGTCCTCCACGCATCGGTGGACCCCCTGCAGCGCTTCGCTCATGAAGGCGATCCGGTGACCGTCGTCGTCGGTCCCGATCCCGTTCTCGGTGACCAGCACCGGCAGACCGGTCACCTCGGCGGCGCGGCGAACCGTGTGCTCGAGCGCCTGCGGCCAGTACTCGTACCCCATCTGCGTGACGTCCACACCGTCTTCGGGGGGCAGCAGGCGGCCTTTCGGACCAAAGCGCATCCGCGTATAGGTCTGTACTCCGATGAAATCATCACCCGTCGTGGCCCGCAGGAAGGTGTCTTCCAAGATCTCCTGGGCTGCGTCGCGCGCTTGCTCACCACCCTCGCCGGCCACCATCTCGGCCATCGAAAGCGTGAGGCCGACGGAAAAGTTCCCAGGCCCCGATCTGAGGGCATCGACGGCGAGCCGGTGGGAGCGGACCATGGACTCGTTGACCGCTACCTGGCGGGCCACGTCGCGCTTGACGCCCGGTGGGAACGATCCAAGGTTGTAGCCCATGACCCCGATCACGTTGGGCTCGTTGATCGTGCACGCGAGCGAGATCAGATCTCCCAAGTGGGCAACTGCTCTCTCGACGAAGCGAGCGAAGCGCTCCGGCGCATCGAGAGCCTCCCAACCACCGCGGGCGGCAAGCCATCGGGGGGTCGTGAAGTGGTGGAACGTGACGACTGGTTGGATACCCCGCCCATGGCAGGCGGCGCAGATGCGTCGGTAGTGCTCGAGCGTCGCCACCGACCACTCCCCCTCGGCGGGCTCGACACGGCTCCACTCGAGCGAGAAGCGGTAAGCGCCGAGCCCGAGGTCGGCAACCAGCTCGACGTCTTCACGCCAGCGATGCAGCGAGTCGCACGCGTCACCGCTCGGTTCGGCGCATCCCGAATCGGGGTTGTGCTCCCAGTCCCACCAGTCGTTGTTGACGTTGCCGCCTTCGATCTGGTGGGCGGCCGTGGCGGTGCCCCAGAGAAAGCCTTCGGGAAACGAGATCATGACCAGCACCGTAGTTGGCTCGCACCCGAGCTGCGAGACCTGTCAACATGGCCGGGTGAGCGAATCATTGGACTTTCTCGTCCGCCTGCTCGAGCTCGAGCCGATCGAAGAGAACATCTTCCGCGGTATCCAGCCGGACGAAGAGCGCCAGCGGGTGTTCGGAGGCCAAGTCGCGTCGCAGGCCCTGATGGCAGCGGGGAAGACCGTCAGCACCGGGACGGTGCATTCACTCCATTCGTACTTCTTGCGCCCCGGTGACCCGACGGTTCCAATTCTCTACGAAGTGGACCGGATCCGCGACGGGAGATCGTTCACCACCCGAAGAGTGGTCGCGATCCAACATGGTCGGGCGATCTTCAACATGTCGGCCTCCTTCCATGTCGAAGAAGAAGGGCTCGAACATCAGTTCCCGATGCCTGAGGTCCCGGCGCCCGAGGAGCTCGAGTCGCTTCCGGAACGTCTCGCTCCGTGGCGCGACGAGCTGGAGGAGTGGTTCTCCCGCCCTCACCCCATCGACCAGCGGCACATCGGAGAGCTTCCTTGGAAGCACGCAGAGGGAGGTCTGTCGTCCCAGCGCCTCTGGATTCGTGCGGATGGCGAACTGGGCGACGATCCTTTGCTCCACGCCTGCGTGGCGGCCTACGCGTCGGACATGTCTCTCTTCGATGCGATCCTCCAGCCCCACCCGGTCCGCTGGGATGACCCGGGGTTCATGGGAGCGAGCCTCGACCATTGCATGTGGTTCCACCGCCTCTTCCGTGCGGACGATTGGCTGCTGTTCGACACCGACTCGCCCATCGCAGCGGGAGCACGAGGATTGGCTCGGGGCTTTCTGTTCGACCGCACGGGTCGTCTGGTCGTGTCCATGGTCCAAGAAGGACTCGCCAGGATCATCGGCTGACTTCCGGCAGAGCGGCGGTATCACCCCAAGGACAGAAGCTCGCGCTCAGCGCGCGGCGATGGGTACGTAGTCCCTCGTCTCAGGACCGATGTAGAGCTGTCGAGGCCGGGCGATCTTGGAATCCTGGTCGAGCATCTCCTGCCAGTGGGCCAGCCATCCCGCCGTCCGGGGAATCGCGAAGAGGACGGGGAACATGTCGAGCGGAAAACCCATCGCCTGGTAGATCAACCCGGAGTAGAAGTCCACGTTGGGGTACAGCTTGCGCGAGACGAAGTACTCGTCACTGAGTGCGATCTCCTCAAGTTTCAACGCAATGTCCAGCAGCGGGTTCTTCCCGGTGACCTCGAACACCTCATCAGCAGTCCGCTTGATGATCTTGGCCCGAGGGTCGTAGCTCTTGTACACCCGATGGCCGAATCCCTGCAGCCGGCCGTTGCCGGACTTCACGCCTTCGATGAAGGCTGCCACGTTCTCCATACTTCCGATCTCGGTCAGCATCCGGATGACCGCTTCGTTCGCCCCCCCGTGCCGGGGGCCATAGAGGGCGGCGCAAGCGGCTGCACATGCCGAGTACGGATCGGCATGTGAGGATCCCACTACCCTCATCGCGGTCGTGGAGCAATTCTGCTCGTGGTCGGCATGGAGGATGAAGAGTATGTCGAGAGCCCTCGTCAGGACCGGATCAGGCTCGAAATGGGGCTCTGCCACCTTCCACATCATCGACAGGAAATTCGAAGGAAAGTCAAGGGAATTGTCAGGATAGACAAAGGGCATCCCGACACTGAAGCGGTGCGCAGCCGCTGCCAGCGTCGGCATCTTCGCGATGAGGCGGGTGATCTGCTTTGCCCGCGAAGCGGGATCGAAGATCTGCTTCGCGTCGAGGTAGAAGGTCGAGAGGGCTGCGACTGCCGACACAAGCATCCCCATCGGGTGCGCGTCGTAGTGGAAGCCGTCAAGGAAGCGTTTCCTCACGTTCTCGTGGATGAACGTGTGCATGGTGATCTCCTGGCGCCAGGCTGCGAACTGCGCTTCGGTCGGGAGGTCCCCGTGCAGCAGCAGGTACGCGACTTCCAGGTACGTCGACTCCTCGGCCAATTGCTCGATGGGGTACCCGCGGTAGTGAAGGATCCCAGCGTCGCCGTCGAGATAGGTGATCGCGCTCTCGCACGCCGCGGT
Source organism: Actinomycetes bacterium (assembly GCA_021791615.1). The sequence goes on from JAJYWG010000065.1 coordinate 7,441, forward strand.
CGACATGAAGCCCGGGTCGTAGAACCAGATCCCGGGCAGGAACTTCGACCAGTCGGTCGCCGCAACTCCTCCGTTGACGATCGGGAGCTCGACCGCCTCCCCCGTCCGGTTGTCGGTGATGGTGATGCTCTCGGCCACGAGCGGAGGCCTCCTGTCGATCAATACCCGGCTTCGTTCGCAAGCCATCCTACGGCAAGGGCGATTGCCCGTCGACGCCGGGCCATGCCGATTTCCTCCGGCACTGCGAACCTGGCGAGCCCCGAGGGCAACTCGTCGTCGGGGATTGGCGGCTGACTCTCTACCGGCTCGTCTTCGGATGGTGAGGGGTGGTGGTCGTGGTCGTCGTCGTGGTCGGGGCCGTCGCGTCGGGGGCGACCCGGATTGAATAGCTCTCAGAGGTGCCGGCGGTATTGGTCTGCCCCGGCGGAGGAGTGATCGCCACCGTAAGGGAGTACCGATGGCCGGGGAGAACCGGGAGCGCCGCCATGCTGATCGACTCGGATGTGCCTGGAGCGAGATCGACGCGTGCAGAGACCGTTCGGCCCGATGTGCTGCCACTCGGCGCCGCTGATGCAGTCACGGTGACGCCGGAGACCGCAACGTTGCCCTGATTGGCGACGACTGCTGTGACGTCGAGTGAATGGGTGGGCAGGATCGTCCCAGAGGAGCTCGCCGGTGTCGTCGGAGGAGCTCCTGTGCCCGAGGGGGCCGCCGGCAGCAGCGCCGACCCTGTCCTCGTGGTGACCTGCAGCAAGGTGAGACGGATCACGGGCGCCAGTGCCGAAGAGGTGGTCAGCCCGGTCACCAAATTCTCAATCGATCCCGTGCCCCATTGGGCTGGTTCGTCCACCCAGACCGACGCAGGCAATTTTGCCGCCCCTGGCGCCTTCCCGAGAGCGAGACGCATCGAGTCGTAGGAGCGATCCGCTGCACGAAGGTGGGCGCCCACGGCGACCAGAGCGCTCACCGCTTCGGCGGCAGACTGGGGGGCAGGAATGTGCCCTGCCACATATGAGGAGGAGGGTCCCGAGATCCCCAACAAGCCGTCGATCTCGTGGCGAATTGTCGCGATTGCCTTCGCCCGCGCCGTCATCACCTGGACGAAGGAGTGGACGATCTCCTCTGTCGGTCCCGGCGGCGCGATCTCCGACGCCGAGGCGGCCAGCTTCGACGTCGACAGTGCCAGTCCGTCGAGGGCGCTCTGAAGGTCGCTGCGTTGGATGCCGACCATTGATGCCAGGAGTCGGGTGAGCTGCTCCCCGTCGAGGTTGGACTCGTCGACGAGCACGGAGGCCTGGGCTGCGTAGGACTTGTCGACTGTGCCGCGAAACCCCTTGGATGCCGCCGGGACTTTTGCGGCTCCCCCAGCCAGCACGAGCGCGCACACCAAAACGAGCGCCCCAGCGATGACGAGGGGCAAAGCCGGTCGCCGCCGACGGCGGCCCAATGGGGACATAGCGGCACGACGCTATCGCCCTCGCCCGAGGGCGTGACGACCGAGATTCAGCGGTCGTTCGATCCTTCGGATGCTAGGTCCCGGGAAGCGGGCAACCCGGCAGTCGGGAGGGTGCTGGCAGTGTTCCGCCAATGCACCGTCGGCCGGATCGCCACCGGGTCGACTCGATCGCGGTGACGGTCGGCGACTGCGAGAAGCGACGAGATCGTGGACTGGTTCAGCAGGTGAGGCACGAGGCCCAGGTCCAAGAGCTTGGTGTGCGCAGCACGGTAGTAGTGCTCCTCATTTTCGACTCTTGGATCGTCGAGATGCTCCACATCGACTCGCCCGGGATAGGCCTCGACGACCATGTGCGCGAGCTGTTCGACGGTGAATGATTCGGTGAACTGGTTGAACACCCGGTACTCACCTTCAGCCGGCGGATTGAGACACGCCAGCTCGATGCACGCCAGGGTGTCACGGATGTCCAGCATGCCGCGGGTCTGCCCTCCGGTCCCGTACACAGTGAGCGGGTGACCGACGACTGCCTGCACGGCGAAACGGTTGAGTACGGTCCCGAAGACGCCGTCGTAGTCGAACCTCGTCGCAAGGTCGGGGTGCAGATCGGTCTCGGACGTCGCCTGCCCGTACACCACACCCTGGTTCAGGTCGGTCGACCTCAGTCCCCAAATCCGACAAGCGAACATGATGTTGTGACTGTCGTGCACCTTCGAGAGATGGTAAAAAGAGCCTGGCTGCTTCGGGTACGGCAGCACGTCCGTGCGACCGCGGTGGGTGATCTCGATGAACCCCTCTTCGATGTCGATGTTGGGCGTCCCATACTCTCCCATCGTCCCCAACTTGACGAGATGGATCGAGGGATCGACGTCGGCAATGGCGTAGAGAAGGTTCAAGGTCCCGACGACGTTGTTGACCTGGGTGTACACCGCGTGCTTCTGGTCGATCATCGAGTACGGCGCCGAGCGCTGCTCGGCGAAATGCACGATCGCATCCGGCCGGAACTCTCCGATGGTGCGCGTGACAAAGGTGCCATCAGTCAGGTCCCCGACATAGGGGATGACTTTGAGGCTCGACACTTCCTCCCACACGCGCACCCGGTGCTGGAGGCTGGCGATGGGGACGAGGCTGTCGACTCCCATCTCGAAGTCGTAGTGCCTGCGAGCAAAATTGTCCACGACGGCGATGTCGTGCCCGCGACGCGACAAGTGGAGCGCCGTGGGCCAGCCGAGATAGCCGTCTCCCCCCAGTACCAGGATCCGCACGCCTGTTCTCCTCTCTGTTCGCTATCTCTGCCGGGGCTCGCCGTCTCCGACGCCGGACCACATCGACCATCGCCGACCGAACCGTGCCAGCCCTGCTGCATACGGAAACCGGATCTGCCGCGCGAAGCGCGAACGCCGGTGTCCGGCTCCATCGTGTCCTACGATCCTGAGAGCAACCTGAATCCTAGCCATGACAGTCCTGTGACCACTGTGATGGTTTCGTAAGAATCGAGAATTCGGGCCGAAGGGTCTTCCTGACGTGCTCGATTCACGCGCAGTCCGGTGGGCTGGGCCTTTCCTTGAAGGACGGGCGCGATGGCGCTGCGATCCTGCGACGGACGAAGATGGCACCGTGAACGGGATTGGGCTGTCGCCGGCCAAAGCGGGAGGAGGCGCATGCCTGCTCGCCAACCCGGGCGCCGCCGTCGAGACGTTCGGGAGATCGGGGGCGTCGAGCACGCTGGGCCGAATCGTCCCGGCATCGGCACAAGCGGCTGCGCACACGCCCGGGTCGATGCCCGGGTCGATGGCCGGTCACATGGCACCGACCCCCGTCGACCTGCACTCGGCCTTCACGGCCTGGCAGGTGAACCCGTTCACCCTCGGTGTCCTCGTGCTGCTTGCCCTCGGCGCGTGGTGGTACCTCAATTCGATCCGAGTGCTGGCAGCTCGCGGCCGGAAATGGCCCTGGCAGCGAACCGCGGCATGGGTCTTCGGCTTGGTGGCGATCGACATCGCGCTGCAATCTCCCTTGGCGACTTTCACGATGTCGGTGTTCACAGCCCACGTGATCCAGCACGAGCTCCTCATGGCCGTCGCGCCACCCCTGCTGGCCCTGGGTGCTCCGTCGACGCTGCTGCTCCAGACCTCTTCACGACGCACGAAGGTGAGATGGCTCCGTGTGCTCAGGTCGCAACCGTTCTCAGTCGTCACTCACCCCCTGACGGTGTGGTTCCTCTACTACGGACTGATGTTCGTGTTCTTCCTCACGGGGCTCATCGGGTTTGCCATGGAGCACATGGCGCTGATGGACGCGATCAACATCGTCTTTCTCATGGGTGGGACGTTGTTCTGGTGGCCGATCATCAACCGAGACCCCATCCTCCACTGGAAAATGGGGTACGGAGCAAAACTGATGAACCTTCTCCTCGGAGTCCCCTTCCTGTCCTTCCTGGGGATTGCCATCATGTCCGACAGCCGTCCGGTGGCACCGATGTACACCCTCTCCAGCACCCACAGCGGTGGGGCACTTCTCTGGATCCTCAGTGAGATGCTCACCGTCCCTGCTGCCGTCGTCGTCGCCCTCGACTGGCTCAAGGCGGAGGAGAAGGGCGCGAGCCGAGAGGACGCCAGGGAAGTGCCGGTGGAGCTCTCTTTGGGCTCTTCTTTGAGCTCTGCGGAACCTCATAGCAAAAAGGCGACAGCCGACCTCCCCCAAGCCGCGGTGCCAAGGTCCATGAGCGCGTGGGAAGCTCACTGGCTCGCACGCTCGGGTCACCTGCCCGCGAGCGTGAGCGCTCAGCGAGTGCCCGTTCCCCCGACCGTGCCGCCCGGGGCGATCCGGGTCACAACCTTCCCGCAGCCGACAGGGGACCTGGGCGGAGCCAACTGAGGTGGGCTCGGGCATCGCCGTGGGACACATGGTGGCCATGACCGGGATGGGAGATGGGACCGGTGTCAGTCTCCGCAACCCGACCATCGTCTCGGCCTTCCACCACCAGCTCTGGATCGGCCTGGTCGTCGTCCTGGTGGTCGCGGCGTTCACTCCCCTTGCCGTCAACGTGGCCGCCCCGTACTGGACCCGTGCCCAGCGGTGGGTCCTCTCCGCGTCCCGGCGGCTTACTGTGTCTTGGCGCCCCGCTGCGATCCAGGGCTCGACAACCGGAGACGACGAGGCCCTTGGCCGCCGAGTCCTCCGCATCGGCTTCGGGCTCATCTGGCTCGCTGATGGGCTCTTACAACTCCAGCCGGCAATGCCGATGGGATTGGCCGACCAGGTCACCGTGCCGTCGGCATTTGGAAGCCCTGCCTGGCTCCAGCACCTGGTGAGGACGGGTGCTGGGATCTGGAACGACCACCCGGTCGAAGCGGCGGCAGCGGCAGCCTGGATCCAGATCGCCATCGGGATCTGGCTCCTGACGGCCCGCCGCGGACGAATCTCGAGGCTGGGCGGAGTCGTCGGCTTCGGCTGGGCCGCGGTGGTGTGGGTCTTCGGGGAGGCCATGGGGGGTGTCCTCGCACCAGGACTGAGCTGGGCTTTCGGAGCACCCGGCGCAGTGCTCTTCTATGCGGCGGCTGGTGTCCTCATCGCATTGCCGCCGCGGCTCTGGCGAGGCGATCGGTTGGGCCGGATGCTGCTCATGGTGATGGGCGCATTTTTGATGGGCATGGCGCTCCTCCAGGCGTGGCCTGGGAGAGGCTTCTGGCGGGGACGTGGAGGCGACATCTCGCAGATGGTCTCGGCAATGGCGTCTGGGGCGCAGCCCAGGGCGCTCAGCTCGATGCTCCAGGCGTTCGCTGGTTTCGACCAGGCTCACGGTTTCGTTGTGAACCTCGTGCTGGTCTCCGCATTGGCAGTCGTCGGGATTGCGTTCGTGAGTGGTCGGCCTGGAGCCGTCCGACCAGCCCTCTGGGGATTCATCGTGCTCTGCCTGGCCGACTGGCTGCTGGTACAGGACCTTGGCGTGCTCGGCGGGCTCGGGACCGACCCCAACAGCGCACTGCCCCAGCTCCTCTTGGTGATCTCCGGGTACGTCGCGATGGTCCTCCCCGCACTCCCGACACCTGCCGACGCTCCCCTGGCGTCGACATCACCTGGTGCGCGTGCCCTGGGGAAAACACCCAGCCCGGCGACCGTGCCGGCTCTGGCAATGACATCTCCGACAGCGCCCCCGACGACATCCGGAGTGCCGATCGGAACAAGCCGGCCGGCACTCCGGCCCCGGCAGCTGCCCAGAGTGCTCCTCGCCGGAGCCACCGTGTGCATGCTCGCCCTGGGCGTGGTCCCGATGACCACGGCTGCGCTGGCTTCGACCCCGGACTCCGTGCTCGCCGCGGCAGTCGACGGCACGCCTTCTGTGCTGTCAGGTCAAGCACCGTCCTTCTCGCTCGTCGATCAGGAGGGCCACGATGTCAGCCTTCACGACCTCCGAGGCAAGGCGCTCCTGTTGACTTTTCTCGACCCCGTCTGCACTTCGACGTGCCCGCTGATCGCCCAGCAGCTCCGTGAGGCGAGCAACCTGCTCGGGCACGATGCCAGCAGGGTCGAGCTCGTCGCCATCGCCTCGAACCCGATCTTCCACTCAGTCGCCGACGTGGAGGCGTTCACCCGCCAAGAGCAACTCGGCAACCTACCCAACTGGCTGTTCCTCACTGGGTCGCTGGGCACTCTGGAATCGGTCTGGAAGGCGTACGGCATCGAGGTCACGGTCACACCGGCGGGCGCCATGGTCTCCCATTCGGTGGTCGTCTACGTCGTTGGACCTCATGGCAACTTGCGCTGGGTCGATCCGGAGAATCCCACCGACCCGTTCGTAGCTGCGGCGGCCTCGAGCCCGACAGCTCAGGATCTCTCGTTCTCGGGGGTGCTCGCAGGCAACGTCCGCTCAGTGCTTTCCGAGCGGTGAGCGAGTCCCGGGGTGCTCCGACCCGAGTCGGAGGCAACTTCCAGCGGCCACGACGGTCTCGGATGCTCGCAACTGCCACCCTCTTGCTTGTGAGCATTGTGCTGGCGGCGTGTGGTCCCAGCACGTCAAGCCTGCCAGGAAAGCCGAGAGACGCAATTCCGAGCGACGTGGCTCCACTGGCCAGCTCCTTCGCCACCTCCACCGCGTCCTGGGTCGACCTGCCGATGGGCACCTCGGGCCTGAACCGCTTCTGGGAGCTGTTTTCGCGTTCCTCGGGAACCGGCACGTGGGCGCTGGTCACGCCCCCGGGAGTCGCCGACAATGGCGGGTTGGTCGTCGCGAGCACACCGGAGGTTCCCGGGGTGGTCGCCGGCTTCATCCCCAGCCAGTACCTCAGCAGCTCGCCTCTGGAGAGCAGCGCCGATGCCGGGCGGAACTGGGAGCACCCCGCGATGCTCGCGGGCGGGCTGGTCCCGGGCCCGAGCTCACTCAGCCTCATCACTGCAGGCAGTGTGCTCGGTGTCGCCACCGGCAGAGCCCCTGGAAGCAGCCTTGGGACCGTGAACGGAGTCGCCGCCTTGACGACTGCGCACGGCGGTCAGGTCGTCGCTGGACCACTCACAGGCGCGACATGGCGTGGAATCTCAGACCTCGCCGACGTCAAAGCATCGGCCGCCGGCGAACGTTGCCGGCCGTCACGGCTCACCGGCATCTCCAGCACCCAGACAGGGACCTTGTTGCTGGCTGCAACATGTGCGCGCGCGGGTGTCATCGGCGTACTGCGCTTGTCGGGGAGCACGTGGCAACTGGCCAGCCCGGCAGTGCCAGCAACAGGAACCGGCCACCGTCTGGACGTGCTCCGGCTCGCTCGGGTACCAGGTGGTACGGCTGCCCTGGTGTCGTGGCAGACGTCCCGCTCACGAAAACTGATGGTCGCCTGGTCCGAGGCAGGTGGCTCCGGGTGGTCGCAGACCGCGCCGCTCGGCGTCCCGGCCGGATCCGTGGTCGACGCAATTGGACTGGGGCCCTCGGGGACATTCGAAGTCCTGCTCACCCGATCGGCGAACAAGCGCCGCAGTGACATTTCCCTGGAGGTTGCCACTGAGGCCACTGGCGCACTCAGGGGCACGTGGACTGATCTTCCGCCACCGCCACCTGGCTCTGTCGCAGTGGCCGGCACATCCCGGGGAGGTGCGCTCGCCTTCACCGCGAGCGGAACATCGGTGGAGGTCTTCGCGCTCCCCGACGGCGAATCCCGGTGGCGCCTGAGCACTCACATGCACGTCAAGTTGCCCTACACATCGTCAACGTGACGGAAGTCCACGCGCACCGCGCGTACACGCGCACCGCACGCACACGAGCTCCGGAAGTCCACGCGCACCGCACGCACACGCGCACTCTACGTGAACGCGCTGGCAGCAAGAGGCACTGATGCAGTCAGCCGAGATCGGCCGTTACCTCGAAGCCGGCCACCGCCTCGCGAACCTGGGCCACGACCTTCGCGAGGTTGGCCACCTCGACACCGACAGCGCCGTCGGCACGGAGGAACAGCAGCGTGCACTTTGCAACGGGCCTACCCAGCGCCGACTCGATCGCTGCCGCGTACGCAGCCCCCTGGAAACGGTACGCGGCGGCATGATGTTCGATCTCGTCACTTCGGGCGTATTGATCGGTCTTGTAGTCCACGACGTGAAGTCCTGTTGGACCGTCGACCAGGAGATCGATGATGCCTTCGAGCACTCGGTCACCGAAGGGTACGCCCACGTACAGCTCCCGCCAGAACCGTCCGCAGGCAACGGCCTGTGCAACGACGTCGGAGTCGAGAGCAGCCCTGACGAGACGGGACACCTCGTTCGAGCGTTCGGGGACGCCTTCGGCGACTGCCTGCGCGCGGGCAAGCACTTCGAGCCCGTCTCCACTGCCGAGGTCGATCACTTGCAGGACCCCGTGCACCGCTCGCCCGAGGGCGGTCCCGGCCCGACCCCGTCGCCATGCCGGACGTTCCGTCTGGCCCCCTGTCGGACCTTCGTCCTCGAAACCCGCATCCGCACGGCCGCTGTCACCCGCACCTGCTCCGCCACCCGCGCCAGCAGCTCGAGTGATCAGCTTGGCCACCGAGGTGGCGGCAATCACCCGCGGCACGCGTCCGCGAGCCAGCAGCGCTTCCCGCTGCGCTTGCCAAGCCTCCCGGGACACGAGGTCAGCCTGCTCTTCGAGATCGTCGGTTCGTCGATCGCTGCCTTGCTCCCCCATCCCATTGGTGAGAGCCGGTGATCCCTTGGACTCGAGCGCTCCAGGAACGTCCCGGCGCCAGAGCTCTGGGAACTCTGCGGCCGCATCCTCGATCCACAGCGCAGGGCAGTCTGCATTTGGGCGTCGATGGAGGCTCACGATGAGGTGGTCCTTGGCCCTCGTGGCGGCGACGTAGAGCAGGCGACGGCGCTCCGCCGCTTCCATTTTGGATTCGACATCCTGAAGGTCTGCCCAGCCTGGCGAACTGACGACCGTGGGCACTCGGACCTCGGGCCCATCGGGTCCCCAGAGGATCTGGGCACGAGATGGAGCCCGTACTGCGACTCCAAGACCCGCCATCACCACGACCGGGAACTCCAGTCCTTTGGCCGCATGCACCGTCATGATCCGAACGGCATCGTCGTCGGTCTCGGGAAGGACGGCCTCGCTGGACCGAGCCCGATCACCGGCCTGCTGATCCACCCAGGTGAGGTACCGGCCCAGGTCGCCACCGAAGGCATCCGAGAACGTCCGGGCGTCGTCCATCGTGATCCGCAGGGAACGCCACAGCTCTCGTGGCCGCGCCTCCGCGAGCGCCAGCTCGAACATCCTGCATCGGACGACGACCTCTGTGACCAGCTGGCTCACGTCAAGCCATCGGTGGCACCGGTGAAGCTCGTCGAGCACCCGCATTCCGCGGGCAACCGCGTGGCCGTCGCCGAGTGCCGACGGCGTCGGCATCCGATAGTCCCAGCTGCCTCCGCTCATTCGATGCTCGAGAAGGTCGTCGTCGCCACAGGCGAACGAAGCGGCACGCAATGCGCTCACCACGGCGATCCCGTCGTTGGGATCATTCACCGCGCGCAAGATCGAGATCAGGTCCCGAACCAACTCCGACGTGTAGACGAGCGAGGAGGTCTCGAGCCGGAACCGAATGCCTGCCTCCTCGAAACAGGGAAGGAGATGGCGCAGCCCGGTTCGGGTCGGCACGAGGATCGCGATATCCGACCAGCGGGCGGCGCGATGGGCGTCGCTGACAAGCCACCCCTCGTCGACGACCCTGCGGACAGCCGCTGCGATCTCATGCCCTTCTCGCCTGCGGATCGCGTCTGCACTCTCCGAGCCTTCGCCTGCACCTCCGATCACTACGACGGGTGGAGCGATCTCGATGTCGGGCTGCGCGGCGCAGAACCGCTCGAGTGGCCGGTAGGAAGGCTGGACAGGAGGATCGCCGTCACCGATCAGCTTGCCACATACCGCGTTCACCCAGTCGATGATGCCGGGGGCCGAGCGATGGTTTCTCGTGAGCTGCAAGGGACAGTCCGTATAGCGCTGCTGGAGGTCCGTGTACAGGGCAATGTCGGCCCGGCGGAAGCGGTAGATGGCCTGTTTGGGATCACCGACGAAGAACAGGCGCCCGGGGTGCACCCTGAGCCCACGCCACTCGGCACCGCCGCCCGCTGTGCCCTGACCGCTCACCGCAGAGCCGTCCGGCGCAGTGCTGCCCGGCTCGCCCACGCTTCCTTGCGCACCCTGTGGTCCAATAGCGCACGAAGCGATCCGAACCGCCAGCTCCGCCTGGATGGGGTCGGTATCCTGGAATTCGTCGATCAACAGGTAGCGGTAGCGCTTCGCGACCTCCGCCACGACATCTGGGCGGCGTCTCAAGAGGTCACGCGCCTGCACCAAGAGATCGTGATAGGCGAGCCGCCCGTTGCGACGCCGGTCTGTCGCGGCGGCCAGCGTCCAGTCGCCGATCACCGCCAGCAGGGAGCCCAGCGACTGGAGGGCCACTCTGTCGACCAGAGATTTGCAGGCCTGCGCTGCCGACTGGAGCAGCGAGCGTACTTCATCGATCGCGCCGCCCCAGTTCCCCCTCTGTCCGACCCTGCTCACGGACCCCGATGGCATCGCGTTCAGCAGCTTCACGGTCTCGATCTCGGAGCTGGATTCCTCCAGGTCATGCGCCCATTCCTGGAACTGCTCCAGGCGACCCAAGAGCCCATCACCGGCGAACGTGCAATGGCCGGCGAGGGCCCACGCTTGTGCGATCGACGTGAGGATGCCCGAAACGTCGACGGTGTCGACATGGCCTGGCGGCCAGGGAAAGTCCGACACGAGGTCCCAGTTGTCGTTGCAGCGCATCGCCAGCTCGCGCAGGTGGTCCAGCCTGACACCGCGCAGCAACGCCAGCGACAGCACCCGGCTCGTCTCCGTGCCCGAAAGCAGCGAGTCGACGAGCTCGGACCATCGCTCGTCGAAGGCCACCGAGGACTCCACCTCGTCCAGCACTTCGATCTGCGGAGGCAGACCCGCCTCGAGAAGATGCTCGGCCAGTAGTCGTCTGGCAAAACCGTGGAGCGTGCCGATAGCCGCGGAGTCGATCTCCGACAGTGCACGGAGCACACGATCCCGCCGCTCTACCGGCCCGATATCAGCGTCGCCGCGCTCAGGGCAACCGGTCTCGTCAACCTCTGTGATGGAGCGCCCGTCGAGGTGAGCGTTGCTGCCCACGACACGCTCCAGTGCATCGCGCAAGCGGTCACGAAGCTCGGCCGCGGCCGGCTCGGTAAAGGTGATCGCGGCAATCTCGTCGATCCGCGCCCGGTCACTGGTGATGAGTGCAACGATCCTGGCGATCAACTCGGTCGTCTTGCCGGTGCCGGCACCGGCCTCAACGAAATGCGTCCGGTCGAGATCTTCGCGGATCGCAGACCGGGCATCCTCGTCGGAGCTCCCATCACTCGCCTCGACCGCCTCTTCGGAGGTCGGCGTGCTCACGCTCCTGCCTCCGAGCCTTGGACCAGGCCGGCGTACGGCACCACCGCGGGGTGGTTGCTCACTTGCTCCCAGACCCGCTCTCGAGTCGCAGGGCAGATCGTGTCGAACGCACACCACTTGCAGTTCTCGAAACCATGGTCCACGTGCGCACCCGGCCTGGGAGGGTACGCGCCGGCGTCCACGCCGTCCGCGAGGATGCCGACCACTTCTCCCAGACGCCGGACAAGCGGGGGGTCGACGGGGAGCCAGTGGCGGTCGCTCGCGCCGGGCAGCTCGAGGAACCAGTAGGCGGCATCGACCGGGACGTCCCCCAGGCGCTGCTGGGCCGCCAGTGCATAGATGGGGAGCTGAAGACGCTCCCCTCGCTCGAACGGGTCCTGGCTCGACGCGCTCTTCTGCCGCCGCCCGGACTTGTAGTCGATGACGGCAAGCTTGTCGCCTATCCTGTCGATACGGTCGACGACACCTTGGAATCGGATGACCTTGTGCGCGGAAAGCCTCACTTCGACTGGATCGTGACCTCCTCTCCCGAATGGCATCTCCAGCTCGACGGGCACCGCACCAGTGCGGGCCCGATACCGGCCGTCCTCCTTGACGAACCGGCGGAGGAGGAGCAGGATCTCCGAGCGGTCGATCGCCCACAGCGCTGGCCTTCCGGTGCGTCCGTCGCGCTCGAGCTCGGCGAACTCCTCCTCGGCGATAGTGGTTATCCGCTCGATCCCGTCGACCAACCACTGCGGCGACCCGGCGTCACTCCCATCTTCCGCGGGGGCGAACCGCACCCACCTCTCGAGGATCTCGTGGATCAGGCTGCCCCGGTCCTGCCGTGACATACGGAGCCGGTCTTCGGGGTCCTCGAGCTCTTCGAGGCCGAGGAGCACTCCGAAGAAATAGCGACGGGGGCACTGCGCGTAGGTCTCCAGGCGAGTGGGCGACTGGGGTGAGCTCTCCAATAAGGAGGGAGGCCGCCCACCGACTGGGCCCACCCACCCTTCGAAGCGATGAAACGAACCGCTCCTCCGAAGACGCGAGACTTCGAGACCGGCCGAAAGCACACGGTCGGCCTGCGCGAGAGGATGGTCGTCGATCCGGCCGAAGCGGTCTCTCCAGGTCTCGAGGCTGCGCCGGTCCCGATCGACGAGGTCCACCGGCTCGCCGGCTGCCTTCAGCGCCGCGGTGAACGACGGGACGACTTCGAAGCCCCGAAGCGATCCGAGAGGTTCGAGGTCGACGAAGTGGAACGGGCGAGCACTGTTCGCGAGCACTCCGAGGGTGTCGAGGACCCAGCGTGCCGGCCGCTGCTCCCACCGTGCACCCTGGTCACCCCGAGAGTACGACAGGATCCGCTCGCGGGCCGCCGCGAGGGCAGCAAGGTAGTCGCGCTGGGCATTGGCCGCATTGCCCTGCCGCTGCGGCAGGTCCGGGCCGGCGGCGGCCCGCTCGCGATCGGTGAGGAGGGGATCCTCGGACCGTTGTTGGGGGAACGCACCCTCGTGCATGCCCACGACGAAGAGCACGTCGAGATCGGCGCCGGCGATCTCCGCGACGGTCCCCACCATGACGCCTCGGCCGACACGGGACGTCTGGGGCGCCGGGCGCTCCAACTCCAACGCGAGCGCGGCTCGAAAGCCAGTCGCGTCCGGGGCATCTTCCAGGCTGTCGAGCACCGCGAGCTGGGTGAGGACCTCAAGGACGCTCTCGTATGCCGCGAGCTCGTCTTGGGGCCAAAGGTCGCTGCCCTCCACGTCACCGAGCAGGTCTCGCAGGAGATGGCGTGAGAGGTTGCTCCACTCGGCCCAGGACCGCGAGCCGCTCGAGCAGCGATCGGCAAGTCCGGTGACGAAGCGCAGCAGCGACGGCGCTGCGCCGGCATCCCGCGACGACGGGTGGGAACGCTCGTAGGCCGTCAAGCGCTCTGACCACTGATCGATCCCTGAGACCACCCCGGCGCGTCGGGAGATCCGGTCCCAGTCACAGGTCGGGACATCACGCCCCTCGAAGCGCACGGGGCCGCTCGCCAACCATGCGATGACGTCGGGACGCCGCCAGTCGTTGGCAATGACGTCGAACAGCCCGAGCAGGACACGCCCGCTCACCGCAGCAGCCAGCGGACCGGCACTCGAGCCATAGTGCTCGATGCCCGAGCGCGACAGCATCTCACGGATGAGCCGTGGATAGCGGGTGCCACCTCCGTGGGCAATGGCCGTCCTCTCAGGTGGAACGCCGCGCACAAGGTGCCCCATGAGTTTGCGGACTGCGACGAGGACCTCGGCATCGGCCGACGGCGTGCTCACGACTGCGGTTCCTGCGACCGGCGGCGGCCACTCGACGGAAGTGTGGCCGGCAGCCACCTCAAGAGCTCCGGTCGGCGAGAGAAGATCGAGGAACCGGCGGGCTGGCTCGTCCGCCTCCGCGACGCCGGTCGCCCCGAGCACGAGCGAGAGGTCCCAATCGCGAGCCAGGACCTCGAGCAGGCGCCGATGGTGGGGGGATGGCGGTCGCAGCAGGTAGGCCACGACGTGCCCGTAAGAGGACAGCACACCCCGTGCGTCCCCCTCGATGGCCGCTGCCGCAGCCTCGGCCAGGTCCACCTCGTCGAACCATCTCTCCCGAAGTTGCGCTTCCATGGCACCGACCAGTGCCACCATCTGCTGTGGTCGGGGCCCTTGGCTGGCGAGGGCGCGGCGAGACGCAGGAGAGATCGGGCGCAGCTCCCGATAAGCCTCGGCCAAGGCCCGAGCCGTCGCAGGGTGGCCCCACGCTGTGGCGAAGATCTCCGGGCGCGCGCCACGCAGCACGACTCGAGCGGCCGAGCGTTCGATCGCCTCGCTCCCGGGCAGGAGACCGCGGGCAACCAAGAGCGGCTCTCCGAGTGCGTCGGCGAAACGGGAGAACGGGAGAAAACGCACGTTCACGACCCCCCCGTGGCCTCCTTTTGGCGCTGTTCGGGCCGGGACCGCTGCGAGCTGGCGCCTCGCGACCAGGCCGGCAGCAGCCCGCGAGACCAGGACCGTCACCGGTCTCAGCGGGTCCTCTCCCTGCGCGCCGGCGATCTCTTCGGCCAGCGCTCGGATCATCGGGGGACCGAACCGTTCGGTTCGCACGTCGAGGGCCACGGCGGCCATCGTAGGACGGGGGTGTCACAGTCCACGGTGGAGGCGGGCAGGTGCAACCACACTGGGGGACGTCGGCACTTCCCACCGCGCACCCCCTCGGTAGTTTCGAGCTGTGCCGCCACCTCGGACCGACGATCCTCACGCAGCAGTGCTCGCGCTCTTCGAGCGTGCCGGCGTCGACGACACCGACCTGCGCTCACAGCTCACCTGTGCACTCGAACGTGTAGGAGGTGCGGCTGCGCTCTCGTTGCTCCTGGCAGACGGCACTTCGCGCCTCGGGCCGGTAGCGACTCGCACGCTCGAGTCCTTCAAGGCCCTCGGATGTCGCGAGGTCGGCATCGCGTGGGCCCGTCGCCTCGACCGGCTTCGCTCCGCTCACGGGATCGCCGGTGGACCCGGGCCGGTCCGGGGCGGAGTCGTCGTGGCAGGGGACGCCACGTACCCGCCCAATCTCGCTCGTGCAATCGAGCGGCCACCCTTCCTCTTCCACCGGGGTGCGCTCGGCACACTGGGGGACCGTCTCGTTGCGGTCGTCGGCACGCGCCGCCCATCACCCGACGGCGTGGCACTGGCTCGGCAGCTGACCACTGACCTTTCGACGCGCGGTGCCGTGATCGTCTCTGGGCTGGCCCTCGGCATCGACGCGGTTGCCCACCGAGCGTGCATCGAGGCCGGCGGCATCACGGTCGGGGTGCTTGGGCACGGGATCTCGAGCCCGCTCTACCCCCGATGCCACGAAGAGCTCGCCAGCGCCATCATCGGCAGCGGGGGCGTCCTGATCTCCCAATTCTGGCCGGAGCAAGCGCCAGATCACCGGAGCTTCCTGTCCCGTAACGTCACGATGGCCGGGATCTCCCTCGCCACGGTCGTCGTCGAGGCTGGCGAGCGCTCCGGCGCCCGCCAGCAGGCCAGAAAGTCCCTCGAGCTCGAGAGACCGGTCTTCCTTCCCCGCCGTCTTCTCGATGCCCAGACGTGGGCCAAGGAGTTCGCCTCCCGCACGGGTGTGGAGGTGGTCGAACGTCCCGACCAGATCCTCTCGTCGATCGGCGCGAGCATCACGGCCCGACCTCAGGTCCCGGTGCAGCTTGCCTTCGCCTGAGCCTGCCGGCTTCGCCCTTCGACCCGATCTGGTCCGGGAACAGTCTCGGAGCCGGGCCCCTGGATGCATCAGCGTCGTGTCACCGGGCTTCGGGGTCTGCCGCATCTGCTGCGCCGCCTGTCGGTCGGGCACCACGGTCTGCACATGCTGCCGCCGCATCGCGCGCCAGCTCGCAGCTCCACTTGTTCCGGTCGTCCCGGTCTCCTTGGTCACCCAGAGCAGCGCGCTCTACCACGTCCTTCGCCAGTACAAGTCGAACAGCCCAATCGCCGGGCGCCAGGCGCGGCGCCTGACGACCCTCTTCGCCGACTTCTTCGACCGGCACCTGCCGTGCATCGCACCTGGCCGCATCGACATCGTCGCTGTCGTGCCGTCGTCGATCGAAATGCGGTCACCACCTCACCCGCTCACCGCCGTCCTGGCCGACATCGGTCTTTGCGCTCGGGTCCTCACATGCCTCGAGCGCGGGGGTGTTCCGGCGAGCCACCGTCACGCATCTCGCGGTTCGTTCTCGGTGACGGAACAAGTCGAGGGAGCCCGAGTCTTGCTCGTCGACGACGTCTGCACGACCGGCGCCCACATCCAGTCAGCAGCGTGGGCTCTGCGGGCGGCCGGCGCCATCGGCATCAGCGCGGTCGTTGCCGGACGATTCGTCCGCGACGACTGCTCCTCGTCCCGGCGCCTTCTCGAACAGGCATACCGGCGCGAGTGGGATCTCGATGCCTGCGTCCGGTGCACTGGTCGCCAACCGGCCGCGGACTCCACGAGCCGCTCGGTGCCCGCTCAATGATCGTGCTCCCGATCGGCAGCCTCGATCTCTTCGCGCGAGATACCCAGAATGAAGAGGATCGCGTCCAGATATGGCACGCTGAGCGCGGTATCTGCGGCCTCACGGACCACCGGCTTGGCGTTGAAGGCGATGCCGAGACCGGCTAGGGCCAGCATGTCCATGTCGTTCGCGCCGTCGCCGACGGCGATCGTCTGCGCCAAGGGGACATGCGCCTGGCGGGCGAACCGTTCAAGGGCAACCGCTTTGCCTGGCCGGTCCACGACGTCGCCGACCAACCTTCCGGTGAGCCTCCCATCGACCACTTCAAGGGTGTTGGCCGCCATGTGGTCGATCCCAAGGTCGGAGACCACCGAAGCGATCACTTGCGAGAACCCGCCGCTCACCACCGCCGTCACGTACCCGAGGCGCTTGAGCGTCCGCACGAGGGTACGCGCGCCCGGTGCCAGCACGAGCGACCCTGCCACCTCGCTGAGAACGGCGGCGTCCAGACCGGCGAGGCAGGCCAAACGCTTCTCGAGCGCTTCTCCAAAGTCAATGGTCCCCGCCATCGCCGCTTCGGTAAGAGCCGCTACATGCGGTGCGCGGCCGGCCTTCTGGGCGAGCATATCGATGACTTCTCCTCGCAAGAGCGTCGAGTCGGCATCGAGCACAATGAGGTGCTTGGACCTGCGATGCAACCCGTCGCGCTGCACTGCCACGTCGATGGACAGCCGGGCAGCTTCAGCACCCAACGTACGGCGCAGCTCTCTTGGATCGGCACCGGCAACCGCGAGCTCGTAGCTGACGACGGGATAGCGAGCGAGGCGAACGATGCGCTCGACATTGCCACCCTGACGGGCGATGGTCCGGAACACCGCCTCGAGCGCCCGGGCGTCGAGCTCGGGTGCCAAGACGGTGACCAGATGGCGCTGGTTCCGGGGGGCGTCCGCAGACCCTTCCTCGAGAGCACTCGACAGCGTCACCGACACGGTCAGGTCTTCCCCAGTGGCGGTGCCGTGTTGACCCTCGGGGGCCCGTCTCGTGCCATCGAGTGCCGTGATGAGCGCTCGTTCCAGGCTGCGTCCGACCTGTGCCGCGGCCGCGTGTTGTCCGGCACCGCTGGGTACCCCGCTCACCCCCAGTTCGATGGTGAGCAAGAGGCGGCCATGCACGCGAACCTGCCCGACATCGAGCACGGTAAGGGGGAAAGGGGCGACGGGGCTCTCTGCCTCGACCGGCGTCAAGAGATCGACTGCGCTCAGCGCTTCGAAGATCCGCGCCGCGATGCCTGGGCGATCTTGGCCCGTGACGGTGACGAGGAACGAGAGGTCGCCCACGCCCTCCACGGTAGGCCGGGCGTCAGGCCGTGTCGCTCTTGCCCATGCTGGCCAGCGATCCGGCAAGCCCCACGAGAGCCACGGCAGCCGCCGAGTAGGCCACCCACCCGACGGTGACCGTGGTTCCCGTAGTCGATGCGCCGCTGAAGTGGTGGAGGAAGATCACCGCCACCCACAACCCAAGCTGCACCAGCACGGCGAAGCGCAGGAGGAAGAACACGCCCACCGCCCCCGGCTGGCCAACCCTCAAGATGGAGTTGGCGACACCGACGGCCACGGTGAGCGCGGCAACGGCCAGAATGGACAGGCGCCAGGTCCCCAGCGTGTGGTCCAGCACCGTATGGGTCGTCGACACGCCGGCTGCCGCGCCGCTCACGGTGTAGTACGGCATGAAGCAGGCGGCGACAAGCACGAGGCCCACCGCGGCCACGAACACCCCTCGTGGGTCGACTGCCTGTCTGAGGCCCGTCTGCGACTCCTTCGGTTGGCGCAAGCGATCCCCGAAAGGATCGATCTCGGTCCGGAGCTGCGATGACGACCACGCCTCCTGTGGAGCGGTCCGACCATACGTGCCACCAGGCACGAACCCCGGACGGGGGGCAAGCGCCGCCGGCAACGGCATCGACGCCGGCGCCGGCCCGGCTTGTGGGATCACTGGAGGTACGCCGGATGGGACTGGAGGCGGTACGCCAGGGGCGTACGACGGGGCCATGCCTGCGCTCCCAGCTCCGGCACCCGGAAGCAAGCCGGACGACGCAGGCAGAGGCACAGACCCTGACGGCCCTGAAGCCGTGGCCTGCTTGGTGGCCTGCGTGGCGCCCTGGGCAGCGGCCTCGGCAGCGGCCTGGGCCGCTGCTGGATGGGTGTGCGGCGGGTACCAGCGCCCATCTGATGCCAACCACCAGCCTGGTCCTCGAGACACGTCGCTGATGTCAGTCACCCCCTCGATTGGCCCACATCGCCAAACCGTTGACCCAGTCCGCTCGCCCGACCCTCGAGAACGCCTTCAGCGCCGGCGGCCCGAGATGGAATTGTAGTTCGAAGACCCGGCGCCGGGCAGCCGGTTCCCCGGTCATCCACGACGCTATCGAGCAACATCGACCCAGCCTCCGTCGCTGCTCCACCGCCGCACGACCCGAGCAGGGACTCCGGCCGCCACGCAATGATCCGGTAGCTCACCTCGGACGACCGCTCCGGCGGCGACCACGACGTGCTCGCCGATCTGGCTTCCGGGGAGGACGACCACGTTGGCGCCGAGCCAGCTACCGCTGCCGATCCGCACCGCAGACTCGACCGGCCACTGCCGCCCGATGGGCATCGCCGGGTCGAGGTAGCTGTGGTTCTGGTCCGTGATGTAGACGTATGGGCCAGTCTGGATGTCGTCACCCAGCTCGATGCTCCAGTGCCCGATGATGTGGCTACCCCTTCCGATCACGCATCGGTCACCTATTCGCACCACCGGGTTCGACGCCATCTGCTGGCCCGGTGCCATCCCGGCCGTGACACATGCGTAGGGCCCGATCATCGTGCCCGCCCCGATGTGGACGTAGTGCTCGTTGTAGAGCGCTCCCTGCGGGAAAGCGAGCATGCTCCCTTCCCCGAGTGCCCCGAAACGCCGCCCGCGCGCGTCATCGGGGCCGATCACTCCCACGTCCCCCGCCAATTCCCATGCCCAGCGGACAGCGCCTGCAGCGACGCGTCGGAAGGCCGGGGGGAAGGAGCGACCCAACGTCATCGCTCGACCCTAATCTTTCGAGGCTCGATCCCGCCCACCCCAACGCTCCGGCGGGTGGGAAGCCGCCGGCGGCGGTCGTTGCTCGGGTGAAGTGCCCGATGGGATACTCGGCCGAGGGCACGAGCCGAGGGACGGTCTCGCTCCGTTCAATCTCTCGCACCCAGGACTGGAGGCCATGATCGTCATGCTGACCCGGACAGGCGCAAGCAGCCCGGGGGGCACAGAAGGCACACAGCGCGAGCAACCTCCTTCACGTCCGTGCCATCCGTGCCGTCCGTGCCCACCCGGCCGCCAACGACGACCCCCTGCTCGCGCCCGCCGAGCCTCACGCCTCGGCGGATCAGCACCTCTGCTCAGGTGGCGTGCGCTGGCCTTGCTCGGAGCCGGCGCTCTGGTCCTCGCCGCTTGCGGTGGCGCGACGACGACCCATCGAGACGCTGCGCCCAAGGCCGCCAGCACCACGACCACCCACTCGACCGCTACGGCGGCCCTCTGCCCCCTCACCGGGGCGCCGGTCCCCGGAGGCGGGGCCGTCCCCCAGCGCCCGGCGCTGGCTGTGAAGGTCGACAACTACCCCGCAGCCCGGCCGCAGTCCGGTCTCACACGGGCTGACATCGTCTTCGAGGAGCCGGTCGAAGGGAGGATCACCCGGTACGTCGCCGTGTTCCAGTGCCAGCAAGCAGCGCTGATCGGACCCATCCGATCAGCGCGCAACATCGACATCGGAATACTCGGGGAATTCGGGAAGCCGATCTTGGCGCACATGGGTGGCATCCCGCCGGTCCTGGCCAATATCGACGCGTCCCCGATCATCGACCTCAATTTGATCGACCACGGGACACTCACCCATCAGATGCCTGGCCGCGTCGCCCCATATTCGACCTACTCGGCGACTGCCAGCCTGTGGGGCGCGTTCCCCACCGACACGACAGTGCCCGCTCCGGTGTTCTCCTACTCCTCCAGCGTCCCTACCGGTCATGACGTGTCGGCGGTCTCGAAGATCGCCATCCCATTTTCGAGCGAGTCCAACGTCGTCTGGAAGTTCAACCCCGGCCTCGACGAGTTCCAGCGGTATTACGGCACAACCCCGGACAAGTTGAGCAATGGGGTCCAGAACAGCGCGGCCAACGTCGTTGTCCAAGAAGTCCAGATCACCTACGGGCCGTGGGTCGAGAACGCCACAGGTGGGCTGGAGGTCCAGGCCAACCTCTACACAGATGCCAGTGGCCTGGCCCTCGTGTTCCGCAACGGCGCCGAGATCACCGGCACGTGGTCGCGCTCGTCTCTCGGCCAGGCCACCCAGTTCACGTCCACGACAGGGCAGCCGATCTCTCTCCAGCCCGGTCCGACCTGGGTGGAGATCGTGCCGAACACAGTGACCGTCACCGCGACCGCGCCCACCGCGGGGTCGGGCGGCAGCGCTCCTCCGGTGCCGACGACCACCACGACCCACCCGCGCACGTCCAACCACAAGAAATAGGGGTCGCACGACGCATCTCGACCAGCCGCTCCCGGACGACCAGCCGCCCCCGGACGGCTCACGTGGATGGCGGCATCAACTTCCTGCGGAAGCTCACCGGCATGTGCGACACACCGGCATGCTTGTTCGTCCGGACCCTGGTGATCGGCCCCTCGAGGACGAAGCCCTCGAAGCGGTCCAGTAGCTCGCGGACCATGATGCGGATCTCCATGCGCGCGAGGTTCGCCCCGAGGCAGAAGTGGGACTTGAAGCCGAAGGCAAGGTGGGGATTGGGATCCCGCCTGATGTCGAAGGTGAAGGGGTCGGCGAAGACCGACTCGTCGAAATTGGCCGACATCCACCACAGCGTCACCTTGTCGCCGGCTGCCAGGATCTCGCCGCCTAGCTCCGTCGGCGCAGTGACGGTACGCCGGTTGTAGAGCGTCGGGCTCGTCCAGCGAAGGATCTCCTCGGTCGCGCTGGCGAGCAGGGAACGGTCGGCGGTGAGCGCTGCGAGCTGGTCGGGGTGCTCGATCAGCGCGGCCACCCCGAGCGCGATGGCATTGCGCGTCGTCTCGCTGCCGGCTGCGATGAGCAGCGAGAAGAACATGGTGAGCTCGAGCGCCGACAGTGGCTCGAGACGCCCGTCCTCCCCTTCCACCTGCGCATGGACCAGGACAGAGAGAATGTCCTCGGCGGGTCGGGCCCGCTTGTCGGCGATGAGGGCTTCGGCGTAGGAAGCCATGGCCGTGGCTGCCTCCTGGGTCGCCGAGGTCTCCTCGCCCAGCTCGCGGTCTTCGTAAGCCAAAGTGGCGTTGGTCCATGCCACAAGGAGATGGCGGTCGGCGGCAGGCACGCCGAGGAGCTGCAGGGTCGCCTGGATGGGGAGCTCCACTGCCACCTGCGAGAGAAAGTCACAGCTTCCGGTGGATTCCACCGAGTCGGCCGCAGTGTCGAGGATGGCCCGGGCGCGAGCGGTGAGCTCTGCCTCCATGGCTGCGAGGGCCTTCGGGGACACCGCCGGGGTCACGAGCCGCCGTACCCGGTGGTGTCGGGGGTCGTCGGTCATGTTGAGCAGCACTCCGGCGGCGAACCCGTAGGGCAGGTCCTGGAGGATGGTCCCCCCGCCGTCGGCGCCCGGAGCGCGCTCGGACGAGAACGTCTTGGCGTCGGACGCGGCAGCCAGCACGTCGGCGTGACGGCTCAGTACCCAGAACCCGACGCCGTCGGGCGTGTGCACGGTCGGACGGTGCCACCAGACCGGGGCCTCGTGGCGGAGGGTCCGAAGCTCCTCGTGAGGAAAACCGGCGACGAATCGATCGAGATCCGTGAGGTCGATGTCCTCCAGCCGCACGCGCCCTCCTTGGCCCGCCCCCGGCGACACGTCGGCCGGCACGAGGGTTGCGCACCGGCCCGCCGGGCCGCCTTCCCCCGAGTGTAACGAGGTTACAGGGAGGCTGGCGGGCTGCCCTCAGTCGACCAGGGAAATCGGCTGACCGTCGGGGTCGGCACCGGCCGGCACCGTGCCGGGCTCCCCGGTCGGATCAGCCGCAGCCTCGTCGGACGGTGCCAGGCGCTGGCGTACCCGATCGTCGATCTCGGCCATGAGCTGCGGGCTCTCCCGGAGGAACGTCTTGACGTTCTCACGACCTTGGCCGAGCTGCTCCCCCTCGTACGTGAACCACGCGCCGGACTTCTTCACCAGCCCAAGGTCCACCGCGACGTCGAGGAGGGACCCCTCCCGGCTGATCCCGCTGCCGTACATGATGTCGAACTCGGCTTGCTGGAAGGGACGGGCACACTTGTTCTTCACCACTTTCACCCGGGTCCGGCTCCCGATCATCTCCGCGCCGTCCTTGATGGTCTCGATACGGCGGATGTCCAAGCGGACCGACGAGTAGAACTTGAGCGCCCGCCCGCCTGGGGTGGTCTCGGGAGACCCGTACATCACGCCGATCTTCTCCCGGAGCTGGTTGATAAAGATGGCGATGGTGTTCGACTTGCTCAAGGTCCCAGTGAGCTTGCGGAGGGCCTGGGACATGAGCCGGGCCTGGAGGCCCACATGGGAGTCCCCCATCTCCCCTTCGATCTCGGCCCGCGGGGTGAGCGCGGCCACCGAGTCGATGACCAGCACGTCGAGCGCACCCGAGCGGATCAGCATGTCGGAGATCTCCAGTGCCTGCTCGCCGGTGTCGGGCTGGGAGATGAGGAGGTCGTCCACGTTCACCCCGATCGCCCGGGCGTAGACCGGGTCCATGGCGTGCTCGGCGTCGATGTACGCGCAGATGCCGCCGTTGCGCTGGGCTTCGGCGACGCAGTGCATGGCGAGGGTCGACTTGCCCGAGGACTCGGGGCCGAAGATCTCCACCACTCTCCCGCGCGGCAGGCCGCCGATGCCCAGCGCCAGGTCGAGGGAGAGCGCTCCGGTGGGGATGGCCTCGATCCCCATGCTGATGTCGTCGCCCATGCGCATGACCGAGCCCTTGCCGAACTGCTTCTCGATTTGGCTCAGCGCCATGTCCAGTGCCTTGTCTCTCTCGTCTGCCATTGCTGCTCAGCCTCCTCGTGCTCGGTCGGGTCCGGTCGGCCGCTGGACGGCCTGGCGGGGTGAGTTCGTTGCGGTGGTCGATGGTAGGGACAGGGTGTGACGGCGAGCACCGGGCGACCCGGGGGCCTGCGGTGCGGAGCCGACGCAAGGTACTCTACAGGCGAACAGGTGTTCGCTGGTGGATGGTCGCCGCACGTCACCCAACGGTCGCTCGGGCGACGATCTCGTAGCGGGCGCCCGCCGGGCCCGCCGGCGATGCCACCAGGGTCAGCGCGTCCACCCGCCATCGGGCGGTCACCGGTATGCCGACGAGAGCTGGGGGCACCCCGCCGCGGGCCCGAGCCACGGTGACGTGGCCTGCGAACGGCGTCGGATCGAATTCGAGGTGACGACCGAGCGCCGCCGTGCGGGCGGCGGACGCGGCGGCTTCCAACCCGGTGACCGGGACACAGAGCACCGACCGGCCGAGGACCGCCGTGGCTGGGCCGGCGATCGCCTCCGGTGCCTCCGCCACACGGTGGGCGGCGTCGACCAGCGCGGCCCGGGCCTCCTGCTCGCCTTTTGGACATGCGACGTCGCCGAGGAACGCCAAGGTCACGTGCAGGCGTTCGGGGGTGGTCCACCGGGCGCTGCGGACGACCGGGCGAGGGATCGCCCCCAATGAGGCTTTCGCTCGAGGTGTCGGCCACACGGCAAAAAAAAGCCGCACGGCACCAGTCTGACCCGTGGCAGTGCCCGATGTCGCGACCGGCTGCTATTCCTGATGACGCGCCCTGCCAGTCCCCCTGGAGCCTGCAGGCCGACATCGCACCCACCGGGGCGGACCGGATCGGCTCGCCCTGGGCACACGACGGTGCCACGGAGCCGTCGAGCAGAGCTGGGGAGCGAACGATGCGGGCACGAGACACCGGGAGATCTGGCACGGACCGGGGCGATGCTTCCGGCCGGACCGAGCGAGCCGAGCTGGCCGAGCGAGCCGAGCTGGCCGAGCGAGCCGAGCTGGCGCAACTGGCAGCACGGATCGCGCGCCTGGAGCACGCCATGGCGACGGTCCAGAAGGCACTCGGGGGCCTGGGCCATGAGGTCCGCACCGGCCGGCTGGTCGTGATCGACGACCACGGGGACGCGGTGCTCACCGCTGAGTGCGTCGGCGGCACCACGGAGCTACGGGTCGAGATCCCGAGCGGATCGGTCGGGAGGAGCACCGCGGCGGTCCTCTACGCCGGCGACCCGGCCAGGGCACAGGAGCGTGCAGGGGTGCCGTGCGAGCTCGGGCCGGCAGTGGGCCTGCAAGTGTGGGCGGACGGCGATGCCGTCGCCGAGCTCGATGCCTGGCCCGGCACCGACGGCCGGTGGCGAGCCCGGCTCCACCTCGACGCTGGGCCGTGACCGAGCGCGGACCGCAAGCCCATGCCTTCAGGCGTGGGAGGAAGTCAACTCTACCAGGACGACGCTACCTATCAGTCTGTAGACCTTTCAGTAGCAATTCGCCAGGGTGGTCGTGTGGACGGCGACCTCCAGAAGCGGTTCGGAGCGAACCTCCGGGCCGTCCGGCGGGCGAAGGGGATGAGCCAGGAGGAGTTCGCCGAGCACTTGGGCTGCCACCGGACGTACGTGGGGGGACTCGAGCGCGGGGAGAGGAACGTGTCCCTGCGAACGCTCGACCGCCTCGCCGGCGAGCTGGGAGTCGATCCGATCAGCCTCCTCCAGGACCCGAGTCCCTGATCCGGGTACCGGCCGGCTGCTCGTCGTCCGACAGCCGCCGGCGAAGGAGGTCCAGAGCCGAGATGGCCGAGTACTGGCGGACGCGTGCACGATCGCCGGGGAGGGAGAGGGTGCTGGTGACGACCTCGCCTCCAGGCAGTGCCAGCCCCACGTGGACGCGCCCTGGGGCCACCCCTTCTTCGGCATCGGGTCCGGCCACGCCCGTGATGCCCAGACCGACGTCGGCACCGAGCACCCGAGCGGCGCCGCAGGCCATCGCCGCTGCGGCCGGCTCGCTCACGACCGGTCCCGCTGGCACGCCGAGGACCTCGCGTTTGACTGCCGGGTCATAGGCGACGACCCCTCCGCGGAACCATCGGCTCGCCCCTGCGACGTCCACCAGCCGTGACGCGATGAGCCCTCCGGTCACGGACTCCGCCGTCCCGAGGGTGAGCCCGCGCTCGATCAGCAAGGCGGCGATCGCCGTCTCCATGGTCTCGTCGTCCACCCCGAACACGATGTTGCCGAAGCGCTCTCGGATCACCTCGCGGACGGCCAGCTCCTCGGTGGCGAGCAGGTGGACGGCCGCCTCGACGTCGAGTGCGCGAGCCGTCAGGCGGACCTTGATCCCTTCGATGCCACTGGCCAGGAACGCCAGGGTCAGCGCTCCACCTCGTGGGCCACCCCGAGCTGGATCGTCGGTCTGGCTGCCGGGTACGGCTGGGGGCCGCTCAGGGCTCTGGGCGTCGTCGAGCGTGCCGTCTCGGGTGCGGCTGGCAGCGCCGAGGGCGTCAAAGCGACCTTGGAGGGCTTCGGCCAGTGCGGACTCGCTCGCCCCCCAGGTGCGCAGGACCCGGCTCACGATGACCCCGAGCTCACCGAGCTCCGCCTGGCGACGGCGAAGGTCGGGCGATATGGCCCGTTCGAACATGTCGGCCATCTCGTGCGGAACTCCGGGCACGGCGTAGAGCACCTTGTGCCCCACCGGGCAGATCAAGCCCGGCGCGGTGCCACGGGTCGGCTCGATCACTTCGGCCCCGACCGGCACGTCGGCCTGCCGGGCGTTGGACTCGGGCATCTCCCTGCCCCGGGAGCCGAACATGCCGGCGATGCGCGCCACGATCGCCTCGTCGCGAACAAGTGCCACGTTCATCACCTCGGCGACGGCCTCGCGGGTGATGTCGTCTTGGGTGGGGCCGAGGCCGCCACAGACGATCACCGCGTCCGCGCGGGCGAGCGCAGTCCGCAGCGCGAGCACGATTCGGGCGTGATTGTCCCCGACTGCCTGGTGGAAATGGGAGTCCACGCCGGCTGCGGCCAGCGCCTGTCCGAGCCAAGCCGAATTGGTGTCGGCGATCTGCCCCAAGAGGAGCTCGGTGCCCACGGCGACGATCTCAACCCTCATGACGGCTCAAGTCTCATGACGGTCCACCGCCCAGCCCGCCGGCGGCAGGTGGCCTCGCTGCGGAGCGTCCATCCGCCATGTACTGCAGCCCGGTCGCGACGGTGAGCGCCGCCGCCGCCCAGATGAAGGCGAGCTGCAGCGTCGACTGGTGGGCGAGCGGCGGGAGCAAGCAGGTGGCGATGGCCAGGTCTTGGAGCAGGGTCTTGATCTTCGCCGAGCGTCGAGCCGGGATCGAGATGCCTCGGCGGCCCACCCACGAGCGATAGGCGCTCATGCCCACCTCTCGGAGGATGATGAGCACGACGGGTGCCCATGGCAGGCGGCCCTGGGCTGCCAGGGTGATCATCGCTCCGAGGACCACGGCTTTGTCCGCGAGGGGGTCGAGGAAAGCTCCTGAGCGAGTGGTGCCCTGGCGTCGTGCCAGCCAGCCGTCCACCCCGTCGCTCCCCGCCAGCACGACCCCGACGACGACGGTGATCCAGCTCGCTCCCCTGGCGAGGATCAACGCGACGAAGACCGGGGTACCGAGCAGGCGCGCCACGGTGAGCGCGTTCGCCGGGGTCGCGAGCGCCGAGGGGCCGAAGCTGGGCTGGCCGGCCGCGTCGGTCACGCCGAGTGCTCCGAGACCCGCCGGTCACCGCGAGAGGCTTTCGATGGCGCGCAGGCAGACCCGGACGGGCGCCCGACCAGGTCGGTACCGAGCGATCCGGTGATCTCGACACGGACCAACGCCCCCGCCTTGAGCTCTCGCGGGACGTGGACGACGCCGTCGATCTCGGGCGCTTCGTGGACGGTTCGAGCGACGCCTGGGGCGTCGACCAGCACCTCTTGTGTGGTCCCCACCAAGTCGTCGCGGCGGCGCGCGGTGATCCGGTCCTGGACCTCGGAGCACTCTCGCAGCCGTTCGAGCGCGAGCTCAGGTGGTACTTGGCTTCCGAGCGATACGGCGTGGGTCCCTTCTTCGGGAGAGAAGAGGAAGAAGCCGGCCCAGTCCAGCTGGGCCTCTTCGAGGAACGCGAGGAGCTGGTCGTGGTCTCTCTCGGTCTCGCCCGGATAGCCCAGGATGAAGGAGGACCGGAACGTCGCCGAAGGCTCGGCTCGGCGGATCTCTTCGATCCGCGCGAGGAATCGCTCCCCGTCCCCCCAGCGTCGCATCGCCACGAGCAGCGGGCGCGACACATGCTGGAGCGAGAGGTCGAAGTACGGCACGCCGGTCGCGAGCACTGCTGCGATGAGCTCGTCGGTGAGACCGGAGGGGTAGAGGTACAGCAGGCGGGTCCGCGGGACCAGCTCGGCGACAGCCTTGGTGAGGTCCACGATGGGTTGGGGACCGCGCCCGGTGCGCCCGGTGTGCCCGGTGCGCCCGGTGTGTCCGGTGTGCCCGGTGTGTCCGGTGTGCCCAGTCTGACCACGCTCCGAGCGATCACGGCCGTAGGACGCCAGGTCCTGGGCGACGAGCACGATCTCTCGTACTTGAAACCGTTCGCCCTCAGCGGCGCCTTCAGAGCTGTCCTCCTGCGAGGATTGACCCAGCGGGCGAGTGAGCAGCTCCACCTCGGCCAGGACGTCCTCGGGGCGCCGTGATCGCTGGGGCCCCCTGAACGTCGGGATGGCGCAGAACCCGCAGATCCGATCGCACCCTTCGGCGACTTTCACGTACGCCCATGGGGCTCGGCTGGAGGGTCGGGGCAGCTCCAGCAAGTCGAACGACGCACCCGGCGCTGCCGCGGCGAGAACGGGGGTGACGCCCACGGCTCTCACGGTGGGGGCCGAATCACCCGGCGCGCCTGGCGCACCGGCTTCAGGTCCACCAGCGCCGCGTGCGATGTGCACGGGCACGCGGGCCGCGCCGGGCGGAGGAGCCAGCGCAACGCCGAACCCGGCGACCAAGTCCACCTCGGGCAGCTCGGCCTGGAGCTCGGTCCCATAGCGCTCGGCGAGGCAGCCGGTCACCACCAGTCGTGCTCCCCGTTTGCGAGCTTTGGCAAAGTCGAGGATGGTGGCGATCGATTCCTCGCGGGCCTCCTCGATGAAGGCACAGGTGTTCACCACCACCAAGTCGGCGTCTTCGACGGTGGCCGCCACGTGGTACCCGTCGGCCGCCAGCCGGCCGGCGAGCTTGTCGGAGTCGACCTGGTTCTTCGGGCACCCCAGGGTCTGCAGCCAGTAGCGGTCGCCGCTCATCATCTCCCTCGGCCTTCTGGCCTTGTCCCGATCCCCGCCGTCCGACGATCGCTCGATCTCGTGGTCTGGAGCGACCAGGCTCCCCGGTTCCCAGTTTCCCACCCCGGCCCCCAGGGACGAGCCTGCCGACCGGCCCGGCCTGCCGACCGGCCCCGACACTTGCCAACCGGCCCCGACACTTGCCGGTGTCCCGGCCCATGCGACCGAGCGGAGAGGGAGGGATTTGAACCCTCGGACCGGGTTCCCCCAGTCAACTCATTAGCAGTGAGTCCGATTCGGCCGCTCTCGCACCTCTCCTGGTGTTGCAACCACCCCCATCGTAGTCGATGGCTCCCAACTCCACGAGTAGGTGGGTTATGAAGCGTAATACCTGGTAGATAGTGCCTTCTGTCAGCGGCCAGGGGTGCTCTCACAAGCGCTCGGACGGTCCGTGGAGGCTGTGGACAACCCTAACGGAACAGGTCCCGACGATGGTTGAAACGGTCCCAATTCAACCCTGATTCAACCTCACGATGGTACGCTGGACCCGCAGACGGTCCCTCGGAGGCTCCTGGTGGCTCCCCGGCCGGCCTGTGGTGGAGGTGTCGTGATGGCTCGTGAGTATCCCGATCCGTGGGTCCCCAAGGCGTTCCAGACGTGGGTGGCCAAGGCGTCGACGGCCGAGCGGGTGACCGACCGCTCTACCGGCGAGGTGCGGCGGCGGAAGGTCGACTGCTGGGACGTGAAGGGCAAGGCCGATGGGGTCCAGTGGTTCAAGCGCTTCCGGAAGGCCGGCCTGGCGCAGACCTGGAAGAAACGGGCCGAGCGGGACTTCGCCCGCGGGTTGCCGTTCGACTTGCGGACCAAGCAGTTCATCGAGCCCGAGACACCGGAGGGGCCGGTAGCGCCGACCGTGTTCGAGTTGACGGAGATGTACTTCCGGCACCACCCGGAGTGGGAGCCGAAGACCAAGGCGGCCGCGGCCCGGTCGTTCAACCGCGCCCGCCGGTGGCTCTTGGTGTCCGGTGCCGAACCGACCGGCGACGAGCTGGTGGCGGTGGAGGACTTCTTGGAGCACGCCAGCTTCTTGCCTGCTCATCTCGCCGGGTGGGTCACCGACCGTCAGCGAGCCGGGCGAGCGTGGTTGGAGACGAACTCGGCACGGTCGGACTCGTTGACCTCAACCGAGGTCGACGGATTCGTGGCCCGCTTCGAGGTCAGCGAGCGCAACTCGACCAAGCGGGTGTCGACAGCATCGGTGGTCCGGTTCCTCCAACCCCTCCGGGCGTGCTGGGCCTGGGCGGTGGACCGCGATGACCTGTTGATCGAGCGGAGCCCCTGGGCGGCGGTGAAACCCCGCCGGAAGGCGAAGGGCAAGACCACGATGACCACCGGCCGGGCCGCCCTGGCGGTAGACGTGGACCTGGTGCTCGACGTGCGCCAGTCCTTGGCGCTGGCCGAGGCGTGCGTGACCGAAGGGACCTGGGGTGGGATCGTGGAGTGCTTCGTGCTGGTCATGGCCCTGTGCGGGTTGCGTTGGGGTGAGGCCACCGGCCTGCTGTGGGAGGACCTGGAACTGCCGGCCGGCGAAGACGAGTGGGGGTGGCTGGTGGTCCGCCGGAGCCACCGGCCCGCCCAGGAACGGTGGCTGGACCCCGACGAGGACCCTGAGTGGGGACCGCTGAAGGATCGGGACCTGACCGACACCCGCCGGGTGCCAGTGCCGCCGCGGCTGGCGGGCAAGCTTCGTTTCCACCGGGAACTGTATGGGGAGGGTCCCGGTGGACTGGTGTTCCATCGCCACGCCAAGCCGTTCGATCACGACATGTTTGCCCGCAGCGTGTGGGAGCCGGCGAGAGCCAAACTGTTCCCCCGCCGAGCCGATCTGAAGGCCGATGATCCGCGCCAGCCCAAGCTGTCCCGGCTCCGCCGTCACGACCTGCGCCACGCGGCGTGCTCGTGGTGGCTCCGCGAGGGCGTCGACGCCGTGGTCTGTCAGCGGTGGTCGGGGCACCGCACCCTGTCAGTGTTCCTCGACATCTACCAAGGTGTCGCCCCCGGCAGGGAAAGCGAGGGCATCGAGCACCTTCGGACCAGCTTGGCTAAGGCGAACTGGTCCTACTGAGTATTTCGGTAATACACTGCTAGTCGGCTCATAAGGAAAGGCCGGCGCGCTCAAGGAAGTTGAAACGCAACTGTTCGTTGTTGCCGATGCGAACAAGTCCGGCGTCGGCAACGACCTCGGCATCTTCGATGGTGTCGGGACACAGGTTCGCGAGTTCTTGCGACTTCACGTTGCCCCAGACGAGTTCGACGGGGTTGAGCTCGGGAGCGTAGGCGGGGAGTCGTTCTGCGACGAGCCACGGGCGCTGATCGCAAATCCATTGCACCATCGCCTTGGATTTGTGGGAGAAAAGGCCGTCCCAGATCAACGTGACCTTCTCTGTGACGAAGAAGTTGTGGAACTCCTCGAGGAACTCGATGAGACTCTCGGCGTTGTAGGTGCCGTCTTTGATCTGGAAGACCAGGGCGGCTTCGGAGCGATCGGGCCGAAAGGCCAGTGCCGCAGACAGAGAGAGCCTCGTCCACGAGAAGTGATGATGAAGGATCGGGGTTTCACTCCGTGGAGCCCAGGTGGACCTCACCGACGGGAGGAGGCTGAAGCCGCTCTCGTCTTGGAAGACGATCCAGGCGCCCCGGCGCCTGGCGCATCTTTTATGCGCGGCCAGTCCTCTGCCACCCACGTGGCGATCGCACCCTCGTCACGCTCGAGGGCCTTGGGAGACGGGCGTTGCCGGGACCAGCCGAGCCGGTCATGGAGGACGCTCCAGGTCTGGGTCTGCGAGTAGCGCACGCCGGTTACCTGTTCGATCACGTCAGATACCCGGGCCAGCGTCCACAGGTCGCTCGTGATGCCGTTGGCCCGGGGGCCCTTCTTGAGAGCAGTCACCACCGCAGCGAGATCGTCGTCATCGAGGTAGGGAAGGCGACCGGCCCGACCCGCACCCTTGAGGGCTTCGCGTCCGCCTTCTTGCCACGTCCGGTACCAGATCGAGACACTCTGGGGGGAGACACCGAGTGTCCGTGCAACGTCGGCTTGAGGCTTTCCCTTCTTGAACATGTCAGCAGCGCGAAGGCGCCGGCGCTTCATGCCCTCAAAGTCACGCTGGCGAGCGGAACGCTTCGTCGTCCTTGCTCGCGATCCACGCGCAACGGACGGTGATCTCATACGTCAGTCGTATCACAACCACGTAACTACGTCAATATATTACCGAAA
>JAJYWG010000045.1 GCA_021791615.1 Actinomycetes bacterium
ACCGTCCGAAGGCTTGCCGACGAGCTGCGCGCCGAGCTCAAGGCGGAACGCGACGGCCTGTACAAGGAGCTGGCCGCTGTTCGGACGGAGGCGGCGGACCACCACAGTGCGCTCGCCGAGGAGGTGAAGGGCCTCGCCACCCAGACTTTCCACTGGAGGGCGTGGGGTGTCGTGATGATCCTGGCGGGAACCGTCCTCCTCGCTGTGGCAGCCGCGTGACAGTAGATCGGTGCACCGTTGGCCGATGGCAGGGCTGGGGCGAGTGCCCGTCCGACCGGGACTCCTGATGAAGGACGAATTCGATGACCGTCATCCGACGATCGGGGCGAGACACCGCGTCGCCAAGGTGCGTCGTTCTGTGACGCGGTCGGGGTTCCCTCATAGGCGTGATAGGTGATGCCCCTCAGGAGGTGACAGTCGCCTGCCGAGACCGGCCCGGCCTCGGCACGGGACAGGTAGCATCGTGGACGCGTTCGAGGACGCCAGTGGGTTCGCGCAAAGGACGGAGTCCACCTCGCAGTGCAAGTCACGCGCATCGGCAACGCCGTCTTCCATGAGCCCGCACGCGAACCCGGGCGTCGGAGGAGGCGTCGTGCCTGAGCTGCCCAGCCACCCCAACCTCGACCAACTTCGCCACCTTGCCCGCGACCTGCTGAGAGCGGCGATCGACGGTGACGAGACGGCCCGACGGCGCATCGGCGCCGTGTCCGATCGCGTGAACCTCACGGCGGCTCAGCTCGCCATCGCCCGAGAGTACGGCTCTGCGAGCTGGCGCGACCTCAGCGCCGAAGTGACGAGGCGTCGAGCGGGGGAAAGCCAGCCCCACGGAGCCGCCCATCCGGACAAAGCTCCGGTGCGACCCGAGCGCCGGTCGAAGAACGCGTCGTGGTCGGCGGGGCCGCCGATCACCCTCGCCGCGGGGATCCTCCGCCCCCATGGGGTCGTCTTCGAGTCCGGGTGTGCGATCCTCCGCGTCGGCCTCGACGTCAGCGAGGAGCATCCCGGCGTGGTGGAGCCAAGGCGGGCACGCTGGCTGTCGCTGTTGCGACCCGCTCTGCGCGGGAGGGCGATGGAGGCAGTGGTGCCGCGCCTCGAGGGGCTCAGCGTCATCGACAGCTGTGGTTCGGAGTATGCCTGGCACCAGGTCGCCGGCAGCGGGCACGCCCAGGTGGTAGGCAGGCGCAGGATTCCTCGTCAGACCGAGTTCCAGCTCTCTCTCGACCCAGCTCCTGGGGCAGACGTCGAGTGGATCGAGCTCGTCGGCCCAGATGGCGCGAGGACGCGGCTCGTGCGCGGTGAGCTGGCCGAGGCACGGGTCGTCGGACCTACGCCAAGTTCGAGTGCAGGCACCCACCGTGTCGAATCGATCGCGTACCGGCTGATCGCCATGAGGTTGAGCGGGGCTCCGATCGGCGACCGCTTTCTCGTCGAGCAGAGCGATGGGGCGATGGTCCAGGTAGCCAAGATGGAAGAGGAAGGATCGAGCGTCCCATCCACCCTGAAGCAGGACCTCGCGGCCCTCTGCAGCTTCCTGTCCGAGGGCACCGGTGACGAC
Organism: Actinomycetes bacterium; assembly: GCA_021791615.1. The sequence continues at coordinate 1,556 of JAJYWG010000045.1, forward strand.
CACGGGCTGCGAGCGAGATGGAAGGAGATGCTCGACGCAGGTGGTCTCCGCGACGGCCGGCGATGTAGCGCGGATGTCGATGTCTCCTTGCCGGCCGTCGACGGCGTCACGCTCCACTTCAGGACGATCGTCTTCGAAGACGATGCCTGGTCTCTCGGTCTCACCGCCGAGCCCGATTGGTCATCCTACAGCGAGGATCGCCAACAGAAGCGGACGGTGGTCGACATCGTGGCCGAGGACGACGTCGGCGGCACCTACGTCAGCCTCGGCGGCGGCGGCTCTCGAACTTCTCATAATCCCGGCTATGACGTGTTGCTCCGCTTTCGGCCGCGCATGGCCCCCGCTGCACAGCGCCTCCGGTTCCTCGTACGTGCCCGCACGGAGCAAGTCGAGGTGGACGTTGTACTTCCGCGAGCTCGGACAACGTGACTCCCGACCGGCGGTAGGCCGCGCGAGGGTCATCCGCCCGAGCTGATATTTGGGGATACCGACGAGTCGAACCCCTTGCGGACCAGCCCTGGGGACTCCGCGACTTCCGACTCATCGACCCGGATGGATGCCACCTGCGGATCCCTTCCCGTCGGAGGTGACGGCGAGCACCTCTGCTGTTCCGCGCATGGATCGCTCAGCGGGGTGCGCTCTGCAGGCGTCGCCAACGACGGGTTTCGGCCTCTGTCTCGGCTGCTGGAAGCGCGGTAGCTAGGACACGCTGGGTCTTCGCCGCCAGCTCCCTGTCGGACTTGCAGGCGACCCAACCAGCCAGCAGTGGGAGCGGCGCTCCGGCCATAGCGGCATAGGATGCCGGGCCTAGGGCTCCCGTGGCAGCAAGTTCCACGATGGGAACAATGACACCGACGGCCGCTCCCATCCATGACTCAGCGCCGGGAAGGGCTTTGGCTTCCTTCTCCAGTCGTCGCAGCGATGGCTGCAACTGCTCCTCAGCGACCTGACGTAGGTACTGGACGGCGTCCTCGTCGCTGAGTCCTGAAGGTAGCGCGTCGAAGACGGGGCCAATCGCAGCCCGGACCTCGGCGGCCACTTCGCTACCTTGAGTGAGCGCCAGGATCTCGCCGAACGGCATCTTTTCGAGCCCTGGCATCATCAGGGACGCAATGCCAAAAAGGCGCCGCATGGCGAAGTTCGAGTCGTCTCGCGGTAGACGGAACTGCTTCCCGTCTCTGATCAGATCGAACAGATCGGCGTTGAGGGCGGTAGCGAGAGTGAGGGCGAAGACGCGACTCGCCAGGTTCCCGAGATGGTTGCTGTCGTATTGGACACGTGCGCCGAACAGTCGAGACCGGATCGGGTGCTTCCGTTCGATGTCATCAAGCGCCCGAAAGCTCGCCTCGACGGTCGTCATCGTTTCGACTAAGAGCTCATCGTTGAGATCACGCATCGGATTATGCTCGTGGGACTGGCCCCGAGCGGCGAGGGAACGCGCGAGGTCGGCCGACACAAAAACCACCCTCCCTGACCGCACGAGTGGCGCGAGTAGCGCCAGCATGCTGACGTGGTACTCGACCAGTTTGCGAAACTGACGATCGGTGGCTTTCTTCATGATGGTGTGCATGTTGCTCGGGTTGAGTGGATCCGGTAGCAGCACCGTGTCGGCATATATCGCCAACGAAACGCCCGCGTTGAGCGTGCGTGCGGCTGGCACGAGTAGGCGCCCCGATAGTTCAGATCGGTAGGTGTTTATCCATCTATCCGCGTCGGTGCCCTGGGCCCCCCAGTACGATGCCCACTCGTGAAGTTCGACAAGCTCGTCAAGCTTGGCTTGGGAGGCGGTCGCGACATCCTTGGGACTCAGGGCCCGTCCGTCGACATCGAGTTCTTCGCCAAAAACCTCTTCGATCGCACCGAGGGACCCGTGGCTCAGTTTCATCGGGAGGCTGTAGGGGCTTGCCTGGTAACGGTCATGGCCGTCCCGTTGCAGCGCGCCAAGTCTCGCTTCGAGCGACTCGGACGACCCATCTGCCGACCCCATGACCGCGAGGGTATCGGCTCGCCTCCAGCCTCGCTGCTGCTCGTCGTCATGGGAGCAATCACGTACCGCTTCGAAATGCGCCCGGTGACGGGGTGCGCTACGTACGACAACTCACCACCGACCCTCTGTCCGAGGCTCTGAGGTCCGCCGAGCGCCACGGCACCCCGCGGCATCCGAGACGATCGTTCCGCGGCCACCGCGGCATCACACTCCAGCTCCGACTTCGGAGGTGCAGGAAGCTTGATCAGGGCGCGCTTGGTTGGCGCCGCGTGTCCCCGAACGCTCGAACGCATCAAGGACGAGGTCTCGCTCGAAAGTGCCGTTCGGAGCGTACCCTGGGTAGCTGATTCGACTACTCCTCACTTCTGCTACCCGGTTCCTCCGCGAGATCGACGTGGTCATCGAGCCGAGCCGGAGGTTCCCATGGCTCGATGTACTCGTATCGGTCTCCCGATGCAGAGGCCGGATCTGGGTCGAAGAGGCGGGCGACGCCCTTTTCGTCTTCGCGGCGAAGACGCCGAGCCGCGAAGGCCTGACTTCTCATCGCGGGAATCTCGCTCATCGTTGCGCGGTCGTATACGTCGGCCATGATCTTGTCGCCGGTGACATCGTCGGTCGCGAAGATCATCGTGTACACGGGATGGTTGCTGACGTTCCCGAACTGGAGTGGGTGCGTCCTCTTGTAACCGAGTACCTTCTGGAGGCGCCAACGGTAGAGGTTGACGAACTCGGCGCGAGTCTGCTGCGGTGAGAAGAGTTCCCTACGACGGTGCTGGTGAATTGCCACCCAGTCGTCCGACCCGAAGAGCCAGGAGAGCCGATCGGCAGAGCTCTGGCCCTGGACCCCCCGTAGACCCAGCACTCGCTCGAGCGCAGGCTCCGCCATCAGGATCCAGAGCTCCACTTTGCGTCCCGCTTTCCGATCCTGTCGCCACCTTGACAGGCGTTCGAGCGTCTCCCAACCGACGTCGAGACCCCTCGGGTCGATGAACGCGAACGCCGGAGCCCATCGAAGGGGTCGGACGAACTCGAGTCCTGTGTCGAGGCGGGTGTTGCAGTCGCCGCCGATGACGGCATAGCGGCGATCACCCGGGAACGTTGCAGCGAGGTCGGTGCGTAGCTTCTCAGCCGCATTGTTTAGCTCCCAGAGGACGAGCTGGGTAAACGGGGGCTCGACCGCCATGGCGAGGGCAGATGAGCCGCGGTACTTGGCGCCGGTGTCAGGTCGACGGTTAGTAAGTCTGCCGGCGAAAAGATCGAGGTAGACGGTCGCTCCGGCCCGAGTGGATGCCGTGTTGAACGCGACGAGGTACTTGCGGAGGACTTCGAGCTTCACCTCCGTCCAGTAGCCGCCCCAGTCGGTCATGACGCGGCAGGGCGCTCCACAGCCGGCATCCCGTCCCACGTCCGACCGTCGAGGATGCGGCCACCGGCCTTCGGAGTGCGCCCTCCCCACTGCTTGAAGAAGAACGCCACGTCCGAGTGGCAGCACCGTTCGCGAAGGTCCACCAACCAATCGTGAAGGATCGGGCGCGCCCCGGGGCCACTCTCTCCGCCTGCGATGACCCAGTCGATACCCTCGAGTGAGAGATGCGGGACCGGCCCGAGCATCGGTTCCACCGAAACGAAGCGAACGGCAGCGGGCACGTCGCGCAGCTGGTTCACCCGAAACGCGTAGCGGTCGCTCTCCACGCTCACACCCATCCACACGTTGCCCGGCCAAGGGAGGGAATCGCTGAGCTTTGCCAGTCGACGTGACCGCTTGGTGAGTACCTGGTAGGTGTGCTGGGGCGTCGCCACCATCACGTCGAACACCCGCTGGATGAACTCGACAGGAACGGCGTCGTGGAAGAGGTCGCTCATCGAGTTCACGAACACGACCCGCGGCCGTGCCCACCGGTACGGGAGCTCGAGGGCATCCTCGTGAAGCGTGACGGCGAAGCCGGGACCTGAGGTCCGCGGAGCGCCGTCGTGCTGGTACTTCTCGACGCCCATCGCCTTCAGGCGCTTGGCGAGCGCCAGCGCGTAACAGCGATCGCAGCCGGGCGACGTCCGGTCGCAGCCCGTCGTCGGATTCCACGTCGCTTCCGTCCACTCGATCGCGCTCTTGTCGCCCATCTGGTTCACCCCAAGCCCCAGCGCCAACATCACCATGGTCGCACACGGTCGCGACGCGCCAACTGCATCAGCGAAGGCGCCCGACGGTGCGAGTGCACCGCTGTGAACCCTCACCACACTCCTGGCATGCCGGTGGCGGTCCGCACCACCACAGCACGCGCTCGATGGGCGCGATTGCCTGGGCGACCGGAGCCCGGACTTGTCCAAGTCGACAATGTCGACCCGAAAGGACAAGTCCGATGGACTTCACCGTGCAGAACCTCGCCGACCTGGGGAAAGTCGCCTGCCATCGCGCCTACTATGGCGAGGACCTCACCAACCTCCTGCCGCCACGACTGCGCGAGGTGCTGGTTGTGGCCGTAGAGGTCGGGACACGCCTGGTCACGCTCGACGAGGGGTTCGCCTCGTCGTGGCGAACTGGCATGCGTCGGGCGACTTCAGCCGACAGACCCAGGACCGGCTCGGAGAGATCGTGGCCCATGCAGTCGCACGGGCTCGCCACCTGGGCGTTACCCACTTCGACGACACCTTCGACGAGCAGGTCTGTGCCAAGTTCATCCGCTCGCCGGTGAGCAGCACGTTGACGACCCCCTCGGCGAGCACGATGCACCTTCGCCGTTCAGCCTTGCGCCCGTGCTTCCACACGCTTCGCCGGATGGACCACTTCAGGGGTGACCCGACCCTCGACATCGTCCTTCCCCCACGCTCGCAGCTTGCGGCGCGCATGGCGACTGATCCACCCTGGAAATTGTGGACACTCTTCCGCTTGGAAACGGAGGAGACATGGCAACGCCCAAGAAGCGCCCGCCGGCCCGGGCCCGTGCAGCCGGCCCGTCCCAGCGCCGGTATCCGGCCGAGATGAAGGAGCGGGCAGTCCGCATGGTCGCAGAGCTGCGGCGTGAGGACCCCGGCGACAGGGCGTGATCGCCCGGGTGGCTCGTCAGCTCGATGTGGGGGCAGAGTCCTTGCGCAGCTGGGTGAAGCAGGCAGACGTGGACGCAGGAGCCCGTCTTGGGACGTCGACGGCCGAAGCGGCCAGGATCGCAGAGCTCGAGCGTGAGCTGAAAGAGCTCCGTCAGGCCAACGAGATCCTGCGCGCCGCCGCAGCGTATTTCGGAGCGGCGGAGCTCGACCGCCGACGGAGCAGGTAGTCGCGTTCATCGACGCCCACCTGGACCTGGCCGGAGTCGAGCCGATCAGCGACGTGCTGCAGTTCGCCCGGTCGACCTATTACGCCACGAAGACGCGCCCGCCCTCGGCACGGTCGGTCGAAGACGAGCGTCTGAAGCCCGAGATCGCCCGGGTGCACCGCTCCGCCTACCACGGCGTCTACGGCGCCGAGAAGGTGTGGTGGCAACTCGAGCGCGAGGGGTTCTGCGTCGGCCGTGACAAGGTGGCGCGCCTCATGCGCGAGATGGGGCTGTCGGGCGTGGTGCGCGGGCAGAAGAAGACCTCGACCACCACGCCCGACGGCGCGCCGACACGACCCGGCAACCTGGTCAAGCGCAACTTCACCGCGGATGCGCCCAACCGGCTGTGGGTGGCGGATTTTCAATGCCGATGTCGGCATTGAAAATCCCACCCCCAGATGCGATTGGGCGCCCACACCAGCCAGTCGGGCCAGGGCCGGCGCCCGACGGGCTCTCTGGATCCCACCTCGGGAAGGACGAGCCCGTGAGCTGCAAGGACGCGCCGGACCGTCGACGGCGAGACCCATACCGTCTCGGTGTAGGAGCCCCGGTGCGCGAGCTTCCTGTGGCTGCGGTCGACCTCGCCCCAGTGCTCTGCGAGCTCCAAGATGGCGCGTTCCTCCCAAGCCAAGATCCCGTGGTGGGGGCTACCGCCCGGGGCCTTGTCGATGAGCGTGCCGGTCTCGCGCTGACGAGCCCGCCAACGGTGCACCCGATCATCGGAGACGCCCCAGAGTGAGCACACCCACGCCTGGGAGAACCCGGCACCCGTGGCCCCTTCGATCGTCTTCAGGACCAGCT
>JAJYWG010000184.1 GCA_021791615.1 Actinomycetes bacterium
CAACATCCACATGCTGAACCTCTTCCGTGGCGGGCCGGTGATCTGGGTGAATGACCTCGACGCTCAGCGCATCGGGGTGACCGACAACGACTGGATCGAGGCCTACAACCGAAACGGTGTCACCGTGGCGCGCGCCGCGGTCACCCACCGGGTGCCTCCGGGGACCGTGCTCATGTACCACGCCATCGACCGCCACCTCCAGATGCCGGTGTCGGAGACCTCGGGGCTGCACGGCGGGACCGACAACTCCCTCACCCGGGTGGTGATGAAACCGTCCCACATGATCGGCGGCTACGCCCAGCTCTCGGCCGGGTTCAACTACTACGGGCCGACGGGCTCCCAGCGCGACGAGCTGGCGGTCATCCGCCGGCGCTCCCAGGAGGTCGAGTTCTGATGCACATCGTCGCGAAGCGGCCCAACGGACCCCGGGGGGCGGCCCGATGAGGATCATGGCCCAGGTGTGCATGGTGATGAACCTCGACAAGTGCATCGGCTGTCACACCTGCACGGTCACCTGCAAGCAGACCTGGACCAACCGGCCGGGCACCGAGTACGTCTACTTCAACAACGTCGAGACCAAGCCCGGCCTCGGCTACCCGGCCCGCTACGAGGACCAGGAGCGCTGGAACGGCGGCTGGACGCTTGACAAGAAGGGCCGCCTGAAGCTCAAGGCCGGCAGCCGTCTCAAGAAGCTGGCCTCGATCTTCTGCAACCCCGACCTGCCGACCATCGAGGACTACCACGAGCCGTTCAGCTACGACTACGCCCACCTCATCACCGCCCCCGCCGGCACCAAGGCCCCGTCGGTGTCCACGCGCTCCGCGTTGACCGGCCGGGAGATGAACCCGACCTGGGGGGCGAACTGGGAGGACGACCTGGCCGGGGCGCCAGCTCGAGCGCTCGAGGACCCGAACATCGTGGCGCTGCCCGAGGGCGCAGCAGAGAAGGTACGGCTCGACTTCGAGTCGGTCTTCATGTTCTACCTGCCGCGTATCTGCGAGCACTGCCTCAACCCCTCGTGCGTGGCGTCGTGCCCGTCTGGGGCGATGTACAAGCGGGAAGAGGACGGTATCGTCCTTGTCGACCAGGACCGCTGCCGGGGCTGGCGGTTCTGCGTGTCGGGCTGTCCCTACAAAAAGGTGTACTTCAACCACCGCACCGGCAAGGCCGAGAAGTGCACCTTCTGCTTCCCCCGCATCGAGGCGGGGATGCCCACCATCTGCTCGGAGACGTGCGTCGGACGGCTGCGCTATCTGGGACTCATGCTCTACGACGCCGACAAGGTGCTCGATGCCGCAGCCACCACCGACGCTACCGACCTCTACCAGGCCCAGCTCGACGTGTTCTTGGACCCCGATGACCCGAGAGTCGCCGCCGAGGCCGAGCGCCAGGGGATCCCCCACGACTGGCTCGCCGCGGCACGCCGCTCGCCCACCTACGCCCTCATCGCCCGTCACAGAGTCGCGCTTCCTCTGCACCCTGAGTACCGCACGATGCCGATGGTGTGGTACATCCCGCCGCTGTCCCCCGTCGCCGATGTCACCGCGGCGGCCGGCTACGACGACACCGACGCCGAGAACGTCTTCGCCGCCATCGACGCCCTGCGCATCCCGGTCGAGTACCTGGCCAACTTGTTCACCGCCGGCGATGCCGGCCCCGTCCGGCTGTCTCTGCGCCGCCTGGCCATGGTGCGGACGGTGATGCGCGCCCATCAGCTCGGAACCCACCCTGGCGTCGACCCCGCCGAGGTCGGGCTCAGCGAGGACGCGGCCTCCGACCTGTTCCGGCTTCTTGCCATCGCCCGCTACGAGGACCGCTACGTCGTGCCCCCAGCGCATGCCGAAGACGCCGGACGCCTCCTCGCCCAGCACGACCTGTCGGGCTGCTCGCTCGAGGGTGAGGGCGGACCGGGCATGGGTGGAGGCGGTCCTGAAGCGGAGGCGGTGCCCGGGTTCCACCTTCAGCGTCAGGACTCGGCGGACGCCTCCGTCGCCGGGCGCGACCCGAAGGGGAGGCTGCACCTGCGGATCTCCGAGCACCCCGCATCCGGGTCGGTCGGCCTGGCCGGCGCTGGCGGTGCGCCATGAGACCTCAGGCAGCAGCGACGGTCTTCGGCTGCGCATCGGTACTGCTCAGCTACCCCGACCGGGAGTTCACCAGCGACTTGGCAGCGGTGCAGGAGGCACTCGAGAGGCTCCCGGGCACCTCGGCGCGCTCCAAGCTCTGCGCGGTTGTCGAATGGCTGGAGGCGATGCCGGTTGTGGAGGCAGCGAAGACCTACGTGGACGTCTTCGACCTCTCCCGCGGCGTCTGCCTGTACCTCACCTACTACCGTCACGGCGACACCCGCGAGCGCGGCATGGCACTCACTGCGTTGGTCGAAGCCTTCCGCGAGGCCGGGTTTGGCATCGTGCCCGGCGAGCTTCCCGACTACCTCCCTGCGCTGTTGGAGTTGGCTGCGACGAGCACGGCCGGTGCGACCGTGCTCGGCGAGCATCGCATGGCCCTCGACGCTCTGCATGGCGCGCTCGTGAACGCGAACAGCCCGTATGCCGACGCAGTCGCTGCTGTGCAAAGTGTCCTTCCCGGACGGTCGCGGACCGATCGCGAGGCACTGCGCCGGTACCGGACGGACGGTCCGCCGTCGGAGAAGGTGGGCCTCGAGCCGTTCGCCCCGCCCGAGGTCCTCGGCCAAGGAGTCACGATGGGATCGACTCGCAGATGAACGGCGTTTCGGGCCTCGAATTCTTCTGGTGGGCGGTGATCCCCTACGTCGCGATCGCGGTCTTCGTCGTCGGGCACATCTGGCGATATCGCTACGACCAGTTCGGTTGGACCACCCGCTCCACCGAGCTCCAGGAGAAACAGTGGCTCCGCTGGGGCGGGCCGATCTTCCACTACGCGACGTTCCTCGCCATCGGTGGCCATGTCATCGGGATCCTCGTCCCTGCGTCATGGACCAAAGCGATCGGGATCTCCGAACCGGTGTACCGATGGTTCTCAGCCACCGCAGGGACCATCGCGGTCGTCGGCATCCTCGTCGGTATCGCCATCCTGGCGGGCAGGCGGATCTTCATCGCTCGGGTCCGCGCCACGACCAGCCCAGTCGACTGGTTCATTCTGGTCTTGCTACTCATCGAGGTCGTCTTCGGCATGGCCATGACGACGGGGGTCAACCTCCTCGGTGCGGGCTACAACTACCGCACGACCGTGTCGGTGTGGTTCCGCAGTCTCTTCGCCGGCAACCCCAACGTGCATGCCATTGTGGGCGCACCAGTGCTCTACCAGGTCCACGTGAGCCTGGCATGGCTCATCATCGCTGCCTGGCCGTTCACCCGGCTCGTACATGCCTGGAGTGCCCCGGTCTGGTACATGTGGCGGCCCTTTGTCGTCTACCGCAGTCGCCGCGCCACCCGGCCCAACGAGCCGGGGACGAGTGGGCGCCGGTGGCGGCGCATCGGTGCGCACTATTGAGCGCGGTCGACATCAAGCAAGGATCCGCGATGGCAACCACTGACCATGGGGCGGGACAGTGAACTGGCTACGACCATCAGACGAACCCCGAGCAGGAGCCCCGCCCGACCCCGACCGCTTGGATGACCGACAAGGAGAGGAGCAGAAGGCCACCGCTTCCTTACCGCTGCCAGACGGTCTGGTGCCCAGGGCGATCTCGACCCTCGACCCCGGCTACTTCGCCTGGGTGATGGCGACGGGCATCGTCTCGATCGGTACGGACCTCCTCGGCGACCAGTTGCTCTCCCAAGTCATCCTCGGCGTGACGGTCGCCGCCTTCGTCGCGCTGGTGCTCGCCTACGCGGCGCGCTTCGCGTTCTACCGGCCCTTTGTCCGCCAGAGCGTGGCCGATCCGACCACTGCTATGGCCTATTTCACGGTGGTCGCCGGCACCGATGTGCTCGCCGTCCGCCTCGTGTTGTCCGGACATCCCCTCGTTGCCTTCGCTCTCGGTGCTGCCGCGGCCGTCGTGTGGGTCGGGCTCACCTACGCACTGCCATGGTCGATCGTCGCCGCCGCCCGGCGACCGGTGCTCAGCGAGATCAACGGCACGTGGCTGGTGTGGGTCGTCGCCACCCAGTCACTGTCGATCGTCGCGACTGCCGTCACCCCGAGCGCCCCCGCATCGTGGCTCCGGGCCGAATTGCCGGTTATAGCGGTCTGCCTGTGGGGGCTCGGCGTCATGCTCTACCTGATCCTCATCGTCATCATCTTCCTGCGGCTCCTCTTGATCGAGGTCACTCCCGCCGAAATGGGGCCGGCCTACTGGATCGCCATGGGCGCGACCGCTATCAGCGTCCGAGCGGCAGCGGGGATCCTCGTGCTCCACGACCCGCGGGCGATGGTGCTCGTGGCGCTGCTGCGACCCTTCGTCACCGGCGTGTCGGTGGTCCTGTGGGCGTTCGGCACCTGGTGGATCCCTCTGCTTGTGCTCCTGGGCTTCTGGCGCTACGTGCTGCGCCGCTACCCGCGTACGTACGAGCCGAGACTGTGGAACGTCGTGTTCCCCCTCGGCATGTACACCGTCGCGTCCTACAGCCTCGGGCACGTCCCTGGGCTCGGGTTCATGGCGTCGATCGCCAGGGTGTGGGTATGGGTCGGCATCGTCGCGTGGGTCACCGTGCTCGCGTTGATGGGTGCTGCTCTCATGCGGGCGCTCATCGCCCGTCGGCAACCGATGCGCGGGGTGCCCCTGTGAGGCGTGCCCGGATTGACCCACGAGACACTCGCTCCGAGGAGGGCGTGCCATGACCGGCCGAAGCCCAACGCCACCCGCCTCGACGTCAGGTACCGGGTGATCCCGGTGGATGACTGCGATGGCGCGCCGCTGACACAGCGACGCAAGCTGGGTTGAGAAGGAGGAACCATGCCACAGGGCACGCAGACCTTCGTCATCGTCGGGGCTAGCCTCGCCGGCGCCAAGGCGGCCGAGACCCTGCGGGCCGAGGGCTTCGACGGGCGAGTCGTGCTGATCGGCGAGGAAGCGAGCCGTCCGTACGAGCGCCCACCGCTCTCCAAGGAGTACCTCCGAGGGGAGAAGGACCTCGACGCCGCCGCGGTCCACCCCGCCGGGTTCTACGACGAGCACGAGATCGAGCTGCGCACCTCGAGCCCAGTCCGTGCTATCGACCCGGGCAAGCGCTCGATCGCGCTCTCGTCGGGCGAGGAGCTTGGCTATGACCGGCTGCTGCTCGCCACCGGAGCCACCCCGCGACGCATCTCCGTCCCCGGAGCCGATCTTCCCGGCGTGCGCTACCTGCGGAGCGTCGAGGATGCCGATGGGCTCCGCCAGGCGATCGGCCCCTCGGCACAGGTGGTGGTGGTCGGGGCCGGCTGGATCGGTGCGGAGGTGGCGGCGTCGGCCCGCCAGCTCGGTGCCAGCGTGGCGATGGTCGAGCTTGCCGCTGTCCCGTTGGAACGCGTCCTCGGCCCCGAGATCGGCGCCGTCTATCGTGACCTGCACGCAGCCCGCGGGGTCGGCCTCCACCTGGGCGTCGGCATCGAGGCCATTGTTGGGTCCGAGTCCGCAGAAGCGGTCCGGCTCTCTGATGGCACGGTTCTACCGGCCAGCGTCGTCGTCGTTGGGGTCGGCGTCACCCCGAGGGTCGAGCTGGCTGAGGCCGCCGGGCTCGCCGTCGACAATGGCGTCCTTGTCGACGAGCATCTCGAGACCAGTTCACCCGGGGTCTTCGCCGCTGGCGACGTTGCCAACGCCTACCACCCCCGCTACGGCAACCGAATCCGCCTCGAGCACTGGTCGGCCGCGCTCAACCAGGGCCGGGTCGCCGCTCGCTCCATGCTCGGCCGCGACGTGGTCTACGACCGTACCCCGTACTTCTTCTCCGACCAGTACGACCTGAGCATGGAGTACCGCGGTTGGGCCCCGACCTACGACGAGGTCGTCTTCCGAGGCGACCCCGCCAGTGGGGCGTTCCTCTGCTTCTGGCTCCGCAGCGGAACGGTAGCTGCGGTGATGAACGCGAATGTGTGGGACGCTGCGGACGCCATCGAGGCGCTCGTGCGAACCGACCGACCGACCGATGCGTCGCGCCTGGCCGACCCCGACATCGACCTCGCCGAGCTGGCTGGGTCACCAGGGACGTAACGGTCGCGCCGGCCGGCTCCTCAATCCTCGGCGGTCGGCCCGGAACTGAACCCGTCGGGGCGCCCGAAACGACAGCCTTCACGATGCCCCTGGGTCTCGAAGGCCCCGCATTCGGGGCAGACCAGGTGCGCCCAGCATGCCGGATCCCCACCCAGCGCCTGCTCTGTGTCTTCAGCATCCATCGACGCACCTCCCTGAGTCGGTGTCCGGCCGTGACGACCAGCTCCGAGGCCAGCTCACGGCACCTCGACAGCCGATAGTTCAGATCCACAACAGAGCTTATTGCTTGATTTACTAGTGTAAGGTCGACAATCGAGTCGAGGAAGACCGACGGCGGTCCAGTTGGGCGACACCGCCCCCGATTTCACCCCCGAGACGACCGAAGGGTGCATCGGCCTACACGAGTACCCGAGCGGCGACTGGGGCCTGCTGTTCTCCCATCCGGCCGACTTGAACGCTGGTGTGCGCCACCGGGCTCGGCGAGTTCGAGCGATGCACGGACGACGTTCCCACGATGAGCGATCTCTCCCATCGGCGCTCCAATGATGGGCAGCGCCACGCTGAGCCACTCGGTCAGTGCCGTGCGGAGGACCGGGTCACCTCCGCAGGACCACCGAAGGGCGCGGGGCTGTGCGTTGCTGATGCCTGGAGGGTCCGTCGGGCGAGCTAGCAGGGCGAGCTACAAGAACGAACGTCGATCGACCCACATCAAGGATGGGCTCCTGCCAATACGCCCTGGCGTCGAACGGTGAGACGGCATCCTGCCCGGAGCGGGTCTTTTGCCACGAGCTTCCCGATCTCGAGGCCACCGAGGCCTTCGGCCAAACCCTCGACCAAGCCCAGGTGCAGTTGGCATACCGTGTCCGGGTCCGTTCCCGCCACTTCGGCGAACGGGCATCGTCTGAGCACGAAGTCGACCACGCGGCCCCGCTCGACCCGCGTCGGCCTGAACCCGCGCCGTTCGATCTCGGCTTCTAGGACACGGATGGGCTCTCCGGTGCCGGCGAGCGCCGCCCCCCGGCGATGGCCCTCCTGTCGTCCGACCTGGCGTGGCTCGAGATGACGGCGCACCGCATCGGAGAGCAGACCCGCCAGCCATGCGTACGCGCCCGGGGTGCCCCAGCGTCCTGCCACCTCGGGTGCGAGCCGGTAGAGCAGACGCGGCCGACCCGGGCGGGAACGCTCTTCGATCTCCTCGACGACCAGACCGGCGTCTTTCAACACCGCCAGGTGCTGGCGGACCGCGTTGTGGTTCAGCTGGACGAAGTCGGTCAGCTCTGCAACACCGACCGGGCCGGGAGCCTCGGCGACGTAGCGGAACAGGCGGTGACGGGTCGGGTCGCCCAGCGCCCGAGCCTCCCGCTGCAGCTCCTCTTCTACCATCTCGCACCTTCCCACAGTTTATTTTCTAGTCTATACCCAAACAACCACCCACCCGCTCCGCAAGGTACCACCATCGGTCCTGCAGTTTCGCCAGGTTCAGTTGTCGAAGTGCCCGGTGCCAC
>JAJYWG010000361.1 GCA_021791615.1 Actinomycetes bacterium
CGGCCTGCCCAGAACAACGCTGAGCCGACCGACGCCAACGCGGCGACGCCGATCAGGAGCCCGGCGCGCATTTCCCGTCCGTCACCGTCTGCTTGGAGACCTTCCAGGTCCCACCCGAACGCACCAACGTCGAGATCACGCCGTCGTTCTCGGGTGAGGTCACCGGCGGCACCGGCTTGCCAGTCGCCTTGTAGACCAGCTCGGTAGCGCTGTAAGCGCAGTCGACGACCGTCGCCGAGTTCGACGAAACAGCTGAGACCTTCGGGTGGAGCGTCGTCGGTCCTCGGCCGACAATTCCTTGACGTTGGTCAGCCAGCAGGTTGGCCTTGACACTCTGCAGCTGGGGGTCGACCATCGTGGCTGCGAGCTGAGGATCCTCGGGGTTGGCCTCCGCCAGCGCGTGCTCGAAGGCCGCCCACGCTGCGCGGTAGGCGGCGAGGACCGCCGCCTGGGACGGATCACTCGACGACGTCGGCGCTGACGTAGAGAGGGACGGTGCCACACTCGGTCGGGACGTCGTGTCCGGTGACGCCGACGGGCCGCTGCCACAAGCAGCGAGGAGCACGGCGCTGGCAGCCAGGAACGTCATGGATGCGAGCAGGCGGGATCCGATGTCGCCTCGGCGCTGCCTATCTCCACTTCGCCCGGCTCGGCCCAGCTCCATGTACGATCGCCTTCACCTGCGCTGCATCGTCCTCGACTACGAAGCCGGTACACCGATCGCGGCGGGAAAGAACCCGGGTCAAGTCGCCGGGAAGCACCCTGCGACACGGAGACACCGACCCACCGGAAACGCTAAAGCGCGGAGGTGGCCGCGCGCCTGCTGGGGTCACTCGTAGTAGTCGCACTACCAGGTAAGCGGTAGCCTTGCGATATGCGGACCGCGGTGTCCGACCCCGCAGCAGCCCGGCGGGCCGAGCTCGCCGCCTTTCTTCGAGCCCGCCGCGCCGACGTCCGCCCCGAGGCGCTCGGCATCGACCCTCTGCCCGGCCGGCGCAACACCCCCGGGCTCCGGCGCGAGGAACTGGCCGCGGCCGCCGGAGTCAGCGTCGGGTGGTACACGTGGCTCGAACAAGGACGCCCGGCCGACCCGAGCCCCCAGGTCATCGATGCACTTGCCCGGGCACTGCAGCTCGACCCCGAATCGCACCGCCACCTCCGGCGCCTCGCCGGGCTCGCCGTGCCCGAGATCGGCCATATGACCAACGGCGTCGGTCCGCAGCTCACTCGGCTCCTCGACACCCTCGAACCCGCCCCCGCATGCCTGATCGACCTGCACTTCGACTTCGTCTCGTGGAACCGCCCCTTCACAACCATCTGGGCGCCAGAAGCACTTCCCGCCGATCGCTGCAACCTGATGTGGCTCTACTTCGCCAAGGGCACCGCCGCCTGCATGAGCGTCGGCTGGGAGGAACGTGGTCGTCGACTCCTCGGCCAGTTCCGCGCTGCCGCAGCCGAGCACCCCGCAGACGCCCGCTTCGCCGAGCTCGTCAACGCACTGACGAACGAAAGCGACCGATTCGCCGCCAGATGGGCCGACAACCGCGTCGAGAAAGCACTCACCGGCCAGATCGCCATCCGTCGACCACCAGTCGGGATCATTCGCCTCGACGTCACCGAGCTCACCGTCGCCGCCCAGCCGTCGCTCACGCTCTGTATTCAGGTCCCCAGTCGCGACAGCGACAAGCGGAAGCTCCGCCAGATCACCTGATCTCAGCGCAGAGCGAAGCGATCCTCTGGACATCGGCTCCGCTCGAACGTCCGACGATCCGGGCGCAAGCTGCTCGATCGCGAACCTGCTCAGCAGCAGTCACCGTCTCGCGAGCCCTCAATGCCCTCTCGAACTGACCAGGTGCCCACGACCAACGGCACGGCCGGGTCGATTGCCCAGGCGATGGAGCCGCTGCCGTGGCAGCCAATCCACCAAGCCACCGCAGCAGCCACGCGCCGCACATCAGGCTTCAGTTCCTCTTCACCGATTGCCGTGCCGAGTCGAGACTCGCCGAGACGTTGCTCGGCGTAGCCGAGGACGGGTACCGGCGCCCGCGCTGGCAGCGGTGAGGCCCGGGCGCCGTCGTGGCAGGAGCGTTCGTCGACGGCAATTGCTTGAGACCGAGGCCGCAGCGCTTGTTGCGGACGGGAATTCGCTCCTCGAGCGAGCTGAGCATCCTCAGCCCTTGGCGAGGTCGGCGACACGCTACTCCGCAAAGGCAACGTCGACGCAATCACAGTTCCCTTCTCTCCGCCACGGGTTGGCGGCAGCGGGGTGCCGCACCACCGTGCCGAACAACCAGGAGCCGTAGTACGTCAGCGCTCTTGTGCGGCGGGTCGACTGCCGTCGAGCAGTTGACGCAGCATGTAGGGCAGGATCCCACCATGACGGTAGTAGACAGCCTCGGCAGGCGTGTCGACGCGCACGATGGCGTCGAAGGCGGCCCCGCCGACCTCGACGCGGACCGTGACGGGGACGTCGCCCCCGTTGAAGGCGTCGATGCCGGTGATATCGAAGTTCTCCTCACCGGTGAGACCGAGCGAGCTGGCGCTGTGGCCTTCTGGGAACTGCAACGGCAGCACTCCCATCCCGACGAGGTTCGAGCGGTGGATCCGCTCATAGGACTCGGCGATCACGGCTCGCACGCCGAGCAGCGCCGTTCCCTTGGCCGCCCAGTCCCGCGATGAGCCCGAGCCGTACTCCTTGCCAGCCAGCACGACGAGAGGGACACCGGCCATGGCGTAGCGAACCGACGCGTCGTAGATGGTGGTGACAGGGGCGTCGGGCTGGGTGAAGTCTCGGGTGTACCCCCCTTCGGTACCCGGGGCGAGCTGGTTGCGGAGCCGGATGTTGGCGAAGGTGCCGCGAATCATCACCTCGTGATTGCCGCGCCTCGAACCATAGGAGTTGAAGTCGCGCCGGTCGACACCGTGTTCGGTGAGGTACCGACCGGCAGGTGAATCGGCCTTGATGGCCCCCGCCGGAGAGATGTGGTCGGTCGTGACCGAGTCGCCCAGCTTGGCCAGGACCCGGGCTCCGGAGATGTCGGTGACGGGGGCGGGTTCGATGCCCATGTCGTCGAAGTAGGGAGGCTTGCGCACGTAGGTCGACGCAGGATCCCATGCGAACGTGGTTCCCGCCGGTACCACCATGGTTTGCCAGCGTTGGTCGCCCGCGAACACGTCGGCGTAGTCCTTGGCAAACATGTCCGCCTGAAGGCACCGGTTCACCACCTCGTCGACCTCCCGTGCGTCCGGCCAGATGTCCCGCAGGTACACCGGCCTGCCGTCATGGCCGGTCCCCAACGGATGGTCCACGAGGTCGGCGTGGAGAGTGCCCGCGAGGGCGTAGGCCACCACGAGGGGCGGGGAGCCGAGGAAATTCATCCGGCATTCGGGATGGATGCGCCCCTCGAAGTTCCGGTTGCCAGAGAGCACGGCGCACACGGTCAGGTCGTTGCCGGTCACCGCTGCGCTCACCTGGGGGATGAGGGGGCCGGAGTTGCCGATACAGGTGGTGCAACCGTAACCCACGAGGTCAAACCCGAGCCGGTCCAGGTAGGGCGTGAGGCCGGCCCGATCGAGGTAATCGGTGACGACCCGTGACCCGGGCGCGAGTGAAGTCTTCACCCACGGCTTGGTCGACAACCCGCGTTCGACGGCCTTCTTGGCGAGGAGTCCGGCACCGACCATCACCGACGGGTTGGACGTGTTGGTGCACGAAGTGATGGCAGCGATGACGACGTGGCCATTGTCCACCTCGGTGGCCGTGCCGTCCTCCAAGGTGATCGCAACCCGGCGGTGCGGCCAGCCGTGGTCGGTGTCGCAGCCGCACGCCTCACGTGGGCTGTCGTCGGGGGAGTCGTGACCGATCGCGACAGAATCACTGGCTGGGAACGACTCGGCGGACGCCTCGTCCAGGCCGACGCGAGCCGGTTCCTCGCTGGTCTGGCCGGCCAACAGAGCGGCGACCGCGTGGGGGGCCGAGCGCAGCGGGATCCGGTCGTGCGGCCGCGTGGGGCCGGCGATCGACGGCTCCACGCTCGAGAGGTCGAGCTCGATGACGTGGGAGTACGACGGCTCGTGGTCCGGCTCATGCCACAGGCCCTGCGCCTTGGCGTACGCCTCAACCACGCGGACCTGGTGTGGCGAACGCCCGGTCAGGCGCAGGTAGTCAAGCGTCACGTCGTCGATCGGGAAGATGGCGCACGTCGAGCCGTACTCGGGACTCATGTTGCCGATGGTGGCCCGATTGGCCAGCGGCACGTTCGCCACCCCAGGCCCGAAGAAGTCCACGAACTTGCCGACGACCCCCGTTTTGCGAAGCAGCTCTGCGATCGTCAGCACCAGGTCGGTCGCGGTGGTCCCGGCCGGCAGCTCGCCGGTCAGTTTGAGACCCAAGACTTCCGGGATCAGCATGCTCATCGGCTGGCCCAGCATCGCCGCCTCGGCCTCGATCCCTCCCACGCCCCAGCCGAGCACGCCGAGCCCGTTGACCATGGGCGTGTGGGAATCCGTACCGACCAGGGTGTCTGGGTATGCCAATGGACCCTCCGGGCCGGCGCGGGTGAACACCACCCGCGACAGGTACTCGAGGTTCACCTGGTGGCAGATGCCGGTGTCAGGGGGGACGACTCGGAAGTCGTCGAAAGCGGCCTGGGCCCAGCGCAACAGCTGGTAGCGCTCCTGGTTGCGCTCGAACTCCAAGCGGGCGTTGACGGAGAACGCGTCGGGGCGACCGAACGCCTCGGCGATCACCGAGTGGTCGATGACGAGCTCGGTGGGGATGAGCGGGTTGATCCGTGTCGGCGCTCCCCCCAGTGCGCCGATCGCGTCGCGCATCGCGACCAGGTCGACCACGCAGGGCACCCCGGTGAAGTCCTGCATCAGCACCCGTGCGGGAGTGAAGGCCACCTCGCCTGCGGGGACCGCATCGGCCCGCCACGCACTGAGGGCCTCAACCTGAGTCGCGGTCACCAGCCGGCCGTCCTCGTTGCGGAGCAGGTTTTCGAGCAACACCTTGAGGCTGTAAGGGAACCGCCCGACGCCGTCGACGCGTTCCAGACGTTCGATCTGGTAGGCGATGTTGTCGATGGTGATCCGATCCCGAGTGCCGAAGCTGTTCGTGCCCATACTCTTCTCCCTCCTCCGGCAGAGCCGACGGACGTACGTGAACCTACGCTGGCCTCCGCGCCGCAGTCGGCGGCGGCAAGCAACGACCTCGACCTCAGGTCTCTACCGGTGGCCCTCGGCATGCTCGGGCACCCCGAGGGTGTGCAACGCCACGGTGGAGTGGGCGTATGCACCACCGGCCCGCATCTCGGCCGCTACCCAGATCGCCTCCATGATCTCCTCGTCGCTCGCCCCCTTGCGACGCGCCAGATTCGAATGACCGGCGATGCAGTACGGGCACTGCGTCGTATGGGCGACGGCGACGGCGATCAGCTGCTTGGTCTTCTCCGGCAACGCCCCGGGGCTAAAGACCGCTCGGCTGAACTTCTCGAAGGCGTCGTGGATCGCGGGTGCGAGCGCCTTACGCCGCTGGGCGATCTTCGCGGTCCCTGGCGGGTACACCGCCTCGTTTCGTGTGTTCGTGTCTGGCATTCCTTCAGTCCATCCTCTCTCTGTGTTGACCAATCAGGCGAGTGTCCGCACCAGGGAGACCCGTACGCGTCGATCCCCGCCCATAGCCGTCACGGCGGATCCTGGCGGTGGCGACGTCGACACCTTGTGACCGCCACCGCAATGCGTCGCCAGCAGCGAAACCAGCTTGGTGCCAGCGCAGCCCTTCAGGAGAGTCCAGACCCCGGCGCGCCCACGGGCGGGCGATGCGGCGGAGCTGCCGGCGGTAGTGGGTGACGGTCGTTGGCGTGAAGCCATCCCCCTGTGCCAGTGCAGCTTCGAACGGTCCGAGCCCGTTGGCCTTCCACTCGGCAACGTCCTCGGTGCGTACGCCGAGGTCGCTCCACCGTGCGTCCTCGTCCACTTCACCGGCCACAACAGGGGCAGCGACGCCCCGCACCGGCCTCATGGTGGGCTAGCCCTTTCCCGCACGGCCACGCCCGCCACCTTGGGCATGGCGGCGGAGTTCTCCGTGAAGTCGAGGAGCTCGCCGCTCGTGTCCGACGTGGCCATCCCCCGCCCGCCTCATCGGGGCGTCATGGGCAGACGGAAGGCAGCCCGATACGCCCTCACGAGGAGCCGTATCGTCCGTCGCACCAGGCCGGGGGTAGGTCGCTCGCGCGTGAGAACTCGTACTCCCTCTCCCGTGCTCGGTCCACCAGGGTGGCACACCGGACACACCGGCACCGCCTTCGACCATGTGTCGGACCGGGACCGACGGATGAACGCTTTGGCGCCCCCTTCGTCAGGGCTCGTCGCTGCCAGCACCTGCCTCCCCTCGTCCGGCAGCCCGCCCACGATGTCCTTCGATTTCCGGCACGCGACTGCCTCATGGCCGGCCACCGGGACCATCTCCCTCTCGCCATTGCCGGCCACGGCCACCGCACGGTCGGCGGTCGTGACCAACGTGAGGAGCGCATCGGGGTCGGTCTCGTGCTCGATGACGACGCATCCCGAGGAGAAATCCGAAAGGACACGCTGCACGCCCATCTCCTCGCGCAGCGTCCTCAACATCGCGTTGTGGCACCACGTGCAGTTGCTGTTCTCGAGGGTGACGAGCGTCCTCATGACCGGACCTCCGGAAGCGTGGCGGCGACGCGCGGCGACCTTGGGCAGCTCGACGGTCTCATGCGTGGTCCTCGCTGTAGATCACATCGTCGACGACTCCGAGGGAGCCGAGCATGGAGCGGGTCGTGATCACCATGTCGCCTGGCCCGGCTACGTAGTAAAGGGTCGGACGGGGCGTATGATCGTGCGTCTCGAACACCTCGGCGAGGATGTCGGCATCGATGCGACGGCGGTAGCGTGCCGAGGGGTCATGCGCGTTGCGGGTGTAGGTGTGGACGAGCTTGAACCACGGCAGGACTCGGGCCAATGCTTCGAGCTCGTCGACGAGCAGCGCCGTCATCCGGTCACGACTGGAGCACAGCAAGGTCATCGGGACAGCGAGCCGGCGCGCCGAGGCGTAGCGCACAATGGAGACCAGCGGGGCGATGCCGGTGCCAGCGCCGACGAGACCAAGCGGTCCGCCGTCATGCTCGGTCCAGGTGAGAAAGCCGAAGGGTCCTCGCACCTGGAGGTGGTCACCTACCTCCACCTGGCGCGCCAAGAGCGGAGAGACCCGGCCACCGGGGACCTCTCGCACCGCGATCTCGACCTCGGTCGACCGCGGGTACGGCGACGAACACAGGGAGTACGCCTGTTCGACCACGCCGGGCGGTGCGTCGACGGCCAGGCGTACCAGGTAGTACTGCCCCGGAAGGAGATCCGGCACCTCGACGAGACGAAGCCGAAGCAACGCGGCCGCCGCGCGCCGCTCGACGCCGACCACCTCGGCGTCCTCCCACATCCGGGCCCGGTCGGCCGCCAACCACCGGTCGTTCGCCGCCCCCGAGACCACCGTTCGCGTGGTCACGGCCCGGCATCCACCGAGATCAGGCACGCCTGGGTGCGGCGGCGCACGTCGTCGAGCACGACGATTGCCACGACCATCTGCCCGTG